>JACPRI010000309.1 GCA_016190065.1 Verrucomicrobiota bacterium
ACCACGCCGCCCATGCCCAGCCGAGGATTCAGCTGTATCCCTTGGATGCTCTCTCCCCCGAATCCCGACGTGATCTGGCTCCAGGAACGGACGGCGCAGTGGAAGTAGGCGTACACGGTCCGGACGTTGGGCCGGTTGTGAGCCCGTACCAACACTGGGCAGCGGATTCATGAGCCTTGGGCCAGTGCGGACAACTCGCACTTCTACTTCGCTTGGTGCGACCGCTACGAGCCATGCATTCTTAATTGGGGTGGGACAAACTACATCCGGAGAGATCCGAATATACGCTTCGGAAAAATCAAACAATGAAAACACTAGTATTCATAGCCTATTGCGCATTGGCCACCGCACTAGCACTTGCCCAAGGCACGATTGAGTTCGCAAATGGAGTGCCTTGGTCGGCCCCTCCTGTCGACGCACCATTCTTTGACAGCCGCGGCGATCGTCTGGCAGGAGCGAATTATCTCGCTCAACTGTACGCTGGCATCACCGCAGAAGCGTTACAGCCCGTAGATGCTCCGATCCCGTTTCTGACCAATGGTTATTTCAATTCACCCAAAGGACCGTACCGAGCAGCAGTCGCTACATTCCCGATGGCCAGCTTTGGTGGCCCTGCCTGGGTCCAGGTGCGAGCTTGGGAAGCAGCTGGTGGACCGAGTTTCGAGCAAGCCGCTTTCTCAGGCCACTGGACCGGCATCTCGGAGGTTTTGTTTCTATCTAGAACTGGCCATGGCGGAGTGAATCCAACTGGCCCCGTTCCTTTAGTCGGTCTGAAGTACCCCGGCCATCCGGTCATAATCAGGGAACCACAGAATCAAATGGTGCGGGCTGGAGAAAAGGCTAATTTGTCGGTTGTGGCTAGTGGAGGCGTTGCGATGTCTTACCAATGGCATCAGGGCCAAAGCGGAGATGCCTCCAAACCGATTCCCGGCGCGACTAGTGCGAGCTTCGCCACACCAGTCCTAACAGTCGACACCAGCTTCTGGGTTAAGGTTCAAACCTCCGCAGGTTCCACTAACAGTCCCGCGGCGCTGGTAATGGTACTCCCGGCCAGCGCGGCGCGATTAAGTCTCCGCCTAGTTTCCGGCGTGCCCAACCTGAGCATCGACGGCGCCGTGGGCACGACTTACCGTATCGAGTACAAGCCGGACCTGGCCGCGAGCGAATGGATCACGTTGGACAGCGTCTCTTTGGCGAGCAATCCATTGACGTTTAAGGACACCACGGCCACGGGTGTGGAGGCGCGGTTTTACCGAGTCGTCGCGCCGTAGTTTTCAACACCAAATCCAAGACTGGAATGTCGAAATCCGAAGGACCGAAACGGGCACGGTCCATCTGGTGCGCCGGGTTTTGCACTTGGGGCCTTCGAGGCTTGGGATTTGTTTCGGATTTCGGCTTTGAGGACGAGGCGGTTGGAATGAACTCGCGGTGTGCCAGTAGCAGTAGGGTGAGTCAAACCCGGCGCGCCTTCACTCTGATCGAACTCCTGGTGGTCATTGCGATCATCGCAATTCTGGCGAGCCTGCTCTTGCCCGGCTTGCGGAGGGCCAAACAGCAGGCGCAGGGAATCGTTTGCCTGGGCAACCTCAAACAGTTCAGCCTGGCTTGGCTCCAGTATGCCGACGATCATGACGAAAGGGTTCCCCCGAACGAAGCCTCGCTGGATGCCAACCACCGTGGGACGAATACCTGGGTTCAAGGGTGGCTGGACCCGGACAATATTCCGTACTGGGGCGACAACGTGAACACGGATTATCTGACGGAGAGCTTGATCGCTCCCTATCTGGGCCGGTCGGTCGCCATTTGGCGCTGTCCAGGGGATCGTAGCCGTTCTCGATTTTCCTATGACGAGTCGCACATGCTCCCGCGCGTCCGCAGCTACTCGATGAGCAGTGGATTTGATTCAACGCCAGACAACCATCGGGACGGGAAGATTTGGCCGAGGAAATTGTCCGAACTGACCAGTTCGCCTTCGCGGACCTTTGTCTTCATCGACGAGCGGCAAGACAGCATTCAAGACTGCTACTTTCCGGTCGATATGTTGAATGGGCCAGCGTCGTTGCTGGCGCTGCCGAGCCCCTATCACAACGGAGCCGGGACGGTGTCTTTTGCGGACGGCCACGCTGAATTGAGAAAGTGGCGAGACCGGAGGACCACGCCGCCGATGCTCACACGCGGATTCGCCGGGATCATGGGGTCGTTCTGGCCGACGAATTCCGACGTGATCTGGCTGCAAGAACGGACGGCGCAGTGGAAGTAGGAATCGGCCGCGGCTATGACGCTTCTCCCTGGGCGTGATGTTCGTCAAGCACGAGCACGCCGTGGGCGGGGAGATCGACGTTGCCGGATAGCGTTTTGCCCGTGAGAAAGTCGTGCATGGGTTTGAGGAGCTGAATGCGCACGGGGCTGTGCTGGTGGTTGAGCAGGAAGTAAAGCTGGGTGTCGTCCTTCTGCCGCATGCTGACCTCGATGTTCTCGGGCACTTTCAGGAGCGGGAACAAGTTGCACATCTGCCGCAGCCAAACGACCAAATCCTGATAAAACGGCTGATGGCTCATCGTGCCGATGTAGATGGCCGTGCCGAGTCCGAACGTGTGCATCGTCATCGCGGGCCGGCCGGAATAAAAATCCTTCGCATAAGTGGCGAGAATCTGGCAATCGCGCGGCTCGATCAGATCGCACCACAACCGCGCGGGATGGAGGTGGCTGGTCGGGAAGGCGCCTTTGAAATTCAGATGATTGTCCTCGCCCGGCGGGATCGGGTCGAACTCCATGACTTCCATGCCGAACAAGTCGGTCAGGTCGTGCGGATAGCCCGTGTCCGGCGCGATGCAATGTTCATCGACCAACCCGGTATTGAACGTCGCGACGAGCGTGCCGCCATTCTGGACGTAGAGTTTCAGAAGGTCTGCTTCGCCTCCGGCCAGCAAGTGCAGCGACGGCGCGATGACGAGTTTGTACCTCGAAAGGTCTTCGGTCGGACGCGCGAAATCGACCGGGATGTTCCGATCGTGCAGCGCGTTGTAGAAAAGTTGGATATGATCGCGGAGCCCGAAGTGCTTATTCGGCTGCATCGGTTCGTGAAGCAGCCATTCGTTGTCGTGGCTGTACAGGATGCACGCTTCCGCCACGACCCGGCTGCCTTTGATGGCCGGCGCCAGGCGCTTGAGCTCCTCGCCGATCTGGCCGATTTCTTTGTAGGCGCGGCTGCGGGGTTGGCCGTCGTGACTCAGGACGCCGCCGTAGAATTTTTCTGAACCAATGCGCGGCTGACGCCAGAAGAAATAGAGGATGCCGCCCGCGCCGCGCGAGATCATCTGATAGGTGAAAAGCCGAACGACGCCGGGCCGAACCAATGAGTTGACGTCCTGCCAGTTGACCTGCGCGGCTTTTTGCTCGATGACCCAGAATCCCGTATCGCCGTCGGGTGTCCGGATCTCGGTTTTCTTGAGCGACCGGAGCATGTCGATTTCGCAGGCGTTCTCGGCGGACCTCGCCTTGACGGCGGCGTTGCTGACGAACGAGACGAAATCCACCGCTGCCGCCATGTCGAAGTGATCGAATTTCCTGTCCAGCCCGCGCAGATTGGTGGTCACGGGGATACGGGGCGTTAGTTCATGGAGCAGGTCAGCCTGCATTTTCACGAAGGCCACGCACGTGTCGCTGGAGAATCGGCGCCAGTCGGTCACGAGGGCGGGATTGTGCACCGTGGGAGCGCGCATGGGGATGGGCACCTCATTCCAATCGCTCACCACCTGTCCCCAAAACCGGGCGCCCATCAGCTCATTCAATCGGTCGATGGTTTCGTATTTGGCTTTGAGCCAGGCGATCCAATCGCGGCGGGCTTCCTCGTTGAAGGAAGATTCAGTGTCATGGCCGCCGACGCCGTTGTCGATCTGCCAGGCGATGAGTTGAGGGTGGTCGCCCAGGGCGTTGGCCATGGCGCGGACGATGCGTTTGCTGTAATCCCAGTAAATGTCGCTGTTCATGCAGTACGCGCGCCGGGTGCCGGCGTGGCGGCGCAAGCCTCGTTCGTCGATCGGCAGAATCTCCAGATGCTTTTTCGAGAGCCAGATGGGGGGAGCGGCCGAGGGTGTGCCCAGCACGACCTTGATTCCGGCTTTGCCCATGACATCCATGGCGCGTTTGAGCCAGCCGAAATCGTACTCTCCTTCCTTGGGTTCGCAAAGCCCCCATGAGAATTCACCCATGCGGACCACGTTGATGCCGGCCGCGAACATCAATTGGGCGTCCTGCTCCCAACGGGATTCAGGATTCTCCGGAGTGCCGGCGTAGGGATAGACCCAGTGTTCGGGGTAGTAATCGGCTCCAAAGTACATAGGCTTTGTTTGGATGGATTTCTCCGCACTTTAGTTTCGCCGACGAAAACCGCAATTCGAAACTGGCAGCATTCCGCCACGCACCGGGACGCGGTCCGCCGCGCCCTGATATTTCGCCAGCAGGCCCCAAAAGTCAGGGACGGAGTGGAATCCGTCCCTAGCAGGTTCAGGAGGGCCATGCGCGAAAAAAGATCACGCGGCGGCAAAACCGGATGAATCTGCAACTCCGAACCAGGCGCGGTGTTTGAAACAGGAACGAAACGAGCCGAATGCATTCGGTTTCTTTCCATTTGATCGGTGTCGAAATGTGCATAAACTGGGAGCTGGCATTGCCAGGGCAATTGAATCGGATACGGGCATGAGAATGAGTTGGTTAATCGGCGGCGTTTTGGTCCAGAGCGCGCTGGCTTTGTCCTGCGCCGCCCAAGGCCTTCGTGCGGTCACCCGGCCGGTGCTGATGTCTCCTGGCCCGGGACTCTTTTTTCAATCGCCGCTCGCTGTGGGCGCCCCGGCGCCAGCCGTTCCGCAGGCGGTTTTGCCCGTCGCGGTTGCGCCGGTGCCTTCCGGGCCTCCGGTCGCGTCGAAGGAGGGGGTGGCGCGCAATACACTCGCGTTTCAAAAGCAGCGCGCGGAAGCCGGGGCCGCTCACGCGCAATATGACTTGGGCGTTCGCTACCAGAAAGGGGACGGCGTGGACAAAGATCTGAACCTGGCCAGGAAATGGCTCGCCGCGGCGGCGAAGAATGGCCACACCCTCGCGTCAAGAAAGCTGGCGGAACTTGAGAAAGCGTCTGATTGAGTCAAGCAACATGAAAGTTTTTCGGCACAGTGATTTGGAGTGGTCGAAGCAACTCGGCCTGGTTTTGTCCATCGGGTCTGCGCTCTGGCTGGCCGGTTGCAGCGGCGGCGGCGAGCAACAGCGCGCCCAGCAATCCCAGGAATTGGCGCAACTGCGGGAGGAAAACAAGGAAGTCCAAAAGCTACGCACGGCGAACAAGGAACTCCCCAGGCTTCGCAAAGAGAATGAGGAGCTGCCTCAACTGCGCAGCCAGACCGCTGAAATTGAAAAACTGCGCAAGGACAACGACCGCATCAAAAACGAAATCGCCGAGCTGGACAAAGCGCGCCGCCAAAACCAGCAAGCCGCGCTTCAAGCCCGACAAGCTCAGCAAGCGGCGGCGGCCCTGGCTCAGGCACGCGGCGCGATCCAATCCGGCGTTCTGCCGACCAACGCGACCGATCCGAATATTCCGCAAGACGGCGATGAACTCTATGTCGATCCGAAGTTCCTGGCGAAACTCCTTCCCGAAATCGACTGGTCGAAGCTGCAGCGGAAAGAGCCGGTGAACGTCAAGGGATTGCTGGAACAGCAAGGGATCGTCCTGACTAACTATCAGCAGTTGATCGAATTTGGCATTACCAATTACTCCGTTCGACACGCCCCAAGGCCATCCGCCGCCGCGACCGTTCCAGCGTTGCCACAGAGCCCTTGAGATCGCATCTGGAGTTCTCCCTCTCTCCCTGCGGAGGGAGGAGAGGGCCGGGGAGAGGAGGGCCGTTTTCATTGGCTTGCCCCTCTCCCCGATCCTCTCCCCACTCATGCCTCGCGGGGAGAGGAAGGGGATCGAAAGGCATCGGTTCGCTTAATTCAACAGCAGTGGTCGCGAGGCCGCATCCCGTCGAATGAATTCCATCGCTCCCGACGAACTGTCCGAGATTCTGCGCGCCACTCCGGAACTGAATAATGCCTACCTCGTGGGCGGCTGCGTGCGGGATTGGCTGCTGGGCATTCCGAACAAAGACTTCGACGTTGAAGTTTTCGGAATCAGCTACGACGGATTGGTCACCGCGCTGTCGCGCTGGGGGAAAACGGATTTGGTCGGAAAATCTTTCGGAGTCGTGAAACTGACGACGCGCCGCGGCTCGACATTCGACTTTAGCATTCCCCGCCGCGACTCCAAGGTCGCGCCCGGGCACAAAGGTTTTGAGATTTCTTTCGATCCCGCGATTTCCTTGAAGGAGGCCGCCGCGCGCCGGGATTTCACGATCAACTCGCTCATGTTCGATCCGAGGAAAGAGCAGGCGCTCGACTTCTTCGGCGGAGAAGCAGATCTGAAAAACCGGACTCTGCGCCACACCAGTGGCGCCTTCACCGAAGATCCGTTGCGCGTCCTGCGCGGCATGCAGTTCGCGGCGCGGTTCGATCTCACCCCTGCGACCGAGACCGTGGCGCTCTGCCGAAGCATAAGCCCGGGCTACGATGAACTCGCGGTCGAACGTGTGCGCGAAGAATGGTTCAAGTGGGCCGGCAAGAGCGCCGTGCCGTCCGCGGGCTTGAATTTCCTTGCGGCGACGGAATGGATCGAGCACTTCCCGGAATTGAATGCGCTGCGGGGCGTGCCGCAGGAACCGGACTGGCATCCCGAAGGCGACGTTTTCGTCCACACGTGCCATTGCTGCGACGCACTAGTCCGTTTGCCGGGCTGGCAGCAAGCGGATGCCGAATCGAGAATCGTGTTGCTGCTTGCGGTCCTGGCGCATGATTTTGGAAAACCCTCCACAACGATGCGTGCGCGAAAGGATGGGCGGATGCGGATCGTATCGCCGGGCCACGACGAAGCGGGCGGACCGATCGCGGAGCAATTCCTGCAACGGATCAACGCGCCGCAAGTGATCCGGGAGCGCGTCGTCCCGCTCGTCGTCAACCACCTCGCGCATCTTCAGACAATCACAGATCGGTCCGTGCGCAGGCTGGCCAAACGTCTGGAGCCGGAATCCATCGACAGCCTTTGTTGGATCATCACGGCGGACGCGATGGGCCGGCCTCCGAAGCCGCCGGCGGTTCCGGAAGGGGTGCTTGAATTGCAGGCCAAAGCCGCCGCGCTGAAAGTTCAGACGCACGCTCCAAAGCCGATCCTCATGGGCCGGCACCTGATCAAGCTCGGGCTGAAACCGGGGCCGGCACTGGGAGCGATCGTGAAGCAGGCTTACGAGGCGCAACTGGAGGGACAGTTCGCCGATCTGCCTCAGGCTTTCGTGTGGCTCAGCCACCAACCAGAAACGATTCCGTTGCCGGACAACGTGCGCGCGAGACTCCGTGGATCAAGCTGAGAAGGAGTTCAACCACTAATTCACACTAATAAACACTAATACCGGATGGGCGAGTGCCCCGCACAGCGGGGGCAACGCATCCGGATTGCTCACTCGATGATTAGATTAGTGTCAATTAGTGTGAATTAGTGGTTAGAAAAGTTTCAACCATTCCAGACTGTCGTTCTCAAGTTACTCCGAGAATTCGTGGTTAATTCAATTCAATCGGCGTTGGCTTTGCTCACCAGGTCCGCCCAAAACGCTTCCGCCTTCTCGTGGTGGACGAGAACCTCAGCGCGTTGGGACGGATCATCCAACTTCACCCGCTGCTTGCGTTCACGGACCCAGTCCAGAAAGAACTGAGCGGAGGTCCGGCTCACCCGGCGCTTCGAATCGCCGATCTCCACGTAAAACGGCGCGGTTGACGCGAAGCGAAACGTGTTTGGAGTGTCGGCGATCGCGCGCACCAGAAACCAGCCGCTCTCGTTGAACTTCAGGTGGCCCAGTTTCCCGGTTCTCTTCCACTCCTCGAACGGAATCCGATGCTCAATGCGGCCGTTCTTCACGATCTCCAGCCAAGAAATGGGATCGCGTGTGGTCAAGGCGGCCTTGATTTCAATCTTGATTTCTTTCCCCTTCCTCGCCGAGAAAACGCTGCCGGGGAGTTGGCCGTTCGCGCGGCATCGAAGCAAAGGGCCGTTCGACACAAACGACCGCCCGGCGCGCAGGCCTTCCCACCATTTGCCGTAATCGAGTTTCTTGCCCAGATAAACATACACGCGGTTATAGCCGACCGGATTGGGAAGCACGCCGGACGCACTGCCGGCCGAGGGCGGAATGCGCAGTCCGCAATTCAGAATGTGGTAATAAATCTCCTGGGTCCAAAGACCGTTTCCGCGCGGGGGCGGCAATCGTTGGGCGTCCCTCGGCTTGCCCCAGGCTTCGGACACATACATCTGGTCGCGGCACATATGGTTGTTCGCGAGGCCGATCGAATCAGCCTGGCCGCTGGCCAGCCACGTCGGCACATCCCACCAAAACGGCTTTTCGATATCGACCCACACGCCGGCATGCTTGCGCGCCTGCGCCAGGAATTGCATCGGCGACGGATATTCGCGCTGCGCCGGCGTGATCGGCAGCGGCTGCTTGAGATTGAAGTAAAGCAGGGCCCCGCCTTCGCGTTCGTCCTCGCCGCCCATCACTTCGTAGAATCGATTCTCGCCGAAGCCGACGCGCAGTTTTTCGGGCGGGCGATTGGTCGCCCACAGATTTCGGTTGTTCCACCACGTGATCACCGGGGCCACGTGCAAATCCTCGGCGGCCATCAGCAATTCGATGTCCTGCACGGGGCGGTGCACGTGGAGTTCGCCGGACCACCAGCCTTCGCCAGCCAGATTGGCCAGGCGATGCAACTGGAATCCCCATTCGGACTCGGTTCGCTCCCGAATCTGCAACGCGCCCGTGGCCAGGCTGTATTCCGGTCCGCGTTCGATCTCGCACGTGTAATTTCCCAAAGGCAACTCCAGGCGAACATTTCCCGGACAGACGAAGTGATCCCGAAAGAAAGGCAAGTCAGGCGCGCGCACGGGTTTCCCGGCCGCGTCCTTCAAATGAACGCGACAGGGAATCGGCTTCCCGCTCCCGCGCTCGAGCACGGTGATGGTGACCGGAGCGGTTTGTTGCGCCGACAGGGTTGCAGGACTGAAAGCCCAGGCCAAGAGAACGGCGCACTGGGATAGCTGATTAATTCGTTTCATGAGTAATCCGGGTTTAACGTTCCGCGAGCGGGATCGGGGCGGTTGATGGTCGTTCCGTCTCCTGCGGTCAAAATAGATTGCGCCAAGTCCGTGTGACGTCAAGCTGAGCCTCATTCGCGATTTTATGAGCGACGAGTGCCTGGACGTTTTTTGCCACGTTCTTCCCTCCGAGTATTGCGCGGCGGCGAATCGGAGCCTGACGAAGCCGACTTTCATGTTCACGCGCGCGCAAGCGATTCCCGTGATGGTCAATCCGGAGGCGCGCTTCAGAGTCATGGACCAGTTTCCAGGTTACCGACAAATTCCCAGCCTGGCGTCGCCGACGCCGGAGCAAATCGCCGGCCCGGAGCAATCGCCTGAACTGGCGCGGATTGCCAACGATGCGCTCGCAACGCTCGTTTCCAAACATCGCGATCGCTTTCCTTCTTTCGTCGCCACGCTCCCGTTGAACAACCCCGAGGCGGCGCTGGTGGAAGCGGAACGCGCGGTCAAACGGCTCGGCGCGGCGGGCGTTCAGATTATGACCAGCATCGCCGGCCGGCCTCTGGACGAGCCGCCGCATCTGGCTTTGTTTGCACTCGTGGCGAAATTGGGCGGCGCCGTCTGGCTCCATCCCACCCGCCCGATGACGCGTCCGGATTATCCGTCCGAGCCGGTGTCGAAGTTCGATATCTGGTGGTCGCTCGGATGGCCGTATGAGACGAGCGTGGCGATGGTGCGGCTGGCATTCGCGGGCCTGTTCGACCGCTGTCCCAATCTGCCGGTCATCACGCATCACGTGGGAGGCATCATTCCGATGATGGAAGGGCGGCTCGGTTCGGGCATGGAACTCCTCGGCACGCGCACGCCGCCCGAACACGCCGACGCGATCCGGCATCAGCTTCAGGAACCGCCTCTGTCCGCCTTGCGCCGTTATTACGCCGACACCGCTTCCTTCGGCGCGCGAGGAGCGATTGAATGCGGCCGGAGTTTTTTCGGCGCGGACCGGCTGATGTTTGCCACGGACATGCCGTTCGACCCCGAACAAGGCCCCGGCTACATCCGCGCCACGCTGAAAGCGATCCGCGAATTGGACCTATCGGATGTGGAGCGCAAGGCAATCTTGGCGGGGAACGCAGCGCGGGTGCTGAAGCTGAAAGCCGCACTTTGAAACAGCATTCTCAACAGGAGAAAACGAGAAAACAGAGAGGGAGGACTTTTGGGGGCAACACAACTGCGGATCTCACATTTGAGGCGAGATTCCCTGGCCGTCAATTCCCGATCCAAGTGCGCTGGCTCTCCGTTTTCTCTGCTACCTCCTGTTCAGCTCATGATCCGTTTCACGATCGAATCCCGAGATCGCTTCGACCAGACCCCCGACCGTGTGAGTTCTGGCTTCCAGAGCCGGAGCCAGCTTCAAGCCTTTGATCGCTTTGCTCGTTTCCGGTCCGATGGAGGCGAGCTTCAGCCGGGGAAATTTTCCGACGAGCTTTGGCAGGTCAAACCGCGCGTGAAAATGTTCCACGGTCGAGCTGCTGGTAAAGGTGATCCAATCCGCGCCGGTCTCCAGCAGCTTGGCCGCCGCGCCGTTCACGTCCTCTGTCTCCGGCACGGTTTGGTAGCACGCGACGTCATCGACAATCGCTCCCAGTTTTTCCAGCGCTTTGGGCAACTCCCGATTGGCCACCTCGGCGCGCATCAGCAGGATCCGGAGATTCTCGATGCTTTGATAACTCTCAAAAGCCTTGGCGATTTTGCCGGCGACGTACTCGTCCGGCATCAGATCGACCTTCAAATGCAATTCCTTGAGCTTCTCGGCCGTCGCCGGGCCGACGGCGGCAATGCGCACGCCGCCGATGTCGCGCATGTCGTCGAATGCTTTGAAAAAGTAATCGAAGAACGACGTGACGCCGTTCGGACTGGTGAAGACGACCCAGTCGTATTCGTGCAAACTAAGCAGCGCGTCTTTCAAATCCATTTTATTCTCGGGCGGAACGATCTTGATGGTCGGAATTTCCAGGACTTCCGCGCCCAAATCCCACAACCGCCGGGCAAGCTGGCTGGCTTGCTCCCGGGTGCGAGTGACCACGATCCTCCGGCCAAAAAGCGGACGCCGCTCGAACCAGTTCAATTTGCCGCGCAGATTGACCACGTCTCCAATGATGGTGACGGAGGGAGGGGCGAACTGGTTTTGTTCCGCGACGTCCCCGATCGTCGCCAGCGTTCCTTCGATGGATTGCTGCCGTCCCGTCGTGCCCCAGCGCACCATGGCGACCGGAGTTTTTTCCGTCATGCCGTGAGCGACGAGCGCCTCGGCGATTTTGCGGATTCGTTCCGTGCCCATCAAGATCACCTTGGTGCCGGGCGCTTTCGCGACTTGCGCCCAGTCAATGCTGCTCTCCTCCTTTGACGGGTCTTCGTGGCCGGTGATGACGGTGTAGCTGGAACAAAGCGCGCGATGGGTCAAAGGAATCCCCGCGTAATTTGGCGCAGCGACGACGGAGGAAATCCCCGGAACCACTTCAAAAGGAATCTGCGCCGCGGCCAGTTCTTCCGCTTCTTCCCCGCCGCGTCCGAAGATGTAAGGATCGCCCCCTTTGAGCCGGACCACGCATTTGCCTTCGCGCGCCTTGGAAACCAGAAGCTGGTTCAGATCGACCTGAGGGATGGCGTGATCTTTGGAGCGTTTGCCGCCGTAAATGACTTCGGCGGATTTCGGCGCCAGACGCAGCAGATCGGGATTCACCAGCGCGTCATAGACCACGACGTCTGCGCGGCTGAGCAATTCGGCGCCCCGCAACGTCATCAAGCCGGCGTCGCCCGGCCCGGCGCCCACGAGATAAACGATCCCTGTTGCTTTCATGGAATGACATTATTCCTTCATGCAATTCCAGGCAATGGCGGCTGCAGAGGGTAGAATCCTAACGGCGGCGGTGGCAGTGCGGCCGCACCGCGGCCACTAATTTGGATCGATACGGTTCGCTCTCCAGCACGACGTACGTGAAAAGGGGTCAGTTCTTGAGAGAGAATGGCTACAAGCTTTATGTTTTGAGCGTTTTGAAGCCGGTCGAATCTGAGTCAGGTAAAGCTCAGATCTGAATCGCTATGATTGGGTTACCTGTGGGGGACTGGGACAAACACAGTTGGTCTCTTTTAGTCTTTTAGTTATGCAGGCTGCAGCTCGGATTCGGGCTTCACCAATGGCTGGCCGACCGGCAGCGCTTCCGGCACTTCGGCGAACTCGGAGATCGCCGTGTAAAGGCGGGTAAAATCCTTGTTCACGTCGCCGCTCAAACAATCCGTCACGTCGCCCACTAAATCGGGATATTTGTCCGCCAGCTCGCGGAAACTGAATTTGGGATTGTAAAATGCATAGACCAGTTTGCGCATGTTTTCCACGCCTTCGCGCAAGGTTGTCCCGTATTCCGTGAATCGCGCCGGCGAGAAATCCTGCGCGAGGATCGCCTCATGAACCGCGTCACCGGCCATCACCCCGCTTTTCAAAGCGAACATCAGGCCGGAGGAAAAAACGGGATCGAGAAACGCGAAGGCGTCACCCACGAGCAGCAACCCTTCGGAACCGCAGTGCCGCGAATGAAACGAGTATTCACTGGTCAAATAATACGGCCCGACCTGCTGGCCGACGGAAAGATGATCTTTGATCCAGAGGTTTTCCTCGACTTCCCGATGGAAGATGGCTTCCGGCGATTTCACGCCGCCGCGGGTCAGATATTTGCCCTCAGCCACGACGCCCACGCTGACCATGTCGTTGTGCTGCGGGATGTGCCAGAACCAGCCTTTCTCCGGCACGAAAGCCACCGCGGTCTGTCCTTCGTCGATGCCGGGCTCGCGCTTGGAGCCTTGGTAGTAAGTCCAGACCGCGACCTTGTTCAGATACGGGTCCCGCATCCGCCAGCCGTTGCGGACGGCGGAAAAGGATTCCTTGCCCGTGCAATCCAGAGTGATCGGCGCGCGGTATTCATGCGTCTGTCCAGCTTTGTCAACGGCACGGACGCCCACGACTCGCGCCCCGTCGCGAAGTAACTCCTTGACTGTGATCTCCTCCAACACCGTGGCCCCCTTTTCGCGGGCATTGTCGAGGAGCATCTGGTCGAATTCCGATCGCAGCACCTGCCAGGTCTGGGCGACAGTCTCCCGGTC
>JACPRI010000310.1 GCA_016190065.1 Verrucomicrobiota bacterium
CGCGGAGCCGGCCCTTATCAGCGGCCTCAACGAGAAAATCACCGCGGGCCAGCTCAAGAATCGCTCCGGACAACCCGTCAAGGAACGCATCGATGGCGGCCTGATTCGTTCGGACAAGCAATTCCTCTATCCGATCCGGCAAGACATCCCCATCATGCTCATCGACGAAGCGATCCCGCTGACGGTGTGAGGTGCGTTTCCTGGGTAGATCTACGATCTTCTGACCGCGCATTGCGACCCTGAACCCACCCCTTCCCCTCCCAGGAGGAGAGCCACGCTTCGTGCAGGAATTCCAGGTTCCCCTCCTGGGAGGGGTGCAGGGGTGGCTTCATTCGTAAGGCGCGTGATACTTTTCCGCGATCTCACGAAACACGCTGCGAGGCAAGCGGCCGGACTGCGCCGGCCTTCGCGGCCTAGCCGGGCCTAGCCGAAGGCAAACTCCACGCCGCCCATAAACACTCGTTTCACCTCGAACTCCTGGCTGAGAACCAGCACGTCAGCGCGTTTGCCGGCGTCCAGACTCCCGACTTCCCGATCCATGCCCACGCGTTCGGCAGGCGTCAAACTCGCCATGCGGACGGCTTCGTGAGCCCGCGCGCTCGTCAGTTGCGCCATGTTCCGCACCATCGTGTCCAGGCCAACAACCGAACTGGCCAATCCGCCGCCCGGAATGAAGCCCACTTTGCCGTCGCTCTTGAACCATTCCCCATCTTCTTTTGGGCCGAACCGATAATCGCCCGGGGGCATGTCCAGGGCACGATTCGCGTCCGTCACTAGGCAGAGTCGCGCCGGGCCTTTCATGACAAAGGCAAACTCGAGCAGCTCGGGCGCCAGATGGCAACCATCCGCGATGACCTCGGTGCTCATCTCGTCGTGCATGAGAACGAACTGCTCCATGCTCCCCTGGGACGGCGTCCCAAGCCGCGCGCGAATGCTCGGAACCGAACTCATCGCGCACCAGAAGTGGTCCACGTGCCGCATGCCGGCTTCAAACGCTCGCTTCATCTCGGTCCAACTCGCGTTCGAATGCCCGCATGTGACCAGACAACCGCGCCGGCTGGCTTCGCGGTAAAATGCCTCCGCCCCCGGCAGCTCTGCGGCGCAGGTGGCGACGCGAATGATGTCCAAATCAAAGGCGCGCCGATACTCGTCCGGATCCGGGTCGCGGCGGCCGCTTCGCAAATGGCAGCCCACCTTCTCCTCGGCAAAGTAAGGGCCGTAAAAATGAACGCCGCCAATTCTCGCGCCGTTGGAGACCTGATCGGTCTGTTTGACAGCCTGGCCACTGCGGAGCATGGCCGTGATCTGTTCCGGCGATCCGGTCGTGGTCGTTGGAAAAATCGTCGTCGTTCCGTGCCGGGCATGTGCTCGCGTCACGGTCACGACGGCCTCCTCGGAACCGTCCATGAAATCTGCATTGGCGCCCCCATGAACGTGAATATCAACAAAGCCCGGGCTGATGAACCCGCCTCCCGCATCGATATAGCTGGCCGAGGAAGCCGTGGCCATGGCGCGTCGTTCGCCCACTTCGGAAATCCGCCCATCCCGGCAGACCACGACGCCGTCGGGCAAAATTCGATCCGGCAGAATCACCGTGCCGTTTTGAAAAACCAGATAAGGATTGGTTGTCATATCTTAGCCACCCACTGCCGTGTATTTTCGAATGCCGCGGCTCCATACCACTCGCGCCAGAACATAGAAGGCCGCCACCCAAAAAATCTGGATGAAGATTCCTTGCCATAAGGCAGCGCCCGCCGTCCGTCCCAGATAGATGCTCACCGGGAAGAAAAGCTGGTAGGGAAACGGAGTATAAGTCAGCGCCTGCGCCACGGCCGGCGGCAGGATATCGAGCGGGAACAAATGTCCGCCCGCGATGTATTCGAACGCAAACAAAATGAAAATAAACGTGGACACCTCCAGCACCCAGAACGCCAGGAGTGCCATCGTGAAGGACATGAAGAACTGAAGCAACCCGGTCAGGCAGGTCGCAACCAGAAAAATGGCGAGCGTGGCCAGGTCGGGCGGCCAGGCCAAATACTCTCGATGCAGGAGCACGAACAAACCCACCGGAGCCAAGGCCACCAGCGTATAAATCATCCGCCCGGCCAGAAACAGGCAAAGCCGGTAGCTCAGGTAGTCGATGGGTTTGATGAGGAAGTGGTTGATGTTCCCATCCCGAATATCCGCGGCGATCTGCCAATCGTCTTCGTTCACCGCGGTCAGCATGTCCACCAGCGTCACGAGCAGATAATACGACACCATGGATGCATACGTGTAACCGGCGACCCCCTCGGCGGAATCGCGGCTGGCATAGACTGCCTTCCAGAGATAAATCGTCGCCATGAGTGGGATGAGGCCGAAGACGCTTCGGAAGAGAAAATTGATCCGATATACGAGCGTGTTCTGAATGCCGATGGTGATGACGTGCCAGTATTTTCTCAATCGGCCCGATTCTCAAATTTCAAATTTCAAATTTCAAATTTAATCAGTAGAAGACTTCCGTGAAAAAGAAGCCCGCTCCCCTTCCCGAACAAGCGGTGTCGCCCGCGCTGCGCCGGTACCTTTATTTTTCCGCGGCCTGCACCGGCGCGGCGATCATGATTATCGAGATCCTGGGCGCCAAGATGCTCGCGCCTTTCTTCGGCACTTCGCACTTCGTGTGGACCGCGCAAATCGCGGTGACGTTGCTCGCCCTGGCCACCGGCTACTATGCCGGCGGCCGCCTGGTGGACCGGAATCCGAGGCTCGGCCGAATCTACGCATGCGTTTTGATCGCCGCGATTTACCTCGGCCTCACCATTGTGGTCGTCGAACCGGTTTCCTTTTGGTGCCTGAAATTCAAACTCGCCCTGGGCTCTTTGATCGCGGCGCTGTTTCTTTTCTTCGTTCCGCTCGCGTTGCTGGCCATGGTCGGCCCGTTTCTGGTCCGAGTCCTGACCGTTTCGGTGGAGAACGTCGGAGGCATTATCGGACGGCTCACCGCCATCAGCACTTTGGGAAGCGTGGCGGGCACGGTTCTGATCGGGTATATCCTGGTTCCTTTCTTTCCCAACTCCATGACGATGTATTTCACGGCGGGCCTGCTCATGGCCATCGTCGCCGCGTATTTCTTTCTGTGGGCGACCAGCAAAGGCTCAGCCCCTGCGGCCGCCGTGGGAATCGCGGCCGGTCTGGTGCTGGGTTATGGCGGCACGACCAAGGAACGCCTCGTCCATACGGCGTCGATCGATGAAATCTATCGCGCCAACTCCAATTTTGGGCTGCTGCAGGTAACGGAGGACAAGGAAACAAAAAGGCGTGATTATTACAACGACTACCTCGTACAGAATATCTACGATCCGATTCAAAAAAAGAGCCTTGCTCTGTTTACGTACGCACTGCACCAACTCTCCCACGCCTACACGCCTCGAATTCAGCGAGCGCTTTGCATCGGACTCGGCGTCGGAATTGTTCCCATGCAGTTCGCCCGCGAGGGCGTCAAAGTGGACGTCGTCGAAATCAATCCCGGCGTCGTCACCGTGGCCACGAACCACTTCGACTGCGAAATCGAGAAACTCAACCTTTTCATCGGCGACGGACGGCATTTCGTCAACGAAACGCAGGAGAAGTACGACACCATCATCCTCGATGCCTTCTTGGGCGATTCCTCTCCTTCGCATCTCATGACCACCAATGCCTTCGGCGCGATGCGCCGGATCCTCAAAGAGAACGGCACCCTGGTCATTAACAGCTTCGGCTCCTTCGAGGCCGGGCGGGACTACTTCACCGCTTCACTGGAGAAAACCCTACGCTGGGTCTTCGCATCCGTGCGGGCCCACTCGGAGGGCAGCGGCGGCACGGTGAATGTGTTTTTTGTCGCTTCGGACCAGCCGGATCTCCGGCCTCTGAAGGAACCTGATTTCGGGACGGTTCACCCGTTCGTCCGGCATCGCGCACGCAACGCCTACGCGACGGCTCGCGCTTCCGATCCGACGCACGGCATCGTGTTGACGGACGACTATAATCCCATTGAGTTTTACGATGCCGCGACGCGTGAGGAACACCGCCGCAGTCTGGCGCTTTACATGCCGCTGCACTCCCGCTCGCGTTAGAGGAAGCGTGCAAGTTCGATGGTACAATTCAACCGCTCATAGGCGCGTATGGACGCGACTCATGACACCCTGGCGGATTGCGGCGGAGTTTCGCCGGATTCATTCGCGTGAATTGGCGTTCACTCGCGGTTGACCAAACAGTCATAATCGAGAATGCGATGACCTTTGCCTCTCGAAAGGAAGCGGGCGAAAAGCTCGGGCGCGAGCTGGCCGCGAGGCACGTCCAGGCGGACGTCGTCCTCGGTTTACCGCGCGGAGGCGTACTCGTCGCGGCGGAGATCACGCGCATCTTGAAGCGGCCTCTGGGCGTGCTTGTCGTCCGCAAGATTGGCCATCCGCGCTTTCGCGAGTTTGCCGTCGGGGCCCTCGCCGAAGCCGAGACCGTCGTGCTGGATCGACAAGTCGTGGAACGGACCGAGGCGGGCCGGGAGGAACTGGATGCGGTCATCGCCGAAGAAACGGCCCGGCTGAATGATTACGTCAAAAAATTCGAGCGCGGGAAACGAAGTCCGCTCGACGGCAAAGCCGTGATCCTGGTCGATGACGGCCTCGCCACGGGAGCGACCACCGAAGCCGCGGTTCGATCCGCCAAGAAACAAGGAGCAAAGCGCATTACCGTCGCCGTTCCCGTGGCCTCGACCAATGGTCTCGCCCGGCTCGCCAATCTGTGCGATGACACCGTGGCCCTGCTCATCGATCCCAATTTCCAGGCCGTCGGCCAATACTATGGAAGTTTTCCGCAGACCAGCGATGAAGAGGTGTTGCGCGCACTGGAGAAGGCGGCGAGCGGTATGGGCTGATCGTGATTGAGAAACGCCTCGCACACTCTGAAGAAATCCGTTTCGGTGGCCACACGCCGGATCTGGTGCAGAAACTGACCGGTCGGGTCCACGCCTTCAGCGATAAAATTCATATACTTCTTCATTTTCTGAATGTGCGCCGCCTCCGCGACGGCCGGCGGCCGGACGGTCACAAACAAATCCCGGATGTATTCGAGCACGTCGAAGCCGCTTGGCTCGAACACGGCCTCGCCCCGATGACTCTGTTGAATTTGACGGAACAGCCACGGATTGCGGACCGCGCCCCGACCGATCATGAGGCCTCGCGCCCCGGTCGTTTCCAGGATTTCGCGAGCGTTCGCAGAGGAATCAACATTGCCGTTGGCCAGCACAGGACATGGCACCGCTTCGACGGCCCGAGCGATCAAGTCGTAGTGAACGTGCGGCTGATACATTTCGCGCACGGTCCGTCCGTGGACGCTCAGCAAATCCAGCGAGTGCCGGGCGAATATCTTCAATAGGTCGTCGAAGAGGTCAGGGGCATCAAATCCAATCCGCGTCTTTACCGTAAACCGCGTGGAGATTGCCTGACGCAAAGCGCCAAGGATCGCATCGACTCGACCGGGTTCGCGGAGCAATCCGCCTCCGGCGCATTTCCGATACACGATGGGCGCGGGACAGCCGAGGTTCAAATCCACACCGGCAATGGGATATTGCTGAAGCTCGCGGGCCGTACGGACGAGCGAGGGGATATCGTTGCCGATCATTTGCGCGATGACCGGCTTGCCGGTGGGATTTTCAGTGATCGATCGGAGAATATTTCGATCCAGGTTAGAGGTTGCGTGGACGCGGAAGTATTCCGTGAAATACAAGTCCGCACCGCCGTACCGAGCCATGAGCCGCCAGAAGGGCAAATCTGTCACGTCCTGCATCGGAGCAAGGGCAAGGACCGGCTCGCGTCGGTTCAGCAGTTCTTTAAATTGAGTTGAGTGATGCATTTGGGGCGAAGTCACGAAATTGCGGATGCTGCTGCAAGCGGTCCCAGGTCGTGGGAGTGAGCTGCGCCTGACGATAGATGGGTTCCCAAAGGGGTTCGGAGCCGGTGGACTTTCGGGCGCGCCTCAACCAGGCGTGAGGCAGCGGTTCGGAGATGAGATCGAGCGTATTGGCAGCGATGGTGGTTTGTTCCTTCTCGCCCGTGGCGTGGCCGCTGCCAACAAAAAACCCGGCCAGCAGCAAGGACACCCGCAGCATGGTGCTTCTCGAATAGGTGGCCAGAGCGCACGGGCGTTCCGGCGCAAGCAGCTTGAACAAATCGCTGAACAATGGCTGCGTCCACATAGCGGGATTCCTGGCGGGCGAGTAAGCGTCGAACAGAATCGCGTGCGGTTTTGGAAGGGATCGAGCCGCGGCCGTTCGGAGCAGCGCGGGAAAGTCGCCCAAGCAGAGCTGCCAATCGACGGTTGTTTGCCCGGCCACCCATCGAACGCGTTTGTCTGAGATCAACGCCCGGAGTTGATTCGTATAGCCGTCCAGGTAACCTAATTCGGCAGCCCACTCCAGAGCGAACTGGAGCGGTTCGAGCGTTGCGTCAAAGCTCACCAACCTGATCGAGCCGGGGACGCGGCACAGAGTGCGGAGGACCGTGAGCGCATTCGCCGCCGCGCCCAGACCGACATCCCAAACCACAAACTCTCCGCGGCAGTTTTCGAAGCGTTCGGCCAACCGAAGTTGATTCACGTAAAGCGCCTCGGCTTCGGCGACCGGCCCGATGACGGGATGAAACGTTTCCAGGTGCGCCAGCGAGTGGACGCTTTGCGCTCCGTTCTTCAGGCGGACAATCTTGTATCCGGCGTTGGCCTGCACCCACGCAGGCTATCAAAGCCCCGCGCTTTCATGCAAAAGCTTTGCGGGGCGCATCGTCGAGTTGCCGGCAATTTGAGGCGCGGTGTGGAGCGTTGCTGTGCCGGAGACCAGCCGCAGCAGCCCGGCTCCGGTGAAGCTTTCGACCTTGGTTCATTGTCTCTACGATTGGTGCTGCGCACCTAGTCGCGCTCCTCCGACTCCGAGATGCGTCCGTTTTGCGGCCGGTGCATCCACAAGTTGTCGGCAGATCAGAGCTGTGTGATAGCGCGCACAGAGGGCTTCTCCCTCTCCCAGCGGGAGAGGGCCGGGGCGAGGGAGAATCGTCGGCGAATCCAAGCGGCTCAGATTAGTCTGGCGTCTCACCCTCACCCTGACCCTCTCCCTCAAGGGAGAGGGAATCCGTGCTGGCGCGCTGAAGCTGGGGCTTGCGCTCCGAATGGA
>JACPRI010000304.1 GCA_016190065.1 Verrucomicrobiota bacterium
GCCTGGATCCACGCCGGTATCGAGATATTTCCAATCGCTGCCCACCGCCACCCACACGTTCGTGGACGACCCTTCGCCAGAGGTGACTATCACGTTCACCGGCGCCGAAGTGGCCATGAGTCCGGCGGACTGCGTGGCGACCGCGCGCAACGTGTATTTGCCGGCGCGGACGTTGCTCCAGAGAAAGGCGTAGGGCGTGGTCAAATCTTCGCCCAGTTTTGTGCCGCTCTCGAAAAACTCCACGCGCGTCACGGTGCTGGAAAGGGAACTCGCCGTGGCCGTGATGGTGAGATTTGTGGGTCCCGCAAAGACCGCACCGGATGCAGGAGACGTGATGTTGACCGTCAGCTCGCGTGGCTGAGACGGGCCCGCGAAATAGCCGATATCCGTCCGGCTCCCGTCTGCGTCGGGTGGAGCAGCCGGATCACCCGCGTCGAGGCACGGCGAACCGCGCTGCAAACGGTAATCACCGGCTGCGGCATCCACAAACAGCGGATCGGCTGTGATATTTCCGGCACCGGGCCAGGTTTCGGAAAGCGCGCAGTAAGTCACGGAGGCGAATTTTTCGGGACCGAAATCTGAGCGAAGGGCGTCCGCCGAGCGGATAATGGAGTTGGCGAGGTAAATATTGATGTTGCCGGCGGAGGCGTTGGACTTGGTGGCCGCGCCGACGCCATGATCGATCCCCGTAATCGTGCATTGATCGATGCGCACCACCGCCGGCGGCCCGCTGCTTTTGGCCGAAATCCCCGCAAAACAATTTGCGATGAGCGAGCGGCGGAGTCGAACTTCGCCATTGAAGACACTGATGCCTTTGGCGTCCTCGTTCGCGTTCGGCCAATCGCGGATGAGGCAGTTTTCGATGGTCACGGTGGAGTCGAGCGTATCGACGGCATCGTCGTTGCCCGAAGCGATGACGCAGCGGGAGAGCGTGAGAGGGCGCCCGGCGGAGGTGTGAAGATAAATGCCGTCCGCGTCGTCCGGCCCCGTCATTTCCAGCAGGTAAGTGTCCGTGCACACCAGACCCGTGCCGGCGATTTCCGGCCCCATGCGGGCCCGTGTCAGGACGCAATCTCGGAACGTCAAAGTCGAGGCGTCCGCCATCATGATTTTGCCGATCGTGGCGCCGCTTGCCGTCAGGTCGGAAATGACACATCCATCCAACGTGAGCGTGGAATTATTGAGCCGAAAGGCCGGTCCGGTGCCGGTGTGCCCTTCGCCCGGTGCGCGGCCCGCTTTGCTGATGAAGGTGTATTGGTAAGTGGAGGACGCCGAGTTGGCGTGCCTGATTTGGCCCCAATTCAGATTGACGTCCGAGCACGTGATGACGACCGGATTGAGTTCCGTGCCAAGCGACTGAATCGAGCCGTTCACGGTGATATTGACGCCGGACGTCCCGGAGGCCACGCCGTTGATCAACACAACGGTGTTCGGCTGAATGGTCAGAGTGTGGCCGGAAGGAACGATGACATTGCCGGTGACGGTCACGATGCCGTTCCAGGTGGTGCTTGTGCCTGTCAGCGTGCCTTCCACCGAGATGGCTGGCTGGCCGCTAAAGTTGCGCACGTTCCGCGCGGCTCGCTCGCCATTCACGGTTGCGGTCAGCGAGAAATCGGCGTTGCCGCCGACGGTGAGCAAGGCAGTGCCAAGTCCATTTCGCAGCACGACGCGGTTGGGGGAAAGGGTGACGCCGGGCTGGTCCGAGGCGAGCAGAGCTTCCGCGTCCCAGAGACTCCAGTCTCGCGCGCCGGAGCTGTCGCGAACCTCCACCCGGACGAGAAACGGGGCGTTTGGGAGGCAGCCGCCGGGGGTGATCAATTTGACCTCAGCCGACAACTGAGGCCCCAGTCCGAGCGTCATCCATAAGAGAAAGTGCAGGAGAGGTGACTTAGAGCCTGTCTGAGAATTCCATTGGGTCCGGCTGCAATTCTCCGACCGGCTCTTAAGCGTTGGGCAATTCATGCGATGTGCGGCCATGCCGTGCGGAAAAAAGCAATTCGCAGTCCAGAATTGCCGGGGCGCACGATTTTGCGGTGGGCGCCAGGATCGTGGAGTGCAAATAAAGTCTTACTCTTTACCTTGCTCGTAATCTTATTCTCTCCAGCAGGATTGAGAGCAAGATTAGATTAGGATTAGGAGCACGAAACGCCCGGTGAGAGGGCGGAATCCCATGACCAGCGCCTAAACCAGAACGGAGCAGGCGCGATTTTCAATGACCATCCTGGGGATAGGGCGCCCAATTACGGCTTGTCGTATTCGCCGATCGACCGCAGCCAAATGTTCCGGAAACGCATCGGATTGCCGTGGTCCTGCAACTGGATGAACATCTCCGGCGTGTGCTTCGAGTTGTAGGTGCCGTTGGCGCGATGCGGCGAGTTGCCTAAGAATTCGCGTTTGTGGTGCAAGACCAGGCCATTGTGGATCACGGTTACGTTGGCTTTCTTTACCAGCTTGCCGCTTTCGTCCCAACGCGGCGACTCGAAGATGATATCGTAGCTTTGCCACTCGCCGGGCGGCTTGCTGGCGTTGACCAGCGGCGGCGTCCAACTGTAAAGCGCACCGCACTGGCCGTCGGGATAGGTCTTGTTGCCGTGAGAGTCGAGGACCTGAACTTCGTACATGCCGTTGATGAGGATACCGCTATTGCCCCGGCCCTGGCCGTTGCCTTTGACCACGGAGGGCGTAGCGAATTCCAGGTGCAACTGGAAATCGGCAAACTTGCCTTTGGTTTGGATGCTGCCGGTGCCGCCGACAACTTCCATATAGCCATTCTCAACTTTCCATTTCGCTTCCCGACCGCCCGGCAGTTCCCATTTCGACAGATCTTTTCCATCGAACAGCACTACGGCGTCCGAAGGCGCCGGCGCCAGGTGGCTGAAAGCTGCAGCGGGCGTTACGATTCGCGGCTGGGGACGATCACCGTCGTGAACGTGCCATTGGGTGCCGGGAATCAGGGGCGTGTCTTTGTACCCGAGACCCTGCAGTTCCGCGGCCAGCGTGGAAAGCGGCGTTCCGATACCGACGAGGGTGATGAGGAGTTTTTGAAAGTAATGTTTTGTGGTCATGCGGGGTTTTTCTCACGCCGCTCAAAAAAGGCAAGCCCTCTTCGACACCTGCGAAACCGATGGGTGGAGCCGCGATTGCCGCCGCACAAAAGTTTGGAGCAAGAATCCCGTTGAACAAAAGGCAACGAAGAGAACGAAGGCCCGCAGATTGGGGAAATCGGACTTGGGCACTCCAAGGATGGGTTCAACTCTTTGTTTCCTTCGTTTGCTTTTGTGGAGATCTGAATGCTTACGGCTTAAGCGCGCGGATGGAATTTGCGGTGGACTTCGCGCAACTGATCATTAGCCACGTGCGTGTAAATCTCGGTCGTGCTGATGCTCGCGTGGCCCAGCAATTCCTGAATGACGCGCAGGTCTGCGCCGTGCTCCAGCAGATGCGTGGCGAAGCTGTGCCGCAGCATGTGCGGAGTGACGTTCCGGGCGATTCTGGCCCGGCGCACGCGAGTCTTGATCCGCAGCCAGAGGGTGACCGAGGCGAACGGTGTGCCGCGTCGGGTCAAAAAGATATTTGCCGGCGACCGGCGCGTGACCAGCTTGGGGCGGCCGGTGTCCAGGTAACGCTGGAGCGCTTGGACAGCTTTCCGGCCTACGGGCACGACCCGTTCTTTGTTGCCTTTGCCGACGACGGTCACGAATCCGGCCTCCAGGTGAAGTTGTTCCAAACGCACGCCGCACAACTCCGAGAGGCGCAGGCCCGAGGCGTAGGCCAGTTCCAGAACGGCCTGATCGCAGAGGGTTGCCGGGCTTTCTTGCGGGGGCGGCGCGAGCAACTGCTTGATTTCAGCGTCGGTCAAAGACTTGGGCAGGCGTTGCCACCGTCGCGGGAGCGAGAGATTTTCGGCGACATTGCTGGGCAGCAGTTTTTCCTGTTCGCAAAAACGGTAGAAGGCGCGCAACGCCGCGATTTCCAGGTACAGTGTGCTGGTGCTGAGTTTGCCCGCGGACTCGACGGGCTGGTTCTGGCGCGGGCGTTGTTGTTCTTGAAGCAAAAAAGAGGTCAAGTGCGAGAGAGTCACCGAACGCCAATCCGTCACGTTCCGCCCTTTGGCCCAGGCGATGAATTTGTCGAGGAGTAGCTTGTACGTTTTCTGCGTGTGCTCCGACTGGCCTCGTTCGTTCCGGAGATACTGGAGGAAATCTTCCACGAGCGCATCCAAAGGCGTTAAAAGGGTTAAATTGTTAAATCGGTTAAATCAGGACGACTGGCTTCGTCAGAGCGAGCGACCGGTTAGACGCCGATAGGCTTCCTGGTATTTGGCCTGAGTTTTCTCCACCACGTCCGGCGGCAGGGCGGGGGCGGGCGGGGTTTTGTTCCAGTCTAGAGTTTCCAGGTAATCCCGCACGAATTGTTTATCGAAGCTCGGCTGGCCTCCACCGGGTCGATACAGGTCGGCCGGCCAGAAGCGCGAGGAATCCGGCGTGAGCACTTCATCAATCAGGATCAATTCCCCGTTGAACGAGCCGAACTCAAATTTGGTGTCGGCAATGATGATGCCGCGTTGGCGGGCATATTCACGGGCGGCCGTATAGATTTTCAGACTGGCGGCTCGCACTTGATCCGCCACTTTCGAGCCGACGATACGGGAGGCTTCTTCAAAGCTGATGTTGATGTCGTGTCCGGTCTGGGCCTTGGTCGCGGGGGTAAAAATCGGCTCCGGCAACTCCCCCGACTCCACCAAGCCCGGAGGCAGCTTGACGCCGCAGACGGTTTGCTGCTGCCGGTATTCCTTCCATCCAGATCCGGCGAGATAACCCCGCACGACGCACTCGATCGCCAGCGGCTCGGCCTTTTTGACGATCAGGGTGCGTTTGTTCAAGCAGTCCGCAAAGGGCCGCAGCTTGGCTGGCAAGGGGTCGCTCGGCAAAGCCAGGCGATGATTCGGAACGATGGAGGCCGTTTGATCAAACCAGAAGTGCGACAGTTGCGTGAGCACCTCTCCTTTGCGGGGAATGCCATTGGGCATGATGCAATCGAACGCGGAAATGCGATCGCTGGCCACAAACAGCAACGCGTCGCCCAGGTCAAAGATTTCTCGCACCTTGCCGCTTTTAATTTTGCGAATTCCCGGCAGGTCCAGTTGAAGCAAAGGTTCGTTTGGCATGCGCGAATTGTGGGTTTCTGATTTCAAATTTCAAATTTGAAATTTGAAATTTCAACTCGCCCCTCCGATTTGGTACGCTGGGCGCAATGAATTTTCTGGTTACAGGTGGAGCGGGGTTCATTGGATCGCATGTGTGCGAGCACCTGCTCCAGGATGGCCATTCGGTCTGGGCCTTCGACGATCTGAATGATTTTTATGATCCCGCGCTCAAGCGGCGGAATTTGGAGGAGGTAAAAGGGTCGCGGTTTCCATTCAAATTCGTCCAGGGTGAGCTGACGGATCGGACAGCGCTCGCCGGCCTGTTTGCGAGTGCAAAGTTCGATCAGGTTATTCATCTGGCGGCCCGCGCCGGAGTTCGCCCGAGCCTTGCCGAACCGGCGCTTTACCAGCGCGTCAACGTCGAAGGGACTGTCCATCTTCTGGAGGCCGCAAGGAATCACGGAGTCCGGAAGTTGATCCTCGCTTCATCGTCCTCGGTCTATGGCGTCAACGCCAAGGTCCCCTTTTCGGAGAGCGATCCGATTTTTTCTCCGATTTCCCCGTATGCCGCGAGTAAGCTGGCGTGCGAAGCGTTGGGTCATGTGTACCACCACGTCTATGGGATGGATATCGTGATGCTGCGTTTGTTCACGGTTTACGGGCCGAGGCAGCGCCCGGATCTCGCCATTCACAAGTTCGCGCGTCTGATTCGCGACGGGCTGCCGGTTCCGGTCTTTGGCGATGGGGCCACCGCCCGCGATTACACCTACATCACGGACACGATCCAAGGGATTCTGGCTTGCACGCGACTGGAGTTTGGCTACGAAATCTTCAACCTGGGAGAATCCCAGACGGTCAAACTGATCGATCTGATCCGGCTGCTGGAAGAGGTGCTCGGGAAACAGGCACGGCTCGACTGGCAGCCGAACCAGCCCGGCGACGTCCCGATCACGTACGCGGACATTTCCAAGGCGCGAGCCGTGCTTGGCTACCGTCCGGTTGTGAAAATCGAGGAAGGCATGGTCCGATTCGTTGCATGGTTTCGGAAGCATTGAGACTTTCGCCTTGGCCTGACGTTCCGGAGGTGATACCCCTGCTGTCGGCGACAAACCAGCGCTCGGTTCTTTATGCCAACCAGTCAACTTGAACGCACAAGCGACTGGGCTCTGCTCGCGGAAAGAGCCCGTTATCGGGCGGCCGAGTTGGCGAAATTGAGCCGCGTTTCCCTGCGTCAATTGGAACGGTACTTCATCGAACACTTTAGACGACCTCCTCAGGATTGGCTGGATGAATTGCGCTTGATCAAAGCGGCGCTTCTCCTCGCGAATGGGCACCGCGTCAAAGAGGTGGCCGCTTCGCTCGGTTTCAGCGATACGTCCCACTTTTCGAAGAGATTCGAGCGTTACCACGGCTGCCGGCCCGTTCAATTCGTTCGCATCTATGACCGGCGACTGGCCGAGCGGAAGAAGAAGTTCGCGGCCTGGTTCCCGGGTGAGCAGATTCCGCTGGAATGGCTCGCTGATCCGGCGCTCGCCAAACCCTGGGACCTCCTCTTCCAACAGCAACGCCAGTCTTTTTCTTAGCGGAAGATGCGTTCCCCGGCGCGGGATCGATACGGGTCACTGCCCGGGATAAACCACCGAAACTTGCCGCGGCGCTTGGCTTCGAAATCGTACTGGAAGAGAATTCCGACCTGGTTGGCGCCGCGTTCACCGTCCCGGAGCGCCTGAAATCCATAGCCATAGACCAGCGAGGCAAACCAGGAACCGGAAGGCGAGATGAACATGAACCCGCCTCCCGCTCCGGAGTGCCAGTGGCGAGACTGTTCCAAACCCTCGAGAGCGTCCACGTGGCCAGTCGCGCCAAAGACAGTCATCCTCCAGTTCTTGCCGGGAACGAAAGGAAATGAGTATTCGCCGTTGACCAAAGCGAAGCGCGTGGCCGAGAGTTCCTGGAAGTAGTAACCGGGGATGTTCAAAGGGAATTCAGAAGCGAAAGGCAGAAGCCCTCCCAGGCGAAACGCGCTAAAACGGTCCGGTTCCACCGCGGTTCCAGCGGTCAGGCTCAGCTCGAAAAGCTGTTCGGACCGGAGCGACGTGTAACGCATCGACCCGCGGCCCCAGAAGCGATGCGATCTCGTTTCGGTAATGCGATCGCCGGCAAATCCGTAGGGGCCCTTGTCCGTCCGCCAATGCGTTTCATGCCAGAGCGACAGTTCCATTCCCACCGGCTCGGTCAAACTTGGTTCTTCGCCGCCGAACCTCAGGCCCGTCCGCACCTTGATCGTGGTGCGGTCATTCGGCAATTCAAAGTCCGGAGCGGTGTCGCTGTCCCGCCGGTAAAAAGATTCGTGGACGCTCCCGCGCACCACGACCCAGAGCGGAACAGTTTGGGTCGGATTCAAGCGATGATAAACGCTGGAAGAGATTTCACCGCTATGTCCGATGAACGATTCTTGCCGCTGGTACGTGCCTTGTCGGATTTCGGAATAAGTGTCCGCGAATCCTCCCCCGGACAAACCCAATGACACGTCCGTGTGCGGGCCGAGCAATCCCGTGAAACCCAGATCGCTGTCGAGGTAGATCGGCGCCAGCGCCACGCGCAGCGTCAGATTCGAAGACAGAAAGCCCGGCTTGTTGTAGTAGTAGAATCCGTAGGCGGCGATGGGGCCGCGGCCTTCGAGCGGCTGGTTGTAGCCCACTTGGACCAAACGACGCTGGAAGGGATCAATTTGCCCGTGCGTGGAAATGGAGAGAATGGCAACGAACAGAAACCAAAACCAGTGTCCTCTGAACGTCACGCTCCGCAGTATAGAAGTGCTCCCCGGTCCAGCAAGTTGATTTCCTTCTTGGTCACGCCCCGATCACTCCGCTAGGATCGCGGCGTGAAAACTGTGCGCAAATTGCTCCACACGCGTTATCGGGTCAATGATCTGGAACAGACCCTCAAGTTCTATCGCGACATTCTCGGGTTGCAGGAAACGCGACGCCACAAATCGCCGCGTGGTTCCGAATTGGTTTTTCTGAAGGCGACCGAGAGCGAGGAACTCATCGAGATTTGTTATTATCCCGCGAGCGGCTCGGTGCAGGTCCAGGCCGATCTCACGCACTTGGCCTTCGAGGTGGACAATCTGGACGAGTTCGGAAAACACCTCGCGGCGCTCGGCTATCGCTATTCGGACGGCCCGCATTACAAGGAGAACGGCGGGGGTTTTGCCTTCGTTGATGCGCCGGAGGGTTATGAGATCGAATTGATCCAGCCGCCGAAACGCACGGGTTCCGAGGCGGGATACTAACCGAGGTTCACTTCAGATTTGGCCGGGGCCCCGCCCCCACCTCTTATGGTGCCATTCTCCAGGCCCCACCCCTGTGAAGCAATTTCAATCCGTAGTCCGAGGGCGACATTTGTGGTCTAAGGGCGACATTTGGGATGAAAGCTCAACATTTCTTGGCGTTGGCCTCACAATTTCTTTCGGTTCATCACCGAATCCAAGGCCACGGCCAGGACTAGGACCGCTCCCAGAATGATCCCCTGCCATTCGGAAGAGACTCGTGAAATGATCAGCACATTTTTCATCAAGGCCATGAAGAACACGCCGATCATAGCGCCCCATATCGTTCCTTTGCCGCCCGTCAAGCTGGCGCCGCCGAGAATCACCGCCGTGATCGCTTGCAACTCCGCTCCCACTCCGACGGTCGAGCTGGCCGTAGCGATGCGTGAAGAATAGATTATTCCGGCGAGTCCTGCGATCAATCCCATCAGCGTGAACGAGATGATTTGCAGCCGCTCCACATGGAGGCCGGAAAGATGCGCGGCTTTGGCGTTGCTCCCGATGTAGTAATACTGGCGAAAGAACCGCGTGTGGGCCAAGGCGTAGTGCGCCGCCAGCGCCAGCCCAATCATGAACCAAACTGGCGCTTGCAGTCCGAGATGCTCAGCTTGACCGAATCTTGTGAACGAGTCCGGAAGGAAGGTAATGCCCGGCCCTCCGATCAACAGTGCCAGGCCTTGAAAAACTCCCATCGTTCCCAGCGTCGTGATCAACGCGTTGACGCGCACTTTCGCCACGATGAAGCCGTTGAGAAAACCGCCGAACGCCGCCGCCGCGAGGCCGCCGATCACCGCGAGCGGCACCGGAACTCCGGCCACTTTCATCAACCAGCCGGTGATCACGCCCGCCAGCGACGCCATTGCGCCCACGGACAAATCGAACACTCCGCCGACCATCATGATCATCATCCCGATGGCCAGAATGCCCTCGAAGGCTAGGTTCCGGAGGATAGCGGAGAAATTTGCCGTTGATCGGAACGACACGGGAAAGAGGATTGAAAACACGAGAATGATCGAAAGCGTCAGGAGAGCCAGGGCCAGTTCGCGCGACCAAACGCGCCGGCGTGAAGGCCGGCTTGCCGCGGCAGTTTGAATGGTTCCGGCCGTGACGGGTGATGGACGGGGCTCAGTCATCCCAAAAAAGCTACCTGGAGATCGTGGCGCAGCGCATCACCTTTTCTTCCGAGGCCTCATCGCCTTTGAGTTCGCCGACGATCCGGCCGTCGCACAGGACCAAAACACGATCCGCGACCGCCAGCACTTCCGGCAAATCCGAAGAGATGACGATCACGGCCGTGCCGCGGCTCGCCAATTCCCGCAAGACCGAGTGAACTTCGGCTTTGGCGCCCACATCGATTCCGCGCGTGGGTTCGTCCACGATCAAGACTTTCGGGTCCACGAGCAGCCATCGGGCGAGGACGATCTTTTGCTGGTTGCCGCCGCTGAGTTCCTGGACGGGTTGATTCACGTTCGTGCAAGCGACGCGCAACTTGCGGCGAAATTCCTCCGTCACCGTTTCACCCTGCCGATCCTTGAACCACCAGGCGCCGAAATCGTTCAACCGGGCGGCGACGACATTTTGGGCGATGCTTCGATCCAGAAACAAACCGCTGTCTTTGCGATCCTCGGGCGCGTAACCGAGTCCGGCCTCGATCGCCTCCGCCGGCGAATGGATGTTCACACGCCGGCCATCGACACGAATCTCGCCCGAGGCTCTGGGGCGGACCCCGAACAACGAAAGCGCGAGTTCCGTTCGGCCCGCTCCCGCCAGACCGGCCAGCACCAGGATTTCGCCGCCGCGAATCTGAAACGAGATCTCTTGCAAGTACGGACGTGAGCCGCGGAATTCTTCCGCGTCGTTCAACCCGGCCACCTCCAGCCGGACCGGATTTGTGTTCGGTTCACCGCGGCTCTGTCGTTGCAAGAGCGCCAGGTCGCGACCGACCATTCTGCAAATCAACTCGCCGGGATGGGTCTCGCGGACGATCCGCGTGCCCTGGCCTGCGCCATCTTTCAACACAGTCACGCGATCGGCGATTTGGAAGATCTCCTCCAATCGGTGCGAGATGTAGATGATTCCGACGCCTTGGCTCTGGAGTTGTGCGATGACGCGAAACAGCGCGCTCGTTTCCGTCTCGGTCAACGCGGCCGTCGGCTCGTCAAAGATGATCAACCTGGCGCCCACGGAAAGCGCTTTGGCGACCTCGACCAATTGCTGCTGCGCGGGCGAGAGGTGTTCCACGGAGACCTCCGGCTCGACGGCGAGCGCGACTCGACGAAGGCAGACGCGCGTTCGGTCGTAGAGGGCCCGTCGATCGATCTTGCCCCAACGATTGACCGGCTGGCGGCCTGCGAAAACGTTCTCCGCCACGCTGAGCGGGCCAAACAAGCTGCGTTCCTGGAAAACGATGGCGATGCCGAGTTGCTGCGCGGAATGTTCGTCGGCAATGACAACATTCGATCGCCCTCGGAATGCAATCGTGCCTTCGTCAGGTCGGTAAACGCCGGCCAGAATGTGCATGAGCGTGCTCTTGCCCGCTCCATTTTCGCCGACCACCGCGTGCACTTCTCCGGCCTGCACTTCAAGGTCCACTCCCTTAAGCGCGTGGACTCCTGGGAAGCGTTTGTGGATCCCGCGCATGGCGAGAAGTGAAGTTCCGTTGCGCATTGCGTGGAATTCTAACCACTAATCCACACTAATAGACACTAATGAACGTCGAACCAAAACCACGCTGCGGTTCGAGAAGGTCTAGCGGTTGATTAGTGGCCATTAGTGCTTTTAGGGGTTGGCAAAACTTCGCCGTCTTCAGCAGCCGTTTCTGACTTCAGATGTTCTTGGATGCAATCCATCGAGCGATTTGGGCGCTGAGCTCCTCAGCCACGGTTTCAAGGCAGCCCGGTTCCAACAGCGCGACTTCCACCTGGTAAAGGGATTTTCCGTAATCGGTTTTCTCCGGCAGGTACGACGCCCAGCCGTTGGCGATGACCGCGAAAATCAACGGCGTGTTTGGGAAACGCCGCTGCAACTCGGCTTGCAGCCAATGATACGGCTCGCCGATGACCGCCAGCCAGATGGCGTCGCCCATGCGCCAGGCCCAGAGACTCATGGGATAATTGGGGCCTTTGGGCAGATGCGCAAACAAGGTCAGCATGCGCTGTTTGCGCTCCACCATCGCGCGCGCGTCCCGGGCCGCTTCCTCATCACCCGCCGCCCGCGCCGCGGCTTCCTCGGCGGAATATTTCTGCAAATCCTGTTGCACGATTTCAACCGACGGCAAATCGCGTCGATACGGGATCGCGACTTGCCAATGGCGGAATTGAAATACCTTGGATCGCGTTACCCCTTCTGGTTCAGCCGCGCGATAGATCCAGTCGCCAAGCGTCGCACCGGAGACCACCGGGCCGGCGTACGTCAAATCCTGCGAGACCGGTGGCAGTCCTTCCAATGCGCTCAACGCGGCGTAGGCCACCTGCCGACCATTCTGGTCCGCCACGGCCGGATCGCCGACATACCCGACGCACGGGCCGATGTCGCCGCACGGCGCGAGCAGGAAGACGCACGAAGCGTTCGTCGCGGCTTCGACGGTTTCGCGCAGAGCCCCGATGTAATCGGGGCTAAGCAAGGTGTTCTTCCAGGCGAGCGTCGTCGGATGGCAAGGGTAGCTAACGAACGTCGCCAGAGTTTTTCCTGCTTCATCCGAGACACGGACCACGCCGGCTTCGAGGTTGGTCGTTTCATCGGGATTAAAACCGCATACGAATTTCCCGATCTGAGCATCCCAGAAATCGCGGTTGTGGCCCATGCGGCAAGGGGCGCTGCCGTACGTGAAGACCGAGGGCTGCACGATCAGGCGCGCCGCCCGGTACGCCTCAGCGAGCTTCGCGGGCAGACCAGACATGTAAGGTGCGATGAGATCCCCGCCCGGCAGGCTCATCCGATCATGGCTCGTGTTGCCGGCGGAATGGGTGTGCGAAAAAGCAAAAATGAGCCGAGAACTCTCAACTCCCATTAGATCACTGGCCTGTTGGAGCACCTGCTCCATTTCCGCCGGCCAGAACAGGCAGTGATCCAGCGCGATAAGGACCACACCCGGCTGCGCGGAAGACCTTGAACCGTCAGCCAGCGGTTCCAGGATCACAACCGTCGCGGTGAGCGGGCGATGGACGCCGGTTGCTCGGTCGTGAGTCGCAGCGCCCCAGAAGCGGTGATAAATGCCGGCGGGCGGCGTGATGTCGCATCGAGCCAGTCCAAAGTTACAGCGGCTCGTCGGCGTTGGAATGCGGAGATCGTTCATGGTTGTCAGCAGGCGATGGGGAGCATTGTTGAAACCAAGTCGCTAACGGTTGGCGGCGCAGTGCGAATCCGTGTGGTCTCCGCGGGCGCCGACCACGGCGCGCGAGGGCGCGTGCGCTCCCTATCTCGTCTGAATGGGCACGGGTTTGGGGAAACAGGACGGTCTATTGTTCGGATCATCATGAATTCTGTTGTGCGGCAGGCTTCACAATCGTTCCGCTGGGATTCAGGCAGCTCCAACAAAGGGCGGCGGAGAAGAATATGCCAGTGAAAAAGAGCAAAACCAGATTCCAATTGCCCGTGGCTGCGACGATTCGTTCGACCACGACCGGACAAAGGAACGCGCCCAAGTTGCCCGCCGTATTCATCAGGCTGAACACCATCGGGACTTGTTTGCCGCCCATGTCGATCGTCGTGGCATACGCGCACGGCCCGCCGCAAGCCGCGCAGAACGATCCCGCCGTGATCAATAACACGGCGAAGCCCGCGTCATTCGCATAGTAAGCGAGCAAAGAAAAACCGCCGCAGACGGACATCGCGGCGATCGCGACCCCTTGCCGGCTCCACCGGCGGCTCCCAGTCTTGACCAAGATCCAGTCGATCACGAAGCCGCTGAGCAACGCTCCCACCACCGTGGCCAGCAACGGCAAACTCGTCAGATAGCCGGCTTCGGCTGTGCTCACGCCGCGTGTTTCTTTGAGGAACTTGGGAAACCACGTGCCGTAGAAAATGTAACCGGCGGCGCGGAAGAATTGCTGCCCGCAAATCAGCCACATCGGCACGCTCGTCAGGATCTGCTTCCATAAGATTTCCCCCTCTCTTCCTTGCGAAGGGAGGAGAGGGCTGGGGAGAGGAGGGCCGTCTTTATCGGCTTGAGAAGCGGTCCCGCGAATAATTTCCAGTTCCGCCTGGCTGACCACCTGATGTTCGCCCGGCGTATTGCGAAACCAGAAGTAAAACCACGCCGACCACAGCAGCCCCGGCAAACAAAACACGGCAAACACCCAGCGCCAGTTCAGTCCTTCCAGCATCCATCCCGTCAAGGCGACGGCGACGGCGCCGCCGGCGGACATGCAGCTCGCCAACCAACCGCACGCCACAGCGCGGCGAGTGCTCGGCATCCATTGGCCGATCGAGTGAGTCGAAGCCGGGAAAACGCCGGCTTGCGCGAGGCCCATTCCCAGTTGCGCCGCCAACAACGAAACAAAACCGGTCGCCAGCCCCATCGTGGCAGTGGCCATGGACCACACGGACGCGAACAATGGCAGCGCGCGCCGGCTCCCCAGCATCTGCACCGTCCAGCCGCTCGGGATTTGAAAAACCGAATAGCTCGCGAAAAAGGCCGCCATGACCCAGGCGATCTGCCGGTCGGTCAACTGAAGTTCGCGGCCAATCTTCCCGTCAGCCACGGCGACGCCGAGGCAGTTTCGGCTCATATAAGAAATGGCCGCCGCCGCACACAGCGCCGCCAGCACGAGGTAACGCACTCGTGTGGCGCGAGAGGATGCAGCCTGAGCGTTCGCTGAAGTCATAACCGTCATCGGCACCAAGGTCGTGTTCGAGTTGAGTTGTTCGGCCTACCAGGCTGGTAAGGACGGATTCCACTCCGTCCCTGACATTCTTTGGCGCGCCGGAATCAAAGTTAGGGACGCGGTGGAACGCGTCCTTACCGCGCATGGGAACTGCGTTGCGCTATGACACCAGATTTCCTCGCCTCACGCGACCGATTTCGGCAAAGTGGAATCACGAGCGAACTTGATCCGGAACTTGAAATGCTGCCGCTCAACCCATTTAACTCATTTAACTTTTGTGACGGTGTAACGCGGCAACGCCTTGAGATGAATCATCCAACCCCAAAGGCTTCAGCAACGAACAGCCGCGTGAGCGGTGTCTTGCCCGTCTTCCAAATGCCCTATCACGAAGACGAATCGATCGACTTCGCGACGCTGGAACGGGAAATCGATTGGCTGTTTGACCGAGGCGTAGATGGCGTCGTCATGGCTATGGTGTCGGAAACTCTGCGCCTGACCGATGAGGAGCGGCGGAAGGTTGCCGAATTCGCGTGCAAGAAAACCGGCCAACGCGGAACGGTCGTCATCAGCGTCGGCGCCGAGAGCAGCTTCGCCGCGTGCGAACACGCCCGCCACGCCGCCGCCGTCGGCGCGACTGCGCTGATGGCAATCCCGCCGGTCTCGGTCGGCGTCAGCGAAGACGCCTTGCGCCGTTACTACGAACGCATCCTCGCAGCGGTGGCTTTGCCGCTGGTTGTGCAGGACGCGAGCGGTTACGTGGGGCGCCCCATGTCGATTCAACTTCAAGCGAACTTGCTAAAGGATTTTCCCGGCCGCGTCCTGTTCAAACCGGAAGCCACGCCCATTGGGCCGCGACTCTCGGCGCTGCGCGACGCGACGAAGGGTCAGGCGCGCATCTTCGAGGGATCGGGCGGCATTGCGTTGGTGGACAGTTTCCGGCGCGGCGTCGTCGGGACGATGCCGGGCGCAGAAATCATTCAAGCTATCGTCGCGCTCTGGCGCGCCCTCAAAGCCGGGGACGAGAAAAGAGCCTACGAGCTGTCCTTGCCGGTTTCTTCGCTGGTCGCGGTTCAGAACAGTCTGGATGCTTTCCTGGCGGTTGAAAAATATTTGCTCGTGAAGCAAGGCGTCTTCAAGAACACCGTCATTCGCGGCCCCACGGGCTACACTCTGGACGAGGAAACCCGGCGGGAGGTGGATCGGTTGTTTAAGCTGCTCCAGACGTCAGTTGCCGTCTCGTAGCGCAGACTCGGAGTCCGACGCTCTCCCTGCCAATTCGCATCAGATAAACTCGTTGATGAGATTCTCCAGAAACTCCTGGCGGCCGCTCGTGTTCGTCGTCACTTCGCCCATCTTTAGTGCGTAAGCTTCGAGTTCCCTGAAACCAACTTTCCCTTTTTCGATCTTCTCGCCGATGCCGGAGTCCCACGACGCGTAGCGCTGACGGACGAAGTCCGCGAGCCGTCCATCCTTGCGAATGGCCGCCGCGATTTTCAGTCCTCTCGCGAAGGTGTCCATGCCCGCAATGTGCGCGTAGAAAAGATCGATCGGCTCGAAGCTTTCGCGCCGGACTTTCGCGTCGAAATTCGTCCCGCCCGTGGTGAAGCCGCCCATTTTCAAAATCGTCAGCATGACTTGCGTCGTCAGATACAGGTCTGTCGGGAATTGATCCGTGTCCCAGCCGAGCAGAAGGTCGCCTGTGTTGGCATCGATGGAACCGAGCGCCTTCGCCGCCGCCGCGACTTCGAGTTCGTGCTGCATGGTGTGGCCCGCGAGCGTGGCGTGGTTGGTTTCGATGTTCAGTTTGAAGTCTTTTAGCAAATTGTATTCGCGCAGGAAGTTCAGACAGGCGGCGGCGTCGGAGTCGTACTGATGCTTGGTCGGCTCCTTAGGCTTCGGCTCGATGTAAAACTGGCCTTTGAAACCGATCTTCTTCTTGTGATCGGCGGCCATGTGCAGAAACGCGCCGAGGTGATCCATCTCGCGCTTGAGCTCCGTGTTGAGCAAAGTGGTGTAGCCTTCGCGTCCACCCCAGAAAACGTAGCCCGCGCCGCCCAATTGATGGGTCACCTCCATCGCTTTCTTCACTTGCGCGGCGGCGTAAGCGAACACGTCAGCGTTGCAGCTCGTGGCCGCGCCGTGCATGAAGCGCGGATGCACGAACAATTGCGCGGTGCCCCAGAGCAACTTGACGCCGCTGCGTTTCTGTTCCTCCTTCATCACTTTTACCACGGCATCGAGATTCCGGTTCGATTCCTTGAGCGTTTTGCCATGGGGTGCCACGTCCCGATCATGAAAAGCATAAAACGGCGCGCCGAGCTTTTCGCAGAATTCGAAGAAGCATCGCGCGCGGTGTTTGGCCGCCTCGACGTTGCCCTCGCCGAGTTCCCAGGGCCGCACCGCCGAGCCCCAGCCGAACATGTCAGCACCCGCGCCGCGCATCGTGTGCCAATAGACGACGGAAAACCGCAGGTGATCTTTCATCGGCTTGCCTTCGACCAGCTCGTGCGGGTTGTAATGCTTGAAGGCGAGCGGATTCCTGGACCTGGGTCCTTCGTATTGAATCGTGGAAATCTTGGGAAAAGCGGATGGCATAAACTTATTTCTCGTTGTGTTCGGGCGGCGACTTTATCTCTCGACGCGCGGCTTGGCAAGGAACCGCAGCCTGGTGGTTAAATCGGTGAATCGTTAAAAGGGTTAAATCGGTGAATCGCTTAAATGGACTAGTCTGCTGGCTTTCGCTGAATCATACGCGGCAAACACCAGACCGAGGGTTCTCAGATTGTCCTCGCCGGTCGTTTCCGCTTTGCCTTGGCCGCGAAGCGCCGCGAGCAGATTCGCGTGGCAGGGGACGATACTGGCGTGAACCACGTCGTAGGCCGGATCGGCCCAAGCATACCGCGGCGGCGGATAACGCCGGGCGTGAGTGCCGTGCTTGGTCGTCACTCGAATCCGGTAATCCGGCGCCAGTTCGACGGAGCCTTTGTCGCCCTCCACGAACACAAGCGTCTGCGGGAAGCATTCCCGTTCGAGATGATTCTCGGCGTAAGCCATTTCAACGAGCACCGTGGTGCCGAGGCCCATTTCCAACATCACCGTCGCCACGTCTTCGCCTTGGATGTCTTTGTGAATCTTTTGCGTGTGACAGCAAAGTGACTTCGCTTCGCCGAAAAGGAAGCGCGCCACGTCCAGCGTGTGCGTGCCCAGGTCGGTCAGGATGAATTGGTCGAGCTCGCGCAGGAACGGTTGATTTTGGAAGACGGGGAAGCCGGAGATCATGTCGATACGCGCTCGGAATGGCTTTCCGATTTGCCCGTCGTCCAGGACGCGCTTGAGCTGGCGGATCGGCGTTTGCCAGCGAAAGTTTTCATGGATGAAAAGCGGCACGCCGGCACGCTGGCATTTCTGCACCATTTTCCTGGCCGCTGCCAGCGAAGGGGCCATTGGTTTCTGGCAGATCACCGGAATCTTGTAGCGCGCCGCCAGAAGCACGAGCGGGACGTGGCTGTCCACGTCGGTGATGATGTCGATGAAATCGACGCGCTCGTGGAGCAGCAAATCCTCGGGATCGTCATAAACGCGCGGCTGGCCGAAGCGTTGGGCGAGCGACTCGGCCTTGGTGCGAGTGCGGTTGTAAATCGCGACGCAGCGGACGTTCTCCAGTTCTTGCCACGCCGCGAGCTGAAACCGAGACCAAAAGCCAGCGCCGAAGATGGCGAAGCAAAGTTCGCGATTCCCCAAAGGCTGAAGCTCTCGGCTCATTCTAGGTCAACCTGATTGCCGTCCACGCCTGCCGGCTGCCGGCGTTCTCCCTCTCCCAGCGGGAGAGGGCTGGGGTGAGGGAGAGACTCTGGGCAATCCCAACGCAGGAAATACTGTTGCACGCGTTCACCCTCACCCTACCCCTCTCCCTCAAGGGAGAGGGAATAGGCGCAGCGCGCGGCGGGCACGGCCGTTGGTCCTTCTCGATCAATCTCAACTTCTCTCATACCGACGGGATGAATAAGCTCCGCTCAAAATCGGCGACTACGAGTTTTTTGCCTTTCTGGATAACGCGATGCCCTTCGGTTTGCAGCCGTTCTCGGAGCGCAGGAATCCCGCCGGGATACTTGACGTTAAGCTCCCCTCCTGTTTTGAGGGTTCGCCAGTAGGGGGTGATGCGCTTCCGGCCCTCGACCGCGGCTTCTTCGGCGGCGTGGGCGGCGATCCACGCGAAAATTCCGGTCGTGATCGGACAAGTGATATTCACGCGGTGTTTCTTGGCCAGAGCGGCGCGAATTTCCTTGATCGTGATCAATCGGCCTTTCGGAACCCGCCGCATGATTTCATCGACTTCCATCGGCGCGGGGATGACCATCGTCCCGGTGCCCCAGCGCTTGGTCATGTTCCCCATCACGCGTCCGATCTTCGGCAGCCCTTTGCTGTCCGCCAGTTTGTCCCGCCAGGATTTTTTAATTTTCATTGCGCCTCTGGACTCCCTTGCCGCGAGTTCGACAAACGAAGTGAACGAAGGCCACGGGCGTGAGTCAACCGTCTTCGCGCGCATTCTTCTCCCTGGGGAGCACCCGCGCCTCGCGTGTGCCGACCCGCGCCCCGCGGGTCGGCTTGGACGTGCGAGGTATCATCTAGCCGGAGTTTAACTGACGCTCTGGGTGGTCGGCGAGGGCGCCGACCACGGCACGCGAGGGCGCGTGCGCTCCCCAGGTCAACCTACGGCATCGCCGCGACGCGCAGGAACATCGTCCGCGACACCGCGCCGACTTCCAAAGTGCGGCTTAGCAAACCGTCCGCGCCCGCCACGTCGTCAACCACTGTGTTCCAGGCGTTGAGATCGGTGCTCGCCTGGATTCGGTAGTTTTGTTTGGCCGAACTTTCCCAGGTCAGCTTCACGCCCTGCAGCCCGGCGGCTTTGGCCTCAACGATCCGCAACGCCTTGTAACGAGGCAGCTCCTCACCCATGGCCCATTTCGCCGCGCGCACGAAAATCACCTGGCCGATTTCGGTCGTGGCCATGAAAACCCGGCGCGATCCGCCTGAACCTTGCTCGTTGGTGAACATGTGGACCAGACGAGCCGAAGCCTTTTCATTATTGGCCAGTGTCCCGCCTTTATCGACCACCGCCAGGCAAACGCGATCTTCCGCGCCGTCGAGCACTCCCAGAATCGTGGTGCCGGCGGCCGCGTCGGCTTTCACTTGCGTGCACCAGCGATATTCGAAATTCCTTTTGCCGCCCGTGGGCACGTGCGATTCCTCTTCCGGATACGGCTCGCGGAATATTTTGACGCGACCCTGGGCGTCCAGCGGAATCCCCGCCATGATCGGATGATCTGGGGCGACTACTTTCATGTACTTGGTGGCGGGCGGCGTGCTGGCTTCATTCGGGTCGGTGCTCGCGGTCCCGTTGTACATGAAGATACTGCCGGCTCGGCCGGAATTGTTGCCCAGGCACACGTGTTCTCCCATCATCAGCGGCACGCCGGCCGGGGGCGGCGGCGTATCCGCTGAACCGCCGCTGCCCGACATGATGATCAGGCTGGGCGCGAAATCTTTGTTGGATGGCTGCAAGAAAGTCTGCTTGTCCTGGCCGATGGTGCTGGCGGCATCTCCGAGCAACTTGTCCAAGATGAGGCGGCAGCTATAGCCATAATCACTGAGCCTGGAGGCCATGGCCACGTCGCCGGGCGTGACCATTCCCGGGCCTTTCTCGTCGGTGGTGAATTCCGTGCCGAACTGAGTATCTTGAGCGTTGCGTGTGCTGATGAGGATCACGCCAGCCTGCGTCGGAATGGAAGAGGTAGCGGTGAGAGCCAGCGCGAGCGCGCCGGCCCATGCGAATTGAGGTTTCATACGAAGGTGCTCCTGTGTGCCGCAAGAAGCGGCGTTTAACACCCGGTCCCGGAGGCGAAAGTCGGGTGTCTCCATGCTGCTCTGCTCTCGCTTTCAATCGCGGCAGGACTGCCTCCCGAAAAACTCGTCTGCCACCCGTTGGATTTTGAAAGCGCCACTGGGCGGCATTCTGATCCGCGCTCCGTTCGAGCGTCAATGGCAAATCCTAGGTGCAAACGAAATCGAGCCTCGACACTGCGCGCAGATATTTTACTAAATTCAGCATGCGCACGCCTCTCTCTTCTCAACCCGCTCCCGCTCTCGCCAGCCGCCGCAAGTTTCTGAGATTCCTGGCGGGAAGCCCGCTGCTGGCGCCGATCGCTTCGCGTCTGCTTTTGTCGGACGGAGGCGACGCGGAGGTTCGTGCTGCGGACACCGTCGCCATGATCGAGCAAGCGATTGCTTCGCCAGAAGCGGCTTTGAACGTTTTCGAGTTCGAAGCAGCCGCAAAAGCCAAACTGCCTCCCGCGCATTGGGGTTATCTCTCGACCGGCGTCGAAGATGACGCGACCTTGCGCGCGAATCGCACGGCCTTCTCCAAATACCACCTGCGTCCTCGGCGCTTGATCGACGTGCGGAAGATCGACCAATCCACGCGGCTGTTCGGGCTGGACGTCAAAACTCCAATCCTCCTGGCTCCCGTGGGCAGCCAGAAAGCTTTTCATGATGACGGAGAAACTGCCGTCGCCAGGGCTGCCCGTGAACAGCGGCATCAAATGATCCTCTCGACCCAAACGACAACTTCCGTCGAAGACGTGAACGCGGCGCATGGAAGTCCGGTTTGGTATCAGTTGTATCCGACCTCCAGTTGGGAAGTGACGAAAGGGTTGATCAAACGCGTGCAAGCGGCGGGGTGCCCGGTCGTGATGGTGACGGTCGATCAGCTCAGCTTCCGGAGCACGGAAACGTTTCAGCGCATCCGGCGGACGGATGACCGGGACTGCGCGGAGTGTCATTCGCCGAGAGTGTTCGGGCGCCACAAGCCGATGTATCAAGGGCTCAATACCGCCGGGGTCACGAGCAATCTTTTCGCCGGCTTGACCTGGGAGTTCGTGGATCGCCTGCGGAAAGAGACAACCCTGAAGATCGTGCTCAAAGGGATCGTCACCCGAGAAGATGCGCAGTTGAGCGTGGAACATGGAGTCGATGGCCTCCTGGTTTCCAATCATGGCGGTCGCGCTGAGGAAAGCGGCTGGGGGACGCTGGACAGCTTGCCGGAAGTCGTGGAGGCCGTGGCTGGCAAAATCCCCGTCCTGATCGACGGCGGGATTCGGCGGGGCACGGATGTTTTCAAGGCCTTGGCGCTGGGCGCGCGCGCGGTCTGCATTGGCCGCCCGTACGTCTGGGGCTTATCCGCCTTTGGCCAGGCCGGGGTGGAGAAGGTTTTGAATCTTCTGCGTTTGGAGTTGGAGTTTGCGATGAAGCACGCGGGCACGCGAAGCCTGCAGGAAATTACGCGGAGCTGTGTTGGGTGACCGGCTTTTCACCGTGAGTGGAATCGAATTCAAGCGCCATCTGGCGACACCCTGCATATTTTCTATTGACGCCGGAAGCGCTCAGGCGGAATTTCCCGGCATGAGCCCAAACCAGAGCAGACTCCCTCGTGCGACTTCCCACGTTTACTTCGGACCCTCCAACGCCTTCACCC
>JACPRI010000325.1 GCA_016190065.1 Verrucomicrobiota bacterium
AAGCCAATGTAGCTCAGTGGTAGAGCAACGGTTTCGTAAACCGTAGGTCGTCGGTTCAATCCCGACCATTGGCTCCATCCTTGGGGGCACGGTCCAGCGAAAGCTTTCACGCCACGCCGCCGTGCGCCACTGGGTCCAAAGAATTGATTGACACAATCCTCATTTGCGGTAATTTCTGTATAAACAGAAACTACTGAACCAATGAACAAGCTCTCGCCAGTCCAACAACGGTTCATCCTCCATTGGGGGGAGATGGGCACGCGGTGGGGCATCAACCGCACGGTGGCTCAGATCCACGCCTTGCTTTACCTGTCGCCCAAACCGCTCCCGGCCGAAACCATTGCGGAGACGCTCGCGGTGGCGCGGTCGAACGTCAGCACCAGCCTCAAGGATTTGCAAGGCTGGGGCATCGTGAAGCTGGTTCATGTCCTGGACGACAAGCGCGATCATTTCGAGTCCATGAAAGACGTCTGGGAAATGTTCCGGATCGTCCTGGACGAGCGCAAACGGCGGGAGATCGACCCGACCGTGGCCGTCTTGCGCGATTGCATCGCCGAAGCCGAGAAGGACGAAGCCACGGACGAATATACCGAACAACGCTTGCGCGACCTGTGCAATTTCTTTGAGACGACGACCGCCTGGTACGCCCAGATCCGGCAATGGTCCACGGGCGCGTTGACCCGGTTTGTGAAGTTGGGGGACAAAGCGCGGAAGCTGTTGGGAATCGCCCACGACTGAAAGCATTTTTTTGAACCGCTATTTCTGTGACTACGGAAATTACAGACAATAACGCGCTCGTGCAAATGGCCCGCTAGCGAACATGAAATTCAAACTCTCAGACCTCTGGCGTTGGGATGGCACGATTGGCCGCGGCGTCTATCTATTCTGGGGCGCGCTGCTGCTCGCCTTCAAATATAACCTCGACCGCGCTGTCCTGCGAATCGGGTTCGACCGCGACTGGTCGTTCATGGATTACTTCAGGCCGACGGCGCCATTCGACTCGGCGGATCAGAAGACTCAAGCGCTGATTCTCCTGGCACTTTCGTTCCCCTTTCTTTGGGCGGGTCTCATTCTCACCGTGCGCCGGTTGCGTTCGATTGAACGTCCGCTTTGGCTGGCGGGTCTGTTCGTGGTGCCGGTGTTGAAGTGGTTTTTGTTCGCCGCGTTGGCGATCCTGCCGGCCCCGGTGGGAACGAAATCAGCGCCGCCCGACCGGAAAGCTTCCGCTTGGCTGGATCCCATGATTCCAACGCATCCGCTCGGCAGCGCGATGCTGGGTCTGGGGATTTCCTTGGTCCTGGCGATGACGGCAATGTTGCTGGGGGTCGAACTGCTGAGCCATTACGGTTGGGGCTTGTTTGTCGGTGCGCCGTTTGCCATGGGGTTCATGACCGTCTTGATTTATGGGTATCACGAGCCGCGCCCATTCCGCGATTGCCTGGTGGCTGCCTTGCTGCCCGTAGCCTTGGCGGGCGCAGCATTTCTTGCGTTCGCGATGGAAGGAGTGATTTGCCTGATGATGGCAGCGCCGCTGGCGGCAGGAATTGCGCTGATCGGAGGCGCCGCGGCCTACTTCATCCAAGCGGGACGGCGCGAGGACACACCCAAGCTCGTGTGCGCCGCGTTTCTGATCGTCCCGGCCTTGATCGGCGGCGAGTACTGGCAGCAAGCGCCCGCTCGGTTGCTCAGGGTGAGAACGGCGGCGGTCGTGAACGCGAATCCCGAACAGGTCTGGCGGCACGTCGTGGCGTTCACTGATTTGCCGGAGCCGACTGAATGGCTCTTTCGCCTGGGCATTGCCTACCCGAAGCGCGCGGAAATCCGCGGCCGAGGTGCGGGCGCAATTCGACATTGTGTCTTTTCCACCGGGCCGTTTGTCGAACCGATCGAAATCTGGGACGAGCCGCGGTTGTTGAAATTTTCCGTGACGCAGAATCCCGCGCCGATGGAAGAATGGACACCGTATCAGTCCGTGCATCCTCCGCACTTGGACGGCTTTCTCGTCTCCAACGGGGGCCAGTTTCTGCTGGAACCATTGACTGGCGGGCGCACGCGGCTCGAAGGGACAACCTGGTACTATCACCACCTGTGGCCGGCAGGCTACTGGCAGCTTTGGTCGGACTTCATCATCCACCGCATCCATCAACGGGTGCTGAACCACATCAAGAAGATTGCCGAGGATGAGTCGTTCGCGGCGGTGAAAATTCAAGGCGGGAGCGCGAAGCAAACTCAGGAACGCGAATTTGGAAAGCCACCAAAAGAAATTGTGCACGTGCTACGAACCCACCCCCAACCCCTCCCGGGAGGGGAGCTACTTTTGAAACACGCGCAAGAGGTTCCCCTCCTGGCAGGGGTGAAGGGGTGGGTTCATAGAGAAGGTCCGCTATGAATATATCGATTCTGGGCGAAGCGAGCCTGACGCCTTGGCTGAACCTCGTCGCCACGATGCAGCTTGGCATCGCCGTTCTAAACCTGGCGCTCGTCCGTGTCCTGGGCTGCAAAGCCGATTTGGGTCGGCTGCCGCTGCTGATGCGCGAAGTCTTCCAGGTGCATATGTGGTTCATTTCCGTCACGCTGACGCTCTTCGCCGTGATGACGTGGCGTTTTGCCGGCGAAATGAGCACGAACGCCGCGTGCCGGTGGCTGGCCGCAGGCATCGGATTTTTCTGGGCGCTGCGAACGGTACTGCAAGTCGTTTACTACTCCAGCAGCCATTGGCGCGGGCAGAAGGGCCGCACGGCGATTCACATTGCGTTGCTCGCGATCTATGGCGGGTTTGCGCTGGTCTATGCGACCGCGGCTTTTGGCGGAGGCTGAAAAGGATGGAATGGCCAATCAACCCCATCACGCGTTCAGACGCGCAGCTACGGCGCCTTCGATCGACGTCGGGCCGAATCGGCATCGCGAAGCTTCGGGGACCAGAGAGACCGTCAGCGATCTGGCGCGGGAACGCTTCCTGGCTGTGGAAGGGAGGCCAACGTTCTTGTGCAAATGGCCGCGCGTGCTGTTTGTGCATTACGAAATTGAGCCTGAGGCGCTGCAACCACGCGTGCCGTTCGAGTTGGAGATCTTCGAGGGCAACGCCGTCGTCAGTCTGGCGGCGTTCACCATGCGACGGTTTCGTCCTTACCGTGGCGGAAAACTCGGCGAATGGCTGTTCCGGCCCGCGGCCACGAATCACTTCTTCAATGTGCGCGCCTACGTGCGGCATCGTGGCGAGCCTGGTGTTTTCTTCATGACGCAATGGCTGTCCCATCCATTTTGTTTGCTCGGGCGCCTGCCCATGCTGCGGTTGCCGTGGCATCTGGGCCGGATGCGCTACGAGCACACCCACGAGTCGGGCCGCCTCGCCGGCCAGGTGCGTGGCTCGCGTGGGGCCGCTCTCACTTACACCGCTTCACTCCCGCGAGACGCGCGATTTGCCGAATGTCCACCGGGATCCGTGGCCGAGTTCGGGATGGAGCGTTACACCGCATTTGCGATGCGCGGAGGCCAGCCGGTGATCTTTCGCGTGTGGCACGAGCTGTGGCCGCAATGTCCGGTCGAGGTTGAAGTCAAGGATGCTGGTTTGCTGGGGTTGAGCGGTGACTGGCCTCGTTCCGCGCGATTCGCTGGAGCGAACTACACGACTGGGTGCTCGCAGGTGTGGATGGGAAAAGTCCGGGCAATTCACTGAAGCACTGAAAATGGGCAGGCTGGAAGCCTGCCCTACATCAAACCGAAAGCGGATGATCGTGCAGGCCGCGAGCCATATCAGAGGCGGAACAAGCGCGAATGAATCGGAAAGCAATGTCGCAGCGCGGCGGCGGTTGCTGTCGTTGCCACCGGAACCGTTGTTCTACAGCGATTGGGAGCGGGCCGTGTTCATCCATTACGAAGTGGACCCGCAACGACTTCAGCGCGACGTGCCGTTTGCCCTGGATCTCCGGAACGGGCGCGCATACTTGAGTCTGGTTGCGTTCACGATGCGGAACATGCGCCCGCGAGTGGGGGGACCGTTGACCCGCTGGTTGTTCAAGCCGATCGGCACGCACGATTTCCTGAACGTGCGCACGTATGTGCGGCACCGGGGCGAACCTGGAATTTACTTTCTCGCGGAATGGCTTTCAAACCGCTGGAGCGTGAAGATTGGGCCGCTCACGTTTGGGTTGCCTTATCGATTCGGTCATTTGAATTACGAGCACTTTCACGAGCGCGGTGAACTTAATGGCGAAATTTTGAACAGCTCGCGAACGCAACGATTGAGCTATCGCGCCTGGTTCAGGGAACGGAACGCATTCTGTCCAAGTCCACCGGGAACTCTGGAGGAGTTTTTGTTGGAGCGTTACACCGCCTTCACCCGGCGCGGCAAGGCAGAGCGCTTTTTCCGCATCTGGCATCCGCGTTGGCGGCAAGCGTCGCTTGACGTCAGGATCGAGGAGGACAGCTTGCTAAGGGCGAATTGGCCGTGGTTTTCGGAAGCGCGGTTGATGGGCGCGAATTATTCGCGCGGCGTGGAAAATGTCTGGATGGGTTGGCCGCACGGAATTTCCAAACTGGCGAACCCGCCGGGTCGAAGTGTCCTGAGCGCCTTTTGGGAAATGCCGTGAGATTTGCACCTCACGCCGCCGGCTGGTCCGCCTCATCCTGCAGGTAGGTCTTCCCTTTGTAGAATCCGGCCACCAACACAAACAGGATCGATGTCACCGCCATCACTTTGACGAAGAAAAAGAAGTAACTGGCCCCGGCCAGCTTCACAGTGCCGTCCGCGTTCTGGATGAAGAAATTCACGGCGGCGGTGAACACGTTGCCCAGTGAAATCGCACCCAGATACGTACACATGACGAGTGACTTGAGCTTCTTCGGCGCTTGCGTGTAAGCGAATTCGAGGTGTGTGACCGAGACCATGATTTCGCCGGCGGTCAGAACGACGAACGCCAGCACCTGCCAGATGATGTTCGGCCTTTCCCCGGCGTCGATGCGCGTTTGTATCCAGGCGACGATCAGGAACGCCGCCATGTTCACGAACAGCCCGATCCCAATTTTCCGGAGCGGCGTGAGCCGAAAGACTTTGTCGATGGCCGGGTAAATCGCGTAAGAAAACAAGGGCAGCATCACGAGGATGAAAATGGGATTGACCGTCTGAATCTGCGCGGAAAGCCATTCGCGGCCGAACAGATTCCGGTCCATTGATTCGGCCTGGAGGACCCACGAAGAAAAATTCTGCTGCCACAGGGCCCAGAACATCGCCACGAACGGGACGGGGATGAGCAGGTTGCCCAAAACCTTGAGCCCATCCAGGGTAAAAATCTCACTCGCGTAGTTCTTCAATCCCACGGGCGGTATGTGGACGAACTTTTTCCGGCCAAGCCAGAAAATCACGGTTGCGATCAGCATGAAGATGCCCGGGGTGCCGAAGGCCAGCGCGGGGCCTCGGGTCTCCAAAAAGTACGGGATCAGAATCGTCGAGAAGGCCGACCCGATGTTGATAGAGAAGTAAAACCAACTGTACACCCGGGTCAGCAAGTGCTGATTGGACGCGCCGAATTGATCGCCTACGTTCGCCGAGACGCACGGCTTGATGCCGCCCGCGCCGAGCGCGATGAGCGCCAATCCGAGTATCAACCCGCCCCGAGTGTGGCTGAGGGCGAGCGCCAGATGGCCGAAGCAATAGACAATCGACAATGCCATGATCGTTCGGAATTTTCCGATGACGGCGTCGGCCAGGATCGCGCCCAGGATCGGCAAAAAATAAACCGCCGAGACGAACGTGTGGTACCACGCGTCGGCTTGCTCCTTCGTCATGTGGTCGGGCGCGCCGCTGGAATCCAGCATGAATTTGGTCATGAAGATGACCAGAATCCCATTCATGCCGTAGTAACTGAAGCGTTCGGCGGCTTCGTTCCCGATAATGTACGGAACGCCCGGCGGCATGCCGGCGGTCTTGATGGGGGCGGTCAGATATGGATGAGTGGCCATGAGGTGTGGCGAAGGTTTGGGATGTGGACCGACCGAGTTAGTCTCGGTCCATTTCCTCCCGCAATTGCCGAAGAACAGAGATGTAATTGCGCGACACTGGGCCGATGCGGAACGTCCGGGCCGAGCGCGTCAATCGCCCGAAGATGGCTTCGAACTCCGCGGCGCTGACCGGGCGCTTGCCCAGCAAACCGGCGGCCACTTGCCAGAGAAAAAAATGCAGTGCGCTGAGCGAACGGCCATCCGGGCGCCGTCGCAAATTGCTGAAAGCCTCCTCGAATTCACCGTCCGTTTTGTCGCCGCAGCCGTTACAAAACGTCACGACGTGCGTTTCAATGAACATAAACAAAGGCATGTACGCCGGCGGCGGCTCATCCTCCATTTCCGGGGGGTGTTTTTCACCGCGAAAAAGCGCCCGCAGCGAAGGAACCCCCCACAGGGCGTCTTTGGTTCCATCATGAATCATCACCTCTTCGCGCGCCGACAAGTCGGGCTCGTCGTCGTGCATCTTGAGAGCGACGCTGAGTTTTTTCCGGTCCAGACCCTCTGCGCTCGCGACTTGCTCCAACGTCGGGTGCAGGTCCACCACCTTCATGGATTCTTCGATTTCCTGGAGAGGTGTCTTCATAACTGCGCCAGAGTCTAGCTTCCAAGCCTGGAGACGCAAGCCGGCGAAGGCGGCGCGAAACAATGGTGATCTCTGCCGCGCCTCCGGGGCTTTGGCTTAGTCCGGTTTGTGCCCACGGCTCACGCCGTGTGCTAGTACCTTCCGCCACTCCGGGGCTCCATCATAGGTCGTAGCGGGTGTTCAAAAACTGATTTGCGCCCTCCGCTCCGCCGCCTCGAACAGACTCTGGAATGGAGTGTCAAAAGGAGTATGTTGAGCGCTGTGCCTGGATCACGAAAGCGTCCGCAGGTCAGAGCCAAAGCCGCGGCCTTTAGCCTCGTGATCGCACTGACAGCCGTGGCTCCGCTCAGCGGTGCTCCGGGCGATGCGATTCCCACGGGCTCTCCGATTCAGGCGCCGAAGAAACCGGCGGACTTCTTTGGGCTGACCAACGTCTGGACGATTCATTTGGAGGTCAGCCTGGCCGATTGGGGTTCCATGGTTCCGGCGCGAGCCGCTTTCCGGAGGCCCGGACCTGCGGGGGTTCCCCGGCTTGTTCCCTGGGTCGCAGCGCCACCCGTCGTGGCCACGGGCACGTCGCGCACCAATCGGATTGATCCAGCCCAGGATGGCTTCAACTATGTCGCCGCCAGGGTCGAGATGGCCGGGCAAAAGTTTGAGAACGTGGGGCTGCGGTTCAAGGGCCATTCCTCCTTTCACAGCAACCAGGGCTCGCTCAAGAGGCCGTTCAAGCTTGATTTCAACCGTTTCGTCGAAGGCCAGAAGTTTCTCGGGTTGACCAAAATCAATCTGAACAACAACGCCATGGATCCGTCGCAGATTCGGGAAGCCCTGGCGTATGATATCTTCCGCGCGGCCGGAGTCGCCAGTTCGCGAACCGCCTTCGCCAAAGTCTATCTGACGGTGCCGGGCGTGTACAGCCGGCAGTATGTGGGTCTCTATACCGTCGTGGAGCAGGTGGACGGGAAATTCCTGGAAGACCGATTCGGATCCAAAAACGGTCTTCTGCTCAAGCCGGAGGTCGCGCCGGGGCTGCGATACCTGGGCGAAGATTGGTCCGCTTACCGGCGACCGTACGAAGCGAAGACCGAGCCGACGCCGGAGGAGGCCGGCCGCTTCATCCAGTTCATCAAACTGGTGACCTCAGCCGACGAAGAAACTTTTCGCAGCCGGGTGAACGAATTCATGGATGTGGATCAATTCCTCCGCTTCCTGGCCGTCACCGTGGCCATTGCAGACATGGACAGCGCCTTGAGCATGGGCCACAATTTTTATCTGTTCCAGCCCGCGCCTCCCAAAAAGATCGTATGGGTTCCCTGGGATTTGAATCTCTCTTTAGGATCAGCCTCCGGCCAACAAGGGATCGAACTGAGCATCCGCCATCCCTCGCCCTCGCACAACGGGGTGATCGAGTGGATTCTGAAGGACGAACGCTGGTTCAATGTTTACAAGGAACATCTGCACGACATCCTTGAACTGGCGTTCCGGGAGGACCGCGTCCTCGAGCAGGTCGAAAAACTCCGGGTGGTGGTGCGGGAACCCATCGCACTCGAATCGCGCCCAAGCCTCGATCAATTTGAAAGCGCCGTGCTGGGTGGAGGCGCGAACATTCTCCCACCGGTCAATCACGTGGTGCGTGCCGCGGGTCAACCAGTGCAGTTGGCTTTTCGAGCCGTTCCTGGCGGGCGGGCCCACTTGCCGCTGACCCAATGGCTCAAAGCACGAGTGCAATCGATCGTGGCGCAGTTGGACGGGCGCTCAGAAGGGAGGTTCGCGGGAAGGGGAGGCCCGGCGCGGATCGGCGAGACACGGTTTTTGGGACCCGGCGGCAGGCTTGCAGAACAGGTTTTCCGAGACGCGGGCGTCAAACCGGACGCGAAGTTTTCCGGCGATGCTTTCAAACGGTCGGTTCGACAATGGTTTCAACGTTGGGACACGGACCGCAACGGAACGTTAAACCAGACCGAGATCGTTGCCGGCATCGGCTCCGCGTTTGGCCCGCCGCACGAAATGCCGGCACCCGTGCCTTTCGCGATGCAGGCGAGACCGAGGTCCATGGGGCCGCAGGGTTTGCTCGGGCCGCAATGGTTTCGTCGCTTTGATCTCGACCGGAACGCCATGATTTCGCCGGCCGAATGGGAAACGGTCTTCGAGCGTTTCTTTGGCGAATGGGACACAAGCCGCGACGGCCACCTGGAAGCCGACGAACTGAGCCGCAGCCTGACTCACATGCTGATGGCGTCGTCGGAACCGATGATTCAAGGCGGCGCGGTAGATCCGGCACGGCGTGGTCCACGGGCAAACGTCCCGGCGCCACCCAAACCGAACTTGCGTTAGAGCGTGTTCGAAGATGTAGGGCAGGGAACAGCACGAACCAAACGTCCCAGCAATAATCTTCTTTCCTCCGGCAGGGTTATCGCGTTTATTCCCCACCGCAAAAACGTTCGACGCAGCTTGTCACGAGATTATGAAAGTGGTTCTAGCGTATTCCGGCGGACTGGACACGTCGGTGATCCTGTCCTGGATTCGGGAGAAATACGACGCCGAGATCATCGCCTTCTGCGCCAACATCGGCCAGAGCGAGGAGATCAAAGGTCTCGAAAAGAAGGCCCTGAAAACCGGCGCCTCGAAAATCTTTATCGAGGATCTCCAGGAAGAATTCGCCCGCGATTTCATCTTTCCCATGATCCGCGCCGGCGCCGTGTACGAGAATCAATATTTCCTCGGAACGAGCATCGCGCGCCCGCTCATCGCCAAGCGCATGGTCGAAATCGCGCGCAGCGAGAAAGCCGAGTGCATCGCCCACGGCGCCACCGGCAAAGGGAACGACCAGGTCCGGTTTGAACTCACCGCCGCCGCCCTGGCCCCGGAACTCAAAGTGATCGCGCCGTGGCGGGACGCCACTTTCCGCGAACAGTTCCCTGGCCGGGCCGAAATGATCCGGTATTGTGAAGAGAAGAAGATTCCCGTCCAGGCGACGGCCAAGAAACCCTACTCGATGGATCGAAACCTTCTCCACATCTCCTTCGAAGCGGGCATCCTGGAGGACCCCTGGCTGGACGCTTCCGCTCCGGAGCACAAAGAGATGTACAAGCTCAGCGTCTCGCCCGAAGACGCGCCCGACAAGGCGGAGTTCGTGACCCTGAACTTCGAGCGCGGGAATTGCGTGGCCGTGAACGGCAAGACGCTCGACCCGCTCGGCGTGATGAAGACGCTGAACCGGCTGGGCGGCAAACACGGCATTGGGCGGGTCGATCTCGTTGAAAACCGTTACGTGGGGATGAAATCGCGGGGCGTGTACGAAACGCCCGGCGGCGCCATCCTTCACTTCGCGCACCGGCAGATGGAAAGCCTCACGATGGATCGCGAAGTGATGCATTTGCGCGATTCGCTGGTCCCGAAGTATGCAGAGCTGGTGTATTACGGGTACTGGTTTTCTCCGGAACGGCTGGCGTTGCAAGCGCTGGTCAACGACAGCCAGAAGAACGTCACCGGCACGGTGCGGCTCAAGCTTTACAAGGGAAACCTTATCACCGCCGGGCGGAAATCGCCGGTCAGCTTGTACAGCCCGAACATCGCCACCATGGAGGCGGACCCGACCAAGTCCTACAATCAGGACGACGCCACCGGGTTCATCCGGCTCAATGCGCTCCGCTTGAAAGTGGCGGCGAAGCTAAGCGCTCCGAAAGAGGAGACAAAGTGAGGTGACGCACGAAGGGGTGATTGGAAGTGCGCCCCAGCACGTGGTCCGCATCTCGACACCGACACCAAATCGCAAGCAGCGAAACTCCCTCCACTCCATGAAGTGGAGGGGAGGGTCGGGGAGGAGAGGAGCATTTGATCCAAGCAACTCTGGCCAAAACCACCAGTGGATCACCCTCTCCCCAACCCTCCCATTCCTTCGTCGTGGAAGAGGGAGAAAACAGTGCTGGCAGTTGTCAACGTGTGCGCGGCCGTCCTGGCTGAGAAAAGGCATGCAAACCGGGCGGCGCGGGCTTAAGCTCCGCTCCATCCCGTTCTTGAAATCCTTTCGGTCTTGAGATTGGTTCAGGCTATGAACGCGACCAGCAAAGAAAAGGCCGTGAAACAACGTTACCGCGCGGCGGCGGCGGCCCCGGAAGCCGCGCTGTGCTGTCCCATCGATTACGACACACGCTTTCTTGACGCCATCCCCCCGGAAGTGATCGAGAAAGATAATGGCTGCGGCGATCCGAGCCGGTACGTCCGCTCCGGTGAAACGGTCCTCGACCTGGGAAGCGGGGCGGGAAAGATTTGCTTCATCGCCGCCCAGGTCGTCGGCCCGCAAGGCAAGGTCATTGGCGTCGATATGACCGACGAGATGCTGGCCATCGCGCGACGCAACGCACCCCTGGTCGCCGAGCGGCTGGGGTTTTCCAACGTCGAGTTCCGCAAAGGCCGCATTCAGGACCTGGCTCTCGACCTAGAGCTCCTGGACAGCGACCTTCAGAAACATCCGATCACGGACGCGGCTTCGTTTCTCGCGGCCGATGAACGGGCGGAAGAACTGCGCCTGCGACAACCGTTGGTGGGAAGCGACACCATCGACGTCGTGATCTCGAATTGCGTGTTGAATCTGGTGGAGCCGAAGTCCAAACGGCAGCTTTTCCATGAAATCTTTCGCGTGCTGCGCAACGGGGGCCGGGCGGTGATCTCCGACATTGTCTCTGACGAAGACATTCCGGAACGCTTGCAGGACGACCCTGAATTGTGGAGCGGCTGCATCTCCGGCGCCTTCACGGAGGAAGGATTCCTGAGCGCCTTTGCGGAGGCGGGTTTTTACGGCCTCCAGATTTTGAAGCGGGACGACAGACCCTGGCGGACGGTGGAGGGAATTGAATTCCGATCGGTCACGGTGCAGGCCTTCAAAGGAAAACAAGGGCCTTGTTACGAGCGAAACCAGGCTGTGATTTATCTCGGCCCGTTCAAAGAAGTGCTGGACGACGACAATCATCGGATGGAACGAGGCCGGCGCTACGCGGTCTGCGACAAGACCTATCAGCTCTACAAAAAAGAGCCTTACAAGAGTCATTTCGCGTTCCTCGATCCTTTGGCTGAGGTCGCCCTTGAACACGCAAAACCGTTCGATTGTTCCGGCATGCGACTGCGGCATCCCAAGGAGACCAAAGGCCAAAACTACAAGCTCACGACTGAAAGCAGCCGCTGCTGCGACGGCGGCAATGGAGGGAGCTGTTAGCGCAGGATGAGCACTTTCATAAGGCTGGGGAGCGCACGCGCCACTGCCATGCGGTTAAGCATTCGTAACATTTTGATCAAGAATTGTATGTACAACGTAAATACAATCGGTACTTACAATCGGGATGCAAAGCATCTCTCTGAACCACCGCCCATCCCAAACCGCCGTTCTGACCCTGCG
>JACPRI010000326.1 GCA_016190065.1 Verrucomicrobiota bacterium
GTATTGGCATGTGGGGTTGGTGGATCGAGCGCTGGCCGACCTCGAAAGGGCGCGGGCTTTGAATCCCAGCAATCGCCAGATTCGAGCTGAGATTGGCGCCTGTTATCTGTATCAGACCAACTATGCGAAGGCCTTGTTTTACATGACCAATTTCCCTCCCGACTACCCGGCGCCCATCGGCGAGGACAGACTCGCCTCGGCCTACCAACATCTCCGGCAGACCAAAGAAGCCTGGTCCGTGGTCAACAATTACCTGAACTCCGGGCGCCCCGATCCGGGTGGTCTCATGGCCAGCATGCAGGCCGTGCTCTTCGCCGATGCCGGCGAGAAAACCGAAGCCTTGAAAAAGATCGCCCAGGCGCAGGAGAAGGGAAAGAACTTCGCCCACTTTCATCACACCACCTACAACATCGCCACCGCCTACGCGCTCCTGAATGAACCTGGGCCGGCGATGAAATGGCTTCGCCAGACGGCCGAAGACGGTTTTCCAAACTACGTCTGGTTTCAACGCGATCCCAACCTCGATTCGCTGCGCCAAGACCCGGAATTCATTCGCTTCATGGACGAATTGGAGAAGCAATGGAAGCGATACCGCGAAACGCTCTGAATTCTCTCCTCTGAACCGGTAAGGACGCGTTCCACCGCGTCCCAGATGGCTCCTTTCGATCGCAGAGTAAAGTCAGGGACGGGCTCATCGTCCTGCCGCCAGAATGCCTTGCGCCCAGGTCCAATCTTCCGGCGGCATCGGCGGGTCGGGTGGTTGGGTGTAATCGATTTTTCGACCGTATCGTCCGCGTTCGTAGCTTTGGTTCACAAGTTCCTGCAGGTCCAGGGCGGCATCGCGCTCGCCGCGGCGCAGCGGAACGCGGATGACCGGGAGCCATTCGCGCAGCGGACACACATAGAACTCGTGCCGCCAACGCACGCCGCTTCGGGTGACGCAAACGACATGGCTGACCCGTTCGCTGGGTAGCCGCAACTGGCCGTCGTGATCGGGCAGCGTCCACGAGCCGGCCCGCACCAGATCGATCTCCACAAAACTTAGACCCGCCACCCGCCGCGAGGTTTTCCTTGCGCTTGCGTTCCCAGCGCACGCGGTATTCGAATTCCGTTTTGTTCAACGGCGAGAGGAACATCTCGCCAATATTCCTCCAGCCACGGGTTCATGCCTGGAAAAGGATTCTTCATGTCGAATTCGTAGCATAGGCGTACGGAACAAATTGCATGTACGCCGTTGATGTTGAGGATCAGTCGATTTCCATGATAAGCCCGTTCCCAAGTAGCACACTCCGGCAAGGTGCGTTCACGCCGTTCCAGGATGCCGCCAAGGCTTCCGATACTCGCGGCGGAGGCGTTTCGTGGCTTCGCGGTCGTTTACCACGATGCGTTTCTTCGGGTCATAAACCACCGGGCGCCCGAGATCCATGGCGATGTTCGCCAGAATACAGCTTGCCGTGGAAATGTGGCCTTCCTCAATGTCGGCGACGGGGCGACTGCGTTTCTCGACGGCCGCCAGGAAATCAAGCATATGGCGGCGCGTGGCGGGCGCGGCGTTGAGTTCGATGGCCTTCTCGGTCACGTCTTCGGGATATTTCTCGCGCTCGTAAAAGCAGTCGAAGTGAATGGGCTTGGCGCTTTTGTCGAGCGGGATGAAATCCGCGCGCATGGTGCTGGCCTTGAGCGTGCCTTTCTCGCCGTAAATGAACAGCGCCCAGGGATAATCCGGATCGGGCGGCGTGCCCCAGGTGCGATGCTGCCACGCGCAGTTGAAATGGTCGTATTCGAACGTGGCGGTCTGCGTGTCCGAAATGTTCGACTTGCCTTCCTTCTGCACGTAGATGCCGCCGGCCGACGTGATGCGTTTGGGCCAGCCGAGGCCAAGCATCCAACGCGCGGTGTCGAACATGTGCACGCACATGTCGCCCACGATGCCGTTGCCGTATTCCGTGAAAGTGCGCCACCAACGCAGGTGCGGTAGGCTGTCGTAAGGGCGAAACGGCGCCGGGCCGGTCCACATTTCGTAATCGAGATGGGCAGGCACGGGTTCGACGGGCGGATTGCCGTTGGCGCGCATGTGGAAGTAACAGCACATATCGACGTGGCCGATTTTCCCGAGCAAGCCGGCTTCGACGACTTGTTTCTTGGCGTCGATCAAGTGCGGCGTGCTTTTGCGCTGGGTGCCGATCTGGACGACGCGCTTGTGTTTGCGCGCGGCATCAAGCATCGCTTCGCCTTCGCGCACGTCGCGGCTAATCGGTTTCTGACAGTAAACGTCGGCACCGGCCTCGATCGCCGCGATGCAGTGCAGCGCGTGCCAGTGGTCGGGCGAGCCGATGAGCACGAGGTCAAGGTCTTTTTCCTTGAGCATCTCGCGGTAATCGGGGTAGGTGCGCGGCTTCTTCTTCGACTTTTGCCGCTGGCTGGCGATCTCGACGGCTTCGGCGAGCATGTTCTTGTCGGGATCACAGATGGAAATGATCTCGACGGGCGCGACCTGGACAAGACGCCAGAGATCGCTCTTGCCGTACCAACCCGCGCCGATCAGTCCGACGCGCTTGGGTTTTCCGTGAACGAGATCGAGCGCGTCGGCGCCCAGCGCGGGCATAGCGGCCATGGCCGTTGCCGCGGCGGTCGTCTGGAGAAACTGGCGGCGGTTGATCTGAAAGTTCGTGCAGGGCTGAGAAGTATGATCAGTGGATTTCATGCCGCAGTTTTAGCCAGGACGTACCGCTCGCGCAACACGGCAGTGGCCAGGACAAGCGGAGCCGCGACCAGAATCGTTCAAACGTTACAAGGTTAAATCGTTAAAAGCGTTAAATGGGTTAAATTTGATCGCAGCTTGTGAGCAACTTTGGCGATTGGAGTGAAGAGTTCTCGCCGGTAGTGACGGTGCTGCCGCACCGCTGTGTGTCGTGGCCGTGGCGCCACAGTAATTGAAACTTGCTTGTCGAGGCCGAGGAGTCAGTGAGATCTCAGGGAGCTTTTTGCGGAGCGAGTCCTAGTGTCGCCTGGCGCACTGAAAAGCAATCGTCGCCGGAAAAGACGAGGTGGAGCACGGTGCCGTCTGCACTCATCCACTTTGTCGGAAAGCTGGCGCATTCTCCGGGACCGACGTCCCAGGTCGGAGCGAAAAATGCGGTCGTCCAGGGGCCCCATGGCTCCGGCGCGTCATAGATGCCAAAGCCGCCCTGAAAGCGCGTGCCCTGTGGATGCGTGCTCGCGGGGAGAATCTGACACCACAGGTAGCGCTTGAGCGCCGTGTTAAAGGTGACTCCGGATCGGTAACAGTTCTGAGGGTGATCAAACACCGAGCCGCGCGCCTCGATGTTGCGAGTCCACGACGGCTCGTTCTCTTTGTTCACGCCCTGAAGGAACTCATAAGCCCCGCGCTCACGGATTCTGTTCTTCGGCACTCGCGCCAGCACCATGCGATCGGCCGGCGTGTAGGCGCTGTCCGAATCGTGCGAATAGACATAGACGAAATCGTCGCGCGCGCCGGCGTAATTGCGGCCGAAATTGAGAAAGGTCGGACAACCGAAACTAGTCGTGAACTTCCAATCGCTCCATGTCCAGGTGGCGCCGTGATCCGCGGACCAGGCGAGCTGCGAATTGCCAACGTTCCGCACCCACAGATAAAGCACGCCGTCCACCATGAGAATGCCGCTGGCTTTGCGTCCGGCCTGGCCCTCGCCTTTCGCCTCGGCGCTGGCGGAGCGCAGGTTGGTGCCCGTAAAGTTCGGAGGCGTTCCCGCGACCGTCGCGAGGCCCATGCTCAACTTCTCCGGCACGAACGGCTCAAAACCGCGTCCGTCGCCGTAAGCCGTGTAAAGCGAATCCTCATCGCCCCACGTCATCGGCCAGTTGTCGCCGCCACGCGCCCGCCGCACGATGCTCTCTTTCGGCGCCCACTTGACTTCGCGGATGACCGGGCTGGGCGGATAGGGCGCAGTTGCGCCGGGCCTGTGTAGCGTAGCGCGGATTTGTAATCCGCCGTATCGCGGAATTGTATTCCGCCGA
>JACPRI010000322.1 GCA_016190065.1 Verrucomicrobiota bacterium
ATTTGTCATCCCGACATGATGAGTTCCGGCGGCTTGCTCGAAACGAAAAAGATCGGCGATCTGGCGATGGAACACGCCATTGCTATGGCCATGCACATGGCCGGCTCGCCGGTCGGTTTGTTCGGTTCGATCCATTGCGCCGCAGCCACCGAAAACTTTTTGGTGATGGAGCACCATGACGTCGATACACCCTGGTACGAAGATTTGGTCAACGGCGTGCCCAAGCCGTTCTTCAAAGACGGATTCATCCAGGTGCCGGACGGTCCCGGCTTCGGCATGGAATTGAACGAGGAAGCCATCAAGGAAGGCATGCGCAAGCGCCAGTGGGACATCGAGCGATACTTCTTCCGGAAAACGGACGAATGGAACGAAGAGCGATCCAACGACCGGCTCTGGAGTTTGCTCCCGAATAAGCCCGGCGTCGCGCCACATGGGCCGGCGTGATTCGACGCGAGGAATATCGTGAGCAGGTAAATCGTTAAATGAGTTAAATAGGTTCAATAACCAGTTCGATGGTGTCTGGCCGCCCCGGCCACGTGCCCACGATGGACGGGGACAGCAATGATCGCCCCGGTTTACTCCACCATCGGACGTCTCTTCGCTCTCGGATATATTCGCGGCCTGGTCCAGTCTGTTTATTCGGAGAAGCCTGCCTGACAGACTTCCGCCGGGCAGGATTACTTCTTCCCCGCGAACATCGCTTGCACGCGCTTTTGCATCTCCTCCGGCGCGACGTCCTCTTTATGCGTGGCCACCCACCAGAGATGACCGAAGGGATCTTCAAGCTGGCCGGAGCGGTCGCCGTAAAACTGATCCATAATCGGCTTTCGTTCTTTGGCGCCCGCCGCCAGCGCTTTTTTGAAGAACGCGTCCACGTCCTCCACATACAGATGGATGCTGACCGGCGACCCACCCAGCGTTTCCGGGGACTTGCCGCCGTATTCCGGGAATTCATCCGCCATCATGATCACCGAATCGCCGAGGCGGATTTCCGCGTGGCCGAGGCGTCCGTCCGGCATCAATAGTTTGACGGTTTCAGTCGCTCCGAATGCCTTCTTGTAAAACTCCAACGCCTGAACGGCATTCTTGATCGCCAGATAAGGCGTGACGGTGTGGTATCCGGCAGGAATGGCTTTGACACTCATCGTTGTCTCCTTTGCTTTGGATCACTTTCGCTCGGCGAAAGCGTAAATGTGTTTGTCGGTCCGGATGAACAGGACATCATCCGCGATCGCCGGCGTGGCCGCGGTGCGCTCGCCAAGTTTCGGGTTTTTGGCCGCGAGCTCTGGTTTGGCCGATCCCGCTTTGAGGACCGTCACGGCGCCGCCATCCAGGGAGGTGAAATAAATATGCCCGTTGGCCGCGACCGGCGACGCGTAGTAACTGCCGGACTCGCCGACTCGTTCCTGGAAGACTTCCGCGCCCGTCTTCGCGTCGTAGGACGTCACGATCCCGCCGTCCTTCACCATCACGTATTGCCCCCGGTACACTATCGCCGACGCGACATAAGGCAGACCTTTCGTCTTCTTCCAGAGCACGTGCGAAGTCGTTACGTCGCCGGTCCCGCCGGCTTTGAGCGCGAAGGCGGTGTTCTTCCCCTCGGACATGAACTTCATGATCGCGTCCCACTCGTCGCGAGTGATTTTCCCGTCTTTGTTCGCGTCCTGATTGTCGAAAAAGCCTTCGAAGGCTTTCTCGGCTTCCGCTCGGGAGAGCGCACCGTCCTTGTCCGTGTCCAGATCCTTGAGCATCGAATCGAAGGGCGGCATCTGCATCTCCGTGTCTTCCGGTCCCGTGGACCCGCCGGCAAAGAAGAGAGTGCCATCGGCGGTGACCGGCGAGGAGCAGCACGCGGACGGGATGCCGGTGACGGACCACTTCTCCGCGCCCGTCTTCAGTTCGTAACCGACCATCCGCGCGTGCCCGGCGGCCACAAGCTGCTTGCCGGCCGGAGTGTCCCACACGACCGGCGTGCAGTATGAGGCGCGGGAGAGCCGCTTGGTCTCCCACTTGAGCGAGCCGGTGGCGGCATCGAGTGCCAGGATTTTTGGATCCTTCATCTCGTCCCGGACGAGCACGACGGTGCCGTCCACGAGGATCGGCGATACGCCGCTGCCGAAATCCCCCGCCGTGGCCGCCGGCGGCAGCTCGAACTTCCAAAGTTGTTTCCCCAAAAGATCGTAGCAGACCAGCCCGCACGAACCGAAGTACGACACGATCCGCTCGCCGTCCGTCGCAGAAGTGGAAGAGGCCGGACTTCCTTCGGTCTTGTGATACCGCTCGAACTCTTTTGCCGGAGCCTCCGCCCGCCATGACTCTTTGCCGTCGGCGCGGCTGTACGCGATGGTGTAAAGTTTCCCGTCGTCGAAAGCCGTGATCACCAATTTATCGCCGGCGATGATCGGGGAAGAGAGGCCGCTCGGCGCCGGCACCTTCCATTTCACGTTCTTGTCCGGACCGAATTCCACGGGCGGCTTCTGGCCCTCCGCGATGCCCGATCCGTTCGGACCGCGGAACTGGGGCCAGGGAAGCGGCTTATCCGCAGCCATCCCGCCAATTGCGAATACGCCGCCCATCAATGCCCATGCGATTAATATTTTCATATTGTCACCCACATTTGTTTGATTTGTTTTTGGCTCACGGTCACTGACGCACTTACTCACGAGATGCGGTTTCACGTCAAGCGCGCTAATTGAACCGGCCGCGGCGGCGTTCCGTCCTGCCGAGTTTTCGCCAACGGCATCAGCCCGAAATGCGCCGTGGCTGCAGAGTCATCGCCCCGACGATTGCAACCAAACTTTGTTTTGCATTCCGTCCCCGTTGAACATCCCTTTCAATCCAGAAATCGTCCTGAGGTTTGCAACATGCGGTGTTCGAGTCCCGTCGCCATTTCCTCGCTTTGTAACGATTCAACGATTCACTCATTTCTCAGCGCTTCCATCGGGTGGATCTTGGCCGCGCGGCGCGCGGGCAGCCAGCAGGCGAACAGCGCAATGCCGCCGAGCAACAGAGCAACGGCGGCGAACGTGAGCGGATCGGTGGGGTTGACTTCAAAGAGCAAGCGCTGCATCAAACGCGCGATGGACAACGCGAGCGCGACGCCCAGGCCCACGCCGATCAGGATCAGCTTCAGTCCCTCGCTCATGACGATCGAAAGCACGTCGAGCTGTTGCGCGCCCAAGGCCATTCGCACCCCGATCTCGCGCGTCCGTTGCTGGACGGAAAAGTGGACGATGCCGTACGTTCCAATCGCGGCCAGGAGAAGAGCAACGCCGGAGAATGCGGCCAACAACGAGGCTTGAAACTTCCGTTCGAACAACGAAGCGCCAATTCGCTTTTCCATCGTGCCACCGCCGTAAACTGCCACGCTTTTGTCGATGGCGTAGCTCTCCCGCCGGACCGATTCAGCCAGGGCGAGCGGAGGCACTCGCGTTTTGACGTGCAACTCCATGTGGAGGGACGGTCGCTGCGCCACCGGAAGGAAAACTTGCGCGATCGGTGCTCTCTCCAGACGCTCCCGCCGCATATCTCGCGCGAGGCCGATGATCGTCAACCAAGGCTGTCGCGATTCGGGAAGACCAAACTTGAATCGCTTGCCCACCGGGTCCTGTCCCGGCCAAAGGCGCCGGGCCATGGTTTCGTTGATGATGACGACCGGAAGCGCGCCCGCGCGGTCGCTTTCGTCGAACGCGCGTCCTCGCAGCAACGGCGCGCCTACGGCCTGAAACCACGAAGGAGTAATCGAGTCGCTCCGCACCAGCCCCAATTCGACTTGTGAGGCTGGCGTCGCGCCCTCCTCGATTGTGATTCTCCCGGCGGCATTGCCCCCGCCGAAAGCATCCTCGATCAACCCCACCCCTTCAACTCCCGGCAGAGCTTCGAGCCGCCGGGTCAGTTCGCCATAGAACATCACCGCTTCGTCGCGACTTTTCGTTTGCGGGAATCGGATCCCCACGCAAAACAGACGCTCGGCGTCGAAGCCGAGATCCATCGCGCGAACGGACTGAAAGCTGCGCAGGAGCAATCCGGCGCCGAACAACAACGTGAACGCCAGCGCCACTTGGCCCACCAGCAAAGCATGCCGCAGCGACTTCTCCCTCAAACCACCGGTGCCCCGCGCCCCCTCCTTCAACGACTCGTTGACATCGAGACGCCGGGCTTGCAGGCCGGGAATGATCGCGAAGAGCAACGTTGCCAGGACCGTCAAAGCAAGGGCGAAGCCCAGCACCACGGGGTCAAGCCCGGCCTCGGCGAGGCGCGGGATTCTCGTTCCCGCGAGAGCGCGCACCACTTGGATGAGCACGCGAGCCAGCGCCACACCTGCAAGTCCCCCGATCAACCCAATGGGCAGGCATTCGACGATCAATTGCCGAGCCACGCGCAATGGACTGGCCCCGAGCGCCAGCCGCGTCGCCAGTTCTCGTCGTCGCGCCACACCTCGAACGAGCAGCAGATTCGCCAGATTCGAACACCCGATCAGCAGCACGCAAGCGACGGCGCCGAACAGAATCCACAAGGCGAGCCGCAGATTGGGTCCCGTAATGGCTTCGGCCAACGGAACCATTCGCGCGCTCAGATCTCGATTGGTGCCCGGATACGCTTGCGCCAGCCGCGCCGCAACGCTCTGCAATTCTGCTTGCGCCTGACCCAGGTTCTTTCCCTCTTTCAGTCGCCCGAGTACAAACCACGGGCCGGCGCCGCGCGGGGCGGGCTGTTCAGGCGGCTGCAACTGCCACAGCTCAGAATCTCCGAAAAAATCGAAGTGTTCCGGCAGGACGCCGGCGATCACCGCGGTCTGCCCGTCGATCCCGATGGTTCGTCCCACGACGTTGGGATCGCCGGCGAACCGGCGTTGCCAAAGACCATGGCTCACGACCACGAGCCGCGCGCGTTGATTGCCGTCTTCCTCGGTAAACGTTCGCCCTAGAACCGGCGACGCGCGCAGGATGGAAAAGAAGTTGGCTGAAGTCCGCGTGGCGCTGATTTTTTCCGACGCCTCAGTTCCGGTGAGGAGGCAAGTAAACCCATCATAAATTGCGAGGTCTTCGAAGGCCGCGCATTGCTCTTTCCAATCCGCGTAACTCCCATAAGCCGACCGCGTCGTGCGACCATCCGCGAGTGTTGTCCAGACCAGAACGAGCCGCTCCGGATCCGGAAATGGAAGCGGCTGCAGGATGACCGTGTGGATGAGGCTAAAGACCGCGGTGCTCCCGCCGACGCCTAGCGCGAGCGTGAGCACGGCCACGGTGGTGAAGCCGGGATTCTTCAGCAGTTGGCGGAAGGCGAATTTTAAGTCGTTCATAATTTTCAGAAAACATTCAACGCTCAACATTCAACTCCCAACGCTCAACGGATCGCGTTGCTTCCGTCATTGAAGGTTGAGCGTTGAGTGTTGAATGTTCGATGTTCGTTTTTTATTCATAACGCAAAGCCTCCATCGGATCGACCTTGGCCGCGC
>JACPRI010000333.1 GCA_016190065.1 Verrucomicrobiota bacterium
ACGCTTCGTCAAACGTGATCCCGGACCCGATCAGAAAGGACACGAAATCCGGCTCCCACAAGTGTGAAATCTTTGTCTCATCCTGGACGCGGCGTCCGTCGCGATACACGGCGTAAAGCGGCAAATCGCTGCGAAGGTCCGCTCCGGGAGCGGTCAGGCGCGGTTCAGGATCACCCGGATCCGTGACTTCCAGCACCGGGCAGGCGCGCTGATTGCGCTGGCAATAAAGGAGAAAGTCGAAGGCAAACGTTTTGCGAAGGATGACCAGGTTACATTGGACGTAGCCCATGGCCAGGCCGCGCGTCAGGCCCTTGTGCCGGCCCGCGCGAATGTCGAGGCGCGCTTGCTGGGCGGTGGTCAATGTGGTGGTGGGAGTTCTCATTCTTTCACAAAAGGCAACAAAGAGAACAAAGACTTCGTTGGCTTCGTTACCTTCTGTAGAAACCGCCGGTGTTTACACAAAGACAAATCGATCTCTTTTTCGCACCCCGTGTTGAGGGGCGATGGAACAGCACCTCAACGCGCTGTTCTGCGCGGTGCTTCAATCTTGCGTGACGCGGCGGGTTGAGCCATTGCCTCCGGCTCCTCTGCTGTCAGCGGCCGATGGCGCAGCAGGTCCGCCTTGAAATCGCCCAGGCTCGGCCAGTGCAAACGCTGATCCAAATCCACTTCCGCGACTACGACTGTGCCCCATTTTTCGGCTCTTTCCATTGGCCGGCCTTCGTGATCCCAGATCGCGCTCAGCATCCAATCGCGAGAAATGTCCTCGTACGTGCTGCTGACGAGATAGACGTGGTTCTCGCAGGCGCGGGCGCTGGCCAGTCCTGGATTGCACCCCCACACCGGCCAGGCGATCACCTCGGCGCCGCGGTTGCTCAGTTCGCGGGCGACTTCCGGGAAAAATCCATCGTAACAAACCATCATCCCCACCTTGCCGAAACGCGTGTCGAACACCGGATAATCCTTGCCGGGCGCAATGCCGGCCGCAATCTCCCCTCGCGGCAAGCAGACTTTCCGATACTTGCCCGCGACTTTGCCGTCGGGTCCGAGAAGGACGGCGACGTTGTAAACAAGATGATGATCCCGCTCCACGAGGCCCGCCACGATGTAAAGATTATGCTTCTTCGCCAGCGCACCAAAGTAATCGGTCGAAGGCCCGGGGATCGGTTCGGAACAGTCCGCGAAACTCCGACCTGTTCCGTAGTAGGTGAGCGTTTCCGGCAAGACCACGAGATCGGCCTTTCGTTGGGCGGCCTCTTCGATAAACGGCGCAAACAGGCGGCATTTGTCGGCGGGCGTCTTGCCGGCCTTTGGCTGGAAATGAACGGTGGCCAGCCGGACTCTGCGGCCGACCGGAGTGGAGGTCTCTTTGAACGACACTCCGCTCCATTCAATCCGGCCCAACGGCGCCCATTGCAAGTGGAGTTCGACCACGGCGCGGGTCGCCTTCAGCGGCGCGCGGTAAGCGTCCGAGACTTCCGTCCAGCCGTCCGAATCGATGCCTTTGTCCATCGGATGCTCCGCTTCCGCCGTGGGCGTGAAGCCATGGAGAAAGTTCGTGACGTATCGGGAGAGCACGAGCGCGTTCGCCGGCGCGTCACGGGTCGTCCTGTTTCCGCCACCAGCGCCGGCTGGCTGCGGCGCTTCGTCCCGGAGAACCGGCTTGCCCGCGTCGTCCTGCCAGAGCAAGCGCACCAGTGCGCTGCGTCGTGGGGCCGCGACGTTTTGCGCCTTTCGGAACGCTTGGAACCGGTAGTAATGACCGCCCTGGACGGGGAAGGTTTTGGTCCAATATCCGTCCAGTCCCGCGCGCGCGTCGTGCTGGATGGTCAGCATGCCTTTCCCATCGCGGCCTCCACCGAGTTTGTGGTCGAAGGAAGGACTGATCTCTGCACGAGGCGCCGCCGATTTCCAGCCTTCGGGAGTGCGGAGAGGATTGGCTGGAAGTTGCTCGCCGCTGAGCAGAGAAGAGGCTGGGCAGCAGCAAGCCGTAAACAGCAGAAGAATGATTGTGTTCACTTTCATGGGGATAAATGGAGCTAGGGTTTAACGCTCGCGCAAAGCATATTTTGAAAACTCTAGCCCAAAATCGTTCTTTCAGACACGGGAAACTTCGTCGCTTTTCGGATTGGCTCCGGGCCGCGCTTGTCATAGAAATAACACGGCGGTGGGCACAGCGTTGGAAGTCGTGCGACCTCCTGGCCAACCTCAAACCGCCCACGAGAATCTGGAATCAGAATATGCGACGGAAGCATCCGGTGAATGAGAAGTGGAGCTGGGTGATTGCCGTTTGCGCCACCCTGTCCGTTGTCGAGATCCCGACTCGGCTTGTCCTCCATTATCCACCCGGTCTGCTGTTGGAGTGCCTGGATTGGCTCATCACAGCGGTGTACGTCATCGACCTGCTGCTGCACCTTCGTTATGCGGGATGGCTCCCGGGCATTTCGCTGGCGCGGGGCCAGACCATGCCGGTTCCCTACAGCAAATGGTGGTTGATCGCCGATTTGCTGGCGGCGATCCCGTTTCGAGTCCTGCCCGTGCCGGCGCCGCTCCAGCTCCTGCGATTGCTCAAGTTGGCGCGCGTGGGCCAGACGATGCACTATTGGCGACAGAGGGCAGTGCAGAGTGCGAACTTCCTCCGTTTGCTGTTCTTCATGTACTGGCTGATGCTTCTGACGCACTGTGCCGCGTGCGGGTGGCTGGCGTTGCGGGGGCTGCCTCCGGAGTTCGACAAGACCACGCATTACGTCCGGGCGATTTACTACAGCATCACCACGCTGGCAACCGTGGGGTATGGCGACATCACGCCGACCACCTCGCCGCAGATGCTTTACGCCATGGCGCTCATGATCCTTGGTGCGGGCGTTTACAGCTATGTCATCGCCAACGTCGCCACGATTCTGGCGAACATCGATCCGGCCAAGGTTCGTTACCGCGAGATGGTCGAGAAACTCTCCGCGTTCATGCGCTACCGGAACATCCCCTCCGACCTCCAGCAGCGCATCCTTGATTACAACGCCTACCTTTGGGAAAAGCGCCTGGGCTACGACGAATCGGCAGCCATCGCCGGCCTTCCTCCGAGTCTCCGAGCCGAAGTCTCGATGTTCCTGAATCGGGAAATCATCGAAAAAGTTCCGCTGTTCAAGGGCGCGAGCGAAGATTTCATCCGGGCCGTCGCCATGGAAATGCGGCCGGTGATTTTTACTCCCGGAGATTACATCATGCGCGCCGGCGAGCCGGGGTCCGAAATGTATTTCATCAGCCGGGGCAGAGTGGAAATCGTGTCTGCGGATGGCAAGACCGTATATGCGACGCTGGGTGCCGGAGATTTCTTCGGAGAAATGGCGTTGCTCTTTCATCAGCGTCGAACCGCGAGCGCGCGGGCGGCCGAGTATTGCGACCTTTACATGCTGGAGAAGGGAACCTTCGACAACATTCTTTTGCGTTTCCCGGATTTCGATTCGCACCTTCACACCGTCGCTGGGAAGCGTCAGGACGGAAACACGGAGATGATCCGGCGCGCTGCAATCGCGAAAGAGTAGTCTCTATGTTCTGTAGTACGAAGGATGCCGGAGCGCGGCAGAGACGGAATTCCACTAATTCCCACGAAAGGGAGTTATCAAGGAAACGATGCGCACCCATCCGGTAAGCGCATCTCAGAATTCAACTCCATCTCCTTTTTGTATTCGGTGTATTTCGTGGGCAGAACTGCGGTTTCTCGGGTGATTTCTCCGCCCGCCCCGGACTACGCGCGCTTGCGATAACTCAAGGAGAAGCCGTCCTCCATCGTCAGGCTCACAATCACGGAATCGAAGTCCGGGTGCTGCCGGATCATTTCGAGATAACCCTTCATCGCCTCTTTCCTCGAAATGGCGTTGTGAACGGCGAGGAGGCCGCCGGGCAGAATCTTCTTCGGATAAAGCTTCTGGAAGTAATCCATCAAACCGTCCTTGTCCGCGTCCAGGAACACGAAATCGAACGGCCCTTCGAGCGTGGGAACGATCTTGTGCGCGTCGCCTTCCTTGAACGTGACGCGATGAGCAAGACCCGCCTGGGCGAGGTGTTTCTTGGCCAGTTCGATGCGTTCGGACAGGATCTCAACCGTGGTCATTTTGCCATCGGTTTCCTCCAGGCCAAGACTGATCCAAATCGCGGAATAGCCGTGGGACGTGCCCAGTTCCAGGATGCTTTTCGCGCGCGTGGCCTGGATCAGCAAGCGGAGAAATTCACCATCTGGTTTTGGCACATTGAGGAAGTTGCCTCCTTTCGCCTCCAGTTCGGCCAAAGTGCGAGTGGCGGCTTCGAAGCTTCTGCGCGCACTCGGTGTTGCGCCCCCCGCGCCTGAGCAGGTCCAGTTCGTCAGCGCCTTCGTCATTGCCAGCAGGGCTGCGCCTGCCGACGTTGTTTTCAGGAAGTTACGGCGTTTGCGGTCGTGCGTTGCGGACATGGGAGATCCTTTCATCGTGGCTAGAAAAGGCGGCGAGTTGGACCGCGGATGACGCGGATAGCGCGGATTTATTAACTTGAGATGGATTTGACTCACAACGTTTTACTGTCCGCGGTATCCGCGAAATCAGCGGTTGGGCATCTCTTCTCAGATTCATCAATACAAAAGCAATCCGATTCGCGCGATCGGGTTTGAGTAATGAATCACAGGAGAAGCTTCTAGACGAGCCAAGAGTACTGCCATCGCCGCGGCCCCGTTCTTCCGCCTTGCCACAATTCAAACTCGGGGCAACCATTCCATCGCCTGTTCGATCCATTTGCGCTGACTTATGACAACGAGAGAATGGTTGATCGGATTGCCGCTGGCCGCGCTTTTGACGGCTTGCGACCAATCGCAAAGCGCCGACAAACCTCCCGCCAAACCGCCGCCCGCCTCCACGGACGCGGTTGCCAAGACGACGAAGACGAATATGCCCATCCAAAAGATCACCAAAACCGACGCCGAATGGCGAAAACTGCTCACGCCGGAGCAACACCGGATCGCCCGGCAGAAAGGCACCGAGCGCGCCTTCACGGGCCAATACTGGAACAACCACGAGGACGGAGTGTATCGGTGCGTCGCGTGCGATCTGGAATTGTTCAGCTCGAAAACAAAGTTTGAATCCGGCACGGGCTGGCCGAGCTTTTACGAGCCGCTGGCGAAGGACAACGTCGGCGTGGAGGAAGACAATACGCTGTTCATGCGCCGCACGGAAGTTCATTGCGCCCGTTGCGACTCGCACCTCGGGCACGTGTTCGAGGACGGTCCGAAGCCGACCGGACTCCGGTACTGCATCAACTCGGCGGTGTTGAAGTTCGAGAAGGCCAAGTGATGGGCAATAAAGCGCCAGCGATTGGCAAAAAACGGTTGGTCGAACACTTCATTCGCGAGTAGGTGTACCGACAGTGGCTAAGGCCGGATCGCAGGCGGGATTTTCTTGGGCTTGCGACGTGACAAACCTTTAGTCCCTGGTAATCTGCATCGCGCGGCCAATTCATTGACGTTCGAACGACTGGACCTGGTGGGGCTAGGTACGAACGGACAGCGGCCAGCGACTGACATGCGTTGAAGAATCGTCTGCACACAAACAATCCCCCAAACCGTACAGGAGCGATCTATGGCTAAAGAGAACACCAACTCGACGGACCCGGACGGGTCGATCAAGACTTTGGAACTTCCGACTCCCTCCAGAGCGATCTCGGTCCCGATTCCCGGCAAAAAGTCGGCGCAAAAGAAGCAGAAGAACGAAGACAAGAAGAGCAAAAAGAAGAAGAAAAACAAAGACAAGAAGCTCAAGAACAAGGTCTATAACAAAGAACTGAGCCGGCTCCAGGTCGAACTGGTCAAACTTCAGGAGTGGATCAAACACAAGGGATTGAAAGTCGTGGTGATTTTCGAGGGCCGAGACGCGGCGGGCAAGGGCGGCGTTATCAAGCGCATTACCCAGCGCATGAACCCGCGCATTTGCCGGGTCGTGGCTTTGGGGACGCCGACGGAACGCGAAAAAACGCAATGGTACTTTCAACGATATGTGGCGCACTTGCCCGCGGCGGGCGAGATGGTGCTGTTTGACCGGAGTTGGTACAATCGATCCGGCGTCGAGCGAGTGATGGGCTTCTGCAGCGAGGAAGCTGTACGCGAATTCCTGCACTCGTGCCCGGAATTCGAGCGCATGTTGGTGCGTTCCGGAATTCTGCTCATCAAATACTGGTTCTCGGTGAGCGACGAAGAACAGGAGCGCCGGTTCCAAGCCCGCATCCACGATCCAACGAAGCGATGGAAGCTGAGTCCCATGGACCTGGAGTCGCGGGCGAAATGGCAAGACTACTCGAAGGCCAAGGACGAAATGATGGCCTACACCGACATCAAGCAAGCGCCGTGGTACGTGGTCAACGCGGACAACAAGAAGCGCGCGCGGATCAATTGCATCCGGCACCTGCTCAGTTTGATTCCCTTCAAAGATCTAACGCCGAAACCGATCAAGCTGCCTCCGCGACAGGCGGACACGGGCTACATCCGGCCTCCAATTCAGGAGCAGACTTTCGTGCCCGATTGCTACGAGTAGAAACGCCTTTTCCTAGCGGTAGGGACGCGTTCCACCGCGTCCCACCGCGTCCCTGACCTTTCCCGGAAGTCGTTCTTCAACTCAAAACGAAGGGCGGGACACGGTGATCATCCCGATTCCCACTGCTCCTTAACCGGCCCTGCATCCTCAGTAAAAGGTGGGACGCGGTGGAACTGATACAATGAAACTTACCCATTCCTTTCTTTTTGCCGCACTCTTGATCGCTTCGCCGCGACTCGACGCCAGACCCTTCACCCTTTACGTGGCCACGAACGGCAACGACCAATGGTCTGGCCAACTCGCCAGTCCCGCTTCAAATGCCCAGGATGGCCCATTGGCGACCTTGCCTGCGGCCTTGAAGGCAGCGCGCCAGGCCCGTGAGAAGAATTCGGCGCCAGTGCAGGATGGGGTCACGATTTTCCTGCGCGGTGGACGATATAGATTGAGCGCGCCAGTGCGGTTCACGCCGGATGACTCGGGCGCCAGTGCGAAGGCACCGTTAGTCATTGCTGCCTACGAGAACGAAAAACCAGTTCTCAGCGGCGGGCGCTCTCTCACGGGATGGAAGCGAGTCGAAGGCAAAGCGAGCTTGTGGCAAACCGAGGTCCCGGATGTCCGCGACGGCCCGTGGTATTTCCGCACCCTTTTCATCAATGGGCAGCGCAAGCAACGGGCGCGCACGCCGAGCGAAGGATTCTTCCGAATCGATGGAGCCAGTCCGCAAGACAAGCCGGTCAAGCTGAAGTTCAAGCCGGGCGACATCAAGAAAGAGTGGGCGGAGGCTGGTGATGTCGAGGTCATCGCCTTGCTGGCCTGGGCGGATATCCGAATGTTTATCCGTTCCGTGGATGAAACGAATCATGTCGCGACTCTCTCTACCGACCCGCGTCCATCGAACAAGGAGATCAACGCGCGCTACTTCATCGAGAATGCGCCGGACGGACTCGATGCGCCGGGCGAATGGTACCTGAATCGCAGGACCGGGGTTGTTTCCTATTGGGCGCCACCTGGAGAGGATCTCGCCACGGCCGAAGTTGTCGCCGGGCATTTGGATGACCTCGTGGTTTTTGAGGGGGATCTGTCCGCGAAAAAGCCTGTTGAACACGTGGTCCTCCGTGGGTTGACCTTCAGCTATACGGACTGGCCGATGCCCGTCAACGGCTATACGGATACTCAGGCGGCCATTGCGGTGCGGGGGGATGTGCGCGCCGAAGCCGCTATCGATTGTGTCGTGGAGAATTGCACCTTCACGCATCTTTCCGGTTACGCGCTTGAGTTGGGGCGCGGTTGCCAGCGTTGGCGAGTGCAGGGCAACGAAATGTCAGACCTGGGCGGCGGCGGCATCCGCATCGGCGAATCGGCCAAGCGCTCGGAGCCCTTCGAAGCGAATTACGGACACATCGTCACCGACAATCACCTGCATCATCTCGGACTGACCTATCCGCCGGCGGTGGGTGTGTTCATTCTGCAAAGCGGCTCGAATCGAGTCGCGCACAACCATATTCACCACCTCTACTACACGGCGGTGTCGGTGGGATGGAATTGGGGTTATCAGGAGACACCCTGCCGGGACAACATCGTTGAATTCAATCATATGCACGACATCGGGCAGTCCATATTAAGCGACATGGGCGCCGTCTATACGCTGGGCATTCAGAAGGGCACGGTCATTCGCAATAATCTGATCCACGACGTGAACGCGTTCACCTACGGCGGCTGGGGTTTGTATCCGGACGAAGGCAGCACGGAGATTGTGTGGGAGAACAATGTCGTCTATCGCTGCAAGAGCGCGGGCTTCCATCAGCATTACGGGCGGGAAAACATTGTTCGGAACAATGTTTTTGCTTTCAACCGGGAAAACCAGCTCATGCGCACGCGAGAGGAGCAGCACACGTCCTTTATCTTTACCAACAACATCGTCTATTTCGACGCCGGCAATCTGCTCGGCAGCAACTGGAAGAACGATCACTTCCGCATGGGCGGCAACGTCTATTTCGATACGCGCGTGGGGACGAATTGCGAAGTCATGAAATTCGGGAACGCGAGTTGGGAACAATGGCGGGCCCGGGGCCACGACGCCAGTTCGGTTGTGGCTGACCCGCTCTTTGTTGCCCCGGACAAATTCGATTTTCGGCTTAAGGCCGAGTCCCCCGCGATCAAACTGGGTTTCAAGCCAATCGACCTCCACCAGGTGGGGATCAGGAAACAGAATTCAAATTGAGATCGACGAACTCCGCCCGGTCATATAACAGCATCGCCATGGTTCGCGCTGAGTGTTATGGAGTGCGCCAGTCCTCTGGCGCTTTGCCCGGCTGGCTTCGAACGTAGCCAGGGTCTTTTTCACAGCGGCAAGAGTGCAGCACTCCCAAGCGTTACTTGATCTGTCAGGAGCGTGGGCCAGGATTGTCGAGGAAACGCCATGGCATTGCTCAAGGCCCGCGAGCTTCTCAAAAGATTCGGCGAAATCTGCGCCGTCAACCAGGTCAGTTTCGAAGTCCGCGAAGGTGAAATCTACGGTCTCCTCGGCCCGAATGGCGCCGGAAAGACGACCACGATTTCGATGACGTGCGGCCTGTTGAAGCCGGACGCCGGCGAAGTGCTCGTCGCGGGGAAGAATTTCTGGAGCGATCCTCAAGGCGCGCGGCGCATCCTCGGTGTCGTGCCGCAGGAGGTTGCCCTTTACGACGAACTCACGGGCCGCGAGAACTTGGAATTTTGGGGCCGCCTGGCGGGGCTTGCGCCCAAGGAGTCGCGCCAACGCGCCACGGAAGTGCTCGAAGCCCTATCCCTCGCGGATCGCGCTCAGGACCCCGTGAAAACCTACTCTGGCGGGATGAAGCGCCGCATCAATTTGGGCTGCGCACTGCTGCACCGCCCCCGGTTGCTGCTTTTGGATGAACCGACGGTGGGCATTGATCCGCAAGCCCGCATGAATATCCTCGAATTCGTCCGTGGATTGGCGACCTCGGGAACCGCCATCCTTTACACGACGCATTACCTGGAGGAAGCTGAGACGCTCTGCCAGCGCATCGGCATCATTGACCATGGACGGCTGCTCGCTGAAGGGACGCTGACGGAACTGCAGCGGCGTCTGGGTGGCGATCAACTTTTCGTGCTGGAAGGCGATCTCCAGAACGCCACGCCGGAACAGTGGCCGGATTTCCTCGAACGCTTTCGCGTGATTCAGAAATCCGAGCATCAATTGGTGGCGGCGGCGATCGGCGAACGCGATCCCGCGGCTTGTTTGAAACAATTGCTCGCGCTTCCGGTGCGGGTGGAGAATGTGACACTCAAGCGGCCCAGCTTGAACGATGTGTTCCTCCAACTGACAGGCCGGCAATTGAGGGAATAAGATGATCGGGCTTCTCCTGGCCAAAGATCTCCGGCGCGCCTGGCGGAATCCGCTGCCCTGGGTGATTCATCTGGCCGTGCCTCTGCTGATCACCGGCTTGATCGGTCTGACGTTCGGCAGGGCCGGGGACCGCGGCGGTCTTGGCCGGATCAAATTGGCGATTGTGGATGAGGATGATTCGGCGCTGACGGGATTTCTTCGAGGCGCCCTCAATCAGCGGGAAGCGGGCCAGCACATTGAACCCTTCTTCCTCAAGCGCGATGAAGCCTTGCGCGAAATCTCCGACAACCGTTTGAGCGCGGTGGTCATCATACCGAGGGGTTTCGCGCAGGATTACCTGACCGGGGAGAAACGCGTGACGCTTGAACTCATCAAGAACCCGGCCCAGTCGTTTCATCCAGCCATCGTCGAGGAATTCCTCGCCACCCTCACGACGGCTCTCAACGCCCTGGCCCGCAATTTCCAGGCGGAGTTCCCGCAATGGCGCGCGGCGCTGGAGCGTCCCGGAGGCCCGGATTTCCGGACGATCGGCGATCTGGCCATCCGAGCCGGTGACAAACTTCAAGCGGCTAGACCGTACTTGTTTCCGCCCTTGATCGGTTATGAAAGGGAGCGGCGCGCCAGTGAGAGCAGCCATGGGCCGGCCTGGAATATCTTCGCTTACCTTTTGCCGGGTATGGCCGCGATGTTCCTGCTGTTTCTGGCGGATAACGCGGTGCGGGATCTGTACCGGGAACTGCGATTTCGGACCTTCGAGCGCTTTCGAACGCTGCATCACCGCCTCTTCACGTTCATCGCATCCAAGGTTATTTTTGCGATGGTCATCCTGCTGATCAGCGCAGCCATCCTGTTCGGAGGCGGCGCGCTGATTTTCCAAATTCGGTGGGAACGGCCCCTGAGTATGGCCCTCGCCGTATTGAGTTACGCCGGGTTCGGCGCCGGCTTGATGGCGCTGGTGGCCGCTTTTGCCGGCAACGAACGCACCGCGGATATCCTGAACGCGGTCTTCACGATGCTGCTGAGCCTGGCGGGCGGCTGCATGTTCCCGGCGGAACAATTGCCGGGATTTCTCCGGGACCATGTTGCCCCACTGATGCCGACGAACTGGTTTGTCGTGGCGATCCGCGGCCTGCAGTTTGGCGGCATGGAGGAAATCTGGACGCACGCTTGTTTGAAGCTCGGATTACTTGGGCTGGCCTTGATGGCGCTCGCCGCGTGGCGATTCCAGCGGCGACTCGAGCGAGGGCAACGCGGATGAAGCCAGCGCTCGCCATCGGTCACAACGACCTCAGATTGTTCTTCCGCCATCGCGCGTCCTTGGTGTGGCTTCTGGCCATGCCTGTAGCGTTTACATATTTCATGGGGTTCGCCGTTCGCGGCCCCGGCGGTCCGGCCAGTCCGCGGCCCGCCGTATTCATCGAGAACCAAGACCAGGCGTTTCTGGGAAAATATTTTCTCGACACGCTCGGCGAGCAGGGCTTGAGGATCGTGGCCGCGACGAACCGCGCCGAGGCCAAACGCGGCATCCGCATCCCCGCGGATTTCACACAGCGCGTGCTCAACAAGCAATCGGCCAACGTGGCGTTCAGTACTGTGGACGGTGCCGGGGACGAAGCCGCGGCGCTGATCGAGCTCCGCGTTCTACGCGCCCTGGTGGCGATCAACGGAAATTTGGTCGAACACGCGCTCGCCACCTCCGGACAGCCACCCACGGAAGAAGGCCTGCGGGCATTGAACGCCCGCGAGAATCCAGTGCAGCTAGATTCCAGGTTCGCCGGTCGAAAGCCAATGCCCGTGGGATTCAACCTCTCACTGCCGGGCAATCTGGTCATGTACGTGCTCATGAATCTGATGATCTTTGGCGCGGCGACGATTGCTGCCGAACGGCGCTATGGCGTGTTGCGGCGTCTGATGATTCATCCGATCAGCCGAGGCACGCTTATCGCGGGCAAGGTCTATGGGTTGATTTTGCTGGGGTTGGTCCAAATCGCGGTCCTGTTGCTGGTCGGGCATTTCTTGCTGCGCGTGAACCTGGGCGATCATCTCCCTGCGTTGCTGCTGACGCTGGCGATTTATGCCTGGGTCGCGGCATCGCTCGGCGTGCTCGTGGGGTCGGTTGTCACCGCGGAGGAAAAAGTCATTGGTTTGTGTCTGCTGGCCAGTTTGCCCATGGCCGCACTTGGAGGATGCTGGTGGCCGTTGGAGATCGTGCCTGATTTCGTGAAGCTGTTGGCGCATCTGGTGCCGACCGGTTGGGCGATGGACGCGTTGCACCAGCTCATCACGTTTGGCGGCGGCTTTGCCAAAGCCAAGGGAGCCATCGGCGTCCTCTTCCTCTTTGGTCTGGCGGCAAACTTCACCGCCGCGAAGTGCTTTCGATGGTGACAAGAGCCAAGACCGTTTCTAACTTCTGAACATGTCCGCCTTTCTTCGCCCGCTGGGGACGAATCTCGACACGGCCACCATGAACGGTAGGGCAGACCTGCCGGTCTGCCGATCTCTCGCGCTCTCAGACGCATCGCCGCTCAAGAGAATGCTCGAAGACTCTTGGTTTAGCGTGCGCCTCCAGAGGTCGAGGCGGAGCGGCAGCTCCGCTCTGCCGGCGACCGCGTCGGGATGCACCGGTCCATCGCGGCGAAATCATTGGGTGCTCGCGTTGATTTCGCTTTGCCTATTGCAATTGGCGACCGCGCCCGCGGCCACGCGACGATCGACTTCACCTAATTTTGTCATCCTGTTCGCGGATGACCTGGGCTACGGGGACCTCGGTTGCTACGGCCATCCGACGATCCGGACACCTAATCTGGACCGGATGGCTGCCGAAGGCATGCGGTTCACGGATTTTTACTCGGCCGCGCCCGTCTGCACACCGAGCCGGGCGGCGCTGCTCACCGGGCGGCTGGCGGTCCGGAGCGGCATGTGCAGCGACACGCGCCGGGTTTTGTTTCCGAATTCCGCCGGGGGTTTGCCCGCGGAGGAAATCACGCTCGCAGAAGCGCTGAAATCTAAAGGCTACGCCACGGCGTGCATCGGCAAATGGCACCTCGGCCATCTTTCGCAATACCTGCCCACTCGAAGCGGATTCGATTCCTACTTCGGCTTGCCTTACTCCAATGACATGGACCGTGTGGCCGACGCAAAGCTGGGCCGAACCATTTTCCTGAGCCCGAAAATGGAGTATTGGCGCGTCCCGTTGATGCGGGACGAATCCATCATGGAGCGGCCCGCGAACCAGGCGACCTTGACGCGCCGCTACACCGAGGAAGCGATCCAGTTCATCCGCCGCAACAAAGCGCGGCCCTTTTTCCTGTACCTGCCTTACACGATGCCCCACGTGCCTCTCTTCGCTTCGGAGAAGTTTTCGGGCAAAAGCGCGCGTGGATTGTACGGCGATGTGGTCGAGGAGATCGATTGGTCGGTCGGGCAAGTCTTGGAGATGCTCCGCCGGGAGAAACTCGCGGACAACACGTTGGTGTTTTTCACGAGTGATAACGGTCCCTGGCTGACGTTCAACGAGCACGGTGGGTCCGCCGGTTTGTTGCGCGACGGCAAGGGCAGCACCTGGGAAGGCGGGATGCGGGAGCCTGCTCTTGCCTGGTGGCCCGGCAAGATCAAAGCCGGCGCCGTCAGCCCTGAACTGGCTTCAACGTTGGACCTCTTTCCGACCTGCCTGACGCTGGCCAAGGCGCCGATTCCGAGCGACCGAATTATTGACGGCGTGGACATGTCACCGATCTTGCTCGGCACCGGGAAGGGCAGACGCGAGGCATTCTTTTATTATCGGGACACGGAACTCTTCGCGATCCGCAAGGGACTTTTCAAGGCTCATTACCTGACCCAGACGGGATACGGTGTTCCGAAACCGGAGAAGCACGATCCGCCGCTTCTCTTTCACCTGGGCCATGACCCATCGGAGAAACACAACCTGGCCAAAGATCATCCGGACGTGCTGGCGGATCTCGCGCAGGAGTTGGAGCGGCACCGCCGGAATCTTGTGCCGGGCAAATCGCAGTTGGACGCGCGGGAATGAGTTTGACAGCTCGAATTTCGGCAGAATACGGTTTGGCCGCAGACCGATTCCAGAAGCCAACCCTGTGCGGCGTGCCAATCAACCCCAACAATCATCACACTCACTCTGAGTAAGGAGATCCCCACCGTGGAAAAATTTATCTTCGGCAAAACGGCGGACGAACGCACCGTCGAGATTTTCACCTTGGCAAACAAGAATGGCCTGAAAGCCAAAGTGACTACCTACGGCGCGCTGTTGACGGAACTTCACGTGCCGGATCGGGATGGGAAACTCGCAGACGTCGTTCTCGGTTTCGAGGACTTGGAAAGCTACATTAAGGGGCATCCTCACTTCGGTTGCACAACGGGGCGGTTCGCGAATCGCATCGGCAAGGGCAAATTCAGCCTGAACGGAAAGGCGTATCAACTCGCGTGCAACAACGGTCCGAACCACCTGCACGGCGGCCCCAAAGGCATCGACAAAAAAGTCTGGAGCGCGAGGCCGGTCAAAAGCGCGAAAGGCGAGGCTGTGAAATTCAGCTACCTCAGTCCGGACGGCGAGGAGGGCTATCCAGGGAATCTTCAGATCGAGGTCACTTACACTTTGACGCACGACAACGAGCTGCAAATCGACTATGCCGCCACGTGCGATCAGCCTACGCCAATCAATCTGACCAACCATTCCTACTTCAATCTCGCCGGCGCAGGCAACGGCGACATCCTTGCGCACGAATTACGCCTCAACGCCGACTTCTACACCCCCGTGGATGAGACGAGCATTCCGACGGGAGAGATTCTCCGCGTCGCGGGAACGGTCATGGACTTCACGAAGTCCACCCCCATCGGCTCGCGCTTCGCTCAACTGACGAACAAGCCGGTGGGTTACGACCACAACTACGTGCTCAACAAAGCGCATCCGGGCGAGCTCACCCTCGCCGCCGAGGCGCGCGACCCAAAGAGCGGGCGCGTGATGCAGGTCTTGACGACTGAACCGGGCGTTCAGATTTACACGGCGAATTACCTCGATGGACGGTTTACCGGCAAGGGCGGAAAGGTTTATCGGCAGCACTCCGCTTTCTGCCTGGAGTGCCAGCATTTCCCGGATTCGGTGAATCGTCCGTACTTCCCGCCTGTGATTCTCAATCCCGGACAGAAGTACACCCAGACGACGATACACAGATTCAACTCGAAGTGATCGATTCCTCAGTGCTCAGCTTTCAGCGGATAGCGGTGGCTTCGCTGAAGGCGATGACGCAGACGGACGCGTTCTTCCGAGTTCAATTGCAGCAAGAACACTGTTGCCCGCCCACTTGGCGTCAAACCAGTGATGCGCGGACCATCCAAGGCAAAATGCTCGATCCAGTGGTTCTGTCGCGGATGGAACAGTTGGACGACCGCATTAGAGTCCGGGTCCACGGATGAAAGGTTCGGGCCTTTGCGCCGATTGCAGTCTGCACAGGCTAAAGCGAGGTTATCCTCCACCGTTTTCCCGCCGTGCTGCGTGGCGATGATGTGGTCCGGTTCGTGCGCAAATAGGAAATCCTCTTCGTGAATGAGGCAATATTCGCACCGCCCTTGAGCGCGCCGTCGTACGGCTGCACGGAGGGTCGCAGAAACGGTGCTCACGCCGGAGCCCGCAGTTGTTGCCGGGCCTGTAGCTTGATTAGCGCAAACAGGTGGTTGAGTGCCTGCAGGGTGTCCAGCTCCATCTCCTCGTCAGATGTCAAGGAGCGTTCACGGTTCTTGTCCAACAAATCCCGAAGCCGCTGGACGGATTTCTCTGAGGGATTGAACGCGATAATCTCCCCTGGCGATGGCTGGCGACTGAGGAAATCAAACACTTCTTCGACGATGGACAGTCCGCCGGGTGACCGGTGGCGCAGGCCACGCCTAATGATATCAGCCAAGTGCTGGCGTTCGGGTTCCAACTGCCGGGCCAATTCGTCGTGAATTTCAATCGTCACTTGCACGATGAAACCCTACTGTTACGGCGAGGATCGGTCAATGATTCGAGGGATTGACGAACGGGCCGACAAGTCTGACGAAAGTGCGTTGACGCCTGACGAGCGTGTGGAGTACGAAACTAAACTCACGTGCGCTTCGGCAACTTCGTCGTCATCCCCCAGGCCAAAGCGCGCCTCCGCCAGAAGCAGCCCCTGGCTTTTGATGAACGGGGCGAGCCGCCAGGAAGTTCGACGCCAGGCCAACTTTCGTTGCGAATACTGCCGCAGGCACGAGCGGCATCTGCTCTCTTCCGCTTTCCATCTGGATCACACATCGTTGCCCTTGGAGCTTCCCCTCTCATCTCGCTTTTCACCCAGCCTCGCCACAACGAGCTCGGCGCTGAATCGAATCATTGCGTCTGGATCATTCAGAGCCATTGCGATGTCTGGCAGCGCGACACCGCGGCTCGCGGCCGGGCCGAGCTCCTTGAGCGCACGTAGCGCCAAGAAACGGATCATCTTGTCTTTATCAGACAGAGCGCTTTTGCCAGCATGGGGACGGACCAGGACCCAAGTCCATCAGCGCTTCGATGGCTTCTCGACGCACGGTGCCAATTCCGTCTTGCGCGGCTCGAGTCAAAGCATCGACGACTTTGGGCTACGCATCGTCCTGGTTCCAACCGCTTTGCCGCTGTTGATGTAAGCGAATTCTCGGAACCACTGGCGGGCTCGTTTTCCCTATGCCTCGGCTCGAGACTTGCGTTGAATGCGAAGATGAGGGCTGCCACTCCAAGAGCGATCAGAATTGTCGCCACCGGCCAGAGACCTACTTTCCAGATCTTAGACCGGAACTTCGCCGACAAGGGCGTGATGGGATTCTTTGCCGAAGGTCGCAACCCCACGTTTGCTTGGAACCGTTGAGGGCTCAGTCTAAAAGCCGAGATGCCGGAAGTTCGATCTGATGCTCCGCCGCGACCTGTCGCACGAACTCCCACGTCAATGGATTCAATCGCTCCGCGATCTGGCGCGCGTATTTCAGGAGCAAGGCCAGCTTTTCAGGGTCCAGGTCCAGATCGTAGGCGTGAACGAAAACGTGCCGAAAGCTCTTCAGCTCCTGCAACGGAAGCTTCAATTCGTGGGGGATGAGCGCGGGGCGGACGCCTTCAATTTTGATCGACAAGCGATTCAGCAACGCGCCGTGCCAGCCCTGCTCGTCGTCGATGTTGTTCTCGAAGGCCTTCGCAATCCGCAGGCCCGTTTGTTCAAAGGCATTGTACATGCGGCAAAGTTGGTGGGCGCAGGCCTCGTAGGCGATTTCCTGTCTCAACTCGTAGCGGGCTTGCGCCTTTCCGCAGGCGTCCAGGGCGACACGGCAGTCCTCCTGCATTTCCTGAAAAAGAGTCTGCAACGCTATGCTATCCATGGTTCCCCCTCCCGCACGATTTTGGCCCGGAAACGGCACCGACCCAGCAGCACCACATCGACCGGCCGCTTCAGTCGCTCCGTGAGCTCCGAAGCCAGTGACCACGAATTCATTTTGGCCGGTTCCATTTCGAGCGCGAGGTCCACGTCGGAGCGGTCATTGAACACGCCGGGCTTCGTCAGGGAACCGAAGACAATGACCTTTTGGCCGGGGATCAATTGAGCCAGTGCCTCCCGGAGTCGTTCGCGGGTTTCCGCATAAACTTCCAGGCGCCGCTGGCGGCGCGCCTGATCGCGTTGCTGCAACAAAGTCATCGCGTGTTCGTATCAGATTACCCTGGTGGGTGCCAGAATGTTGTCGGTACCTTCACCCTCACCAAGCGGCTCCCCGGTGTGGCTTTTCCGGCGAGCGAGACCGGAACGCGCGTCGCAGCCAGTGCTCCTGGCGTTAGGACCTGCGCAGGGTAAACGACCACGTCCACGGCTCCGGTGGCCGTGCTCATGGGTCTGATCTCAACGGACCTTCCACTATGGACGCAAACAAACTCTCGGAACCATTGCCGGACGCGTTTGCCCTGGTGGCTCGGTTCCAGGCTGAATTTGACTGCGAAAACGAGAATAGCGACAGCGAAAGCGAGGGCAGTTGTCACCGCAAGCCACCGACCTGCTTGGCAGGGCTTCCATCCGAACCTCTGCACCGGAGCCATAACTGGATTCTTTGCGGAAGGTCCTGAGTTGTCAAATGCGTCCGCCTGCTTCAAATTGCCCATCAGTTCAAATAGAGTTGTCCAACCGCTTGCCGCATGACCGAATATAAGAACAGATCACGCAGAATGGAGTTCGCTGTTCGCGTCGCCGTGCCCTTGCTGACGTCGCTTCTTCTCTCTGGGCTAGCGGAGGCGTCGGAGCCCTCTTTCCGCAACGACGTCATGGGCGTGCTCTCGAAAGCCGGTTGCAACGCCGGCACCTGCCACGGCAACAAAAATGGCAAAGGCGGATTCAGATTGTCGCTGCGCGGACAGGATCCGGACGTGGATTATCAAACCATGACGCGGGATGTCTTCGGGCGCCGGATCAATGCGCTCGATCCGAATCAAAGCCTCATCCTGCTCAAACCCACAACTCAGGTGTCGCACGAAGGCGGGTTGCGCTTCCGCAAGGAGTCGGAGGAATTTCAAATTCTCCACCGGTGGATAGCCGCCGGAATGGAGAACGATGCCGATTCTGCGCCGAAGCTCAGCCGTCTCGCGGTGACCCCCGGCGAAGCGGTCCTCCTCGATCCAATCGATCGCGTGCCCCTGCGCGTCAGGGCCGACTTCTCCGACGGCACCACACGCGATGTCACCGTGCTGACAGTCTTCGAGACTTCCAATGGCCTGGCGAAGGTGAGCCGGGAAGGGCTGGTTGAACGAGTTGGCTTCGGAGAAACCACCATTCTTGCGCGCTACTTGCACCTCCAGCAACCCGTGCGGCTGGCGTTTGTTCCATCCCGGCCGGGCTTCGCGTGGGCCAACCCGTCGGCCCACAATTACATCGATGACCACATTTTCGCGAAGCTCCGCCGGTTGCGGATGAATCCGTCCGACGTGTGCTCGGACGCCGTGTTCTTGCGCCGCGCCTATCTCGATTTGCTCGGCCTTTTGCCGAGCGCCGATGAAGCGCGGACTTTTCTGAGCGATCCCTCGGCGAGCAAACGCTCCCGGCTCATCGAGCCGTTGCTGGAACGTCCGGAGTTCGCCGATTTCTGGGCGTTGAAATGGGCGGACGTTTTACGCAACGAAGCGCATTCGCTCGACGCGAAAGGCGTCCAAAATTTTTATCACTGGATTCGCCAGAGCGTCGCAGCGAACAAACCCCTCGACCAGTTCGTACGCGAGCTGCTCACCACTCGAGGCAGCACCTATGCCAGCGCGGCGGCGAATTATTTCCGGCCCAATCGCGATCCGGCGACACGCGCCAAGGCCGCAGCTCAGGTGTTTCTCGGCATTCGCCTCCAGTGCGCCGAGTGCCACAATCATCCGTTTGATCGGTGGACCCAGGACGATTATTACGATTGGTCCGGTGTCTTTTCCAAGGTGGGTTACAAGGTTCTGGAGAACAAACGGGACATCGGCAGCGACAAGCACGAATGGAAAGGCGAGCAGATCGTCTTTGCGCCGCGGCGGGGCAGCGTGGTGAATCTGCGCACGGGCCAGCCCGCGCGCCCGCGCCTGCTCGGCACACCGCTCGCGGCAGAGCAGCACGACGGCGACCTGCTCAATGCTCTGGCCGAGTGGCTGACGAGTCCGGGCAACTTTCAGTTCGCTCGCGCTCAGGTGAATCGGGTTTGGTTCCACTTAATGGGGCGCGGCCTGGTCGAACCGATCGACGACTTCCGCGCCACCAATCCGCCTTCGCATCCGGAACTGCTGGATGCGCTCGCCCACGATTTCGTCGAGCACCACTTCGACCTTCGGCATCTGGTCCGCGTGATCATGGCTTCGCGAGCCTATCAACTCAGTTCCGAGCCCAACGAATCGAATGCGGAAGATGAGGTCAACTATTCGCATCCTCTGGTGCGCCGCCTCACGGCGGAGCAACTGCTCGATGCCCAGAGTCAGGTCACGGCCGTGCCCTTGAGGTTCGCGGGGTTTCCGTCCGGGCTGCGGGCCGCTCAACTTCCGGGAGTGCGGCCCGAAGCCAAAGGGCAGCGACGGTCCAATCAAATGGATCAATTCCTGGAAATCTTCGGCAAGCCGCCCCGATTGTTGACTTCCGAGACCGAGCGTTCCTGCGAGTGCAACATGAGCCAGGCGTTTCAGATGATCAGCGGCCCGACCGTCAACGATTTGATCGCCGAGAAGAACAACCGGATCAGCGACTTGCTCGCTTCGGGCAAGTCAACTCGCGAGATGGTTGAGGAGCTGTACTGGACTGCGCTGAGCGCCGGACCCTTGGACGATCAACTCGATCGGTTGATCGCGTCGGTCGATGACGCCAAGGATCGCCGCGCGGGCTTGGAAGATATCCTCTGGGGCCTCCTTAATTCGAAGGACTTTCTGTTTCGAAAGTAGCTTTGAAATCCGGCATTGAGGCTGCTCTTAAACCTTCGCCAATACTCCTTTGGATTGGCATCGATTCCTTCGGGTGAAGGGACAGGAAGAGCGGCCTTGTGCATTGGGTCGCTCTTCGTTTTTTTGGGAAAGAGGTGTCCCCGACGAGAATCCCACGCAGGCTTCAGGAGCGACGCAGTTTAGAACGCTGTGCCGTACGGTTTTGTCCGTCATGCGCCCGGCAAGTTCGCCGGAGGACCTTGAAGTAAACGGGACTGTATCGAAGTTTTAATGTGGCCGAGTGATGGGGGCTTTCTCCCAGCTTGGGGGACTGGTCCAACCTCTCTGAGCTTGCCGCGGCCTACAACTCGACACGGGGCAAGGGCGCAAGGGGATTGTTAATTTTGCTGAACCGGTCTAGAAAGGCGCTGGCGTGTTACGCGAGGAAGTGGTCATGCGCCTGATGCGCGTATGTGTTCAGCGTCGCCGGGTTCGACGTAGCGCAGACTTGCAGTCTGCCGTATCGCCGATTTGCAATCGGCGGCGCTCCGGCAAGCTCCAGAGCGTTCGAACTTACCGGGCGACGGCGGAATGCAATTCCGCGATACGGCGTGGCGCAGATTTGTAATCTGCTGAACGCATACAGACGCGCTGACCACTGGCGCTGGATCGCGTCGGCGATGGGACTGGCCGGGCGCGAGAGTACAATCGAGTTGCGAGGCTTCTATGGAATTTCTGCGACAACTGTTTTCTGCGGAGGGCTTCATGCCGCACGGCCACTGTTATTTGTGGAATCCTGGAGTCGTGTGGCTGCACGTCCTTTCTGACATCCTGATCGCGACGGCGTATTACTCGATTCCGGTCACCCTGGTCTATTTTGTCCGGAAGCGAAAGGACCTGGTCTTCCATTGGATCTTCATTTGCTTCGCGGTGTTCATCGTGGCCTGTGGCACGACTCACGTGATGGAAATCGTTTCGGTTTGGAAGCCGGCCTACTGGCTTTCTGGCGCCATCAAGGCTCTGACTGCCATCGCCTCCGTGGCCACGGCGATCCTGCTCATTGGTTTGATGCCCAAAGCACTGGCTTTGCCCAGCCACGAACAGTTGCGCCTCGCCAATGTGGCGCTGGAAAAGGAAGTGAGCGTGCGCAAGCAAGCCGAGATCGCGCTCGCCCAATATGCCCGCGAACTCGATGAGAAAAACCACCAGATCATCGCGGCCGAGCGCGCGAAGAGTGAATTCTTCGCCAACGTGTCGCACGAGTTGCGCACGCCTTTGACGCTCATTCTCGCGCCGCTGGAATCGCTCCTGGATCGAGCTTACGGAGCCGTGTCCGACGCACAGAGAAATATTCTCAAGGCCGTTCACAACAATTCGGTCCGCTTGCTCCAGATGGTCACCGGCTTGCTGGATTTCTCCAAACTCGAAGCGGCCCGCGTCGATGTGAAGCGCGAGGCGGTCGAGATCGTTGCGTTGACCCGGTCGGTTCTGGCGGACTTCGAGCCGACCTTGAAACAGAAAGGACTGGCGCTCGAATTTCGGCCAGCGCCCGCTCAGGCTACGGTCGAGATCGACCGCTATTTATTCGAGCGCATTCTGTTCAACCTGCTCTCCAATGCCGTCAAATTCACACCCGAGAGCGGAAAGATTAACGTCAGCATGACCGTAGAAGGCCATCGCCTGAAGCTCAATGTGGCGGATACCGGCATCGGCATTCCGGAATCCGAATTGCCCAACCTGTTCCAAAAGTTCCGTCAGATAGAGAGTTCTGCCACGCGCCGATTTGAGGGCACGGGATTGGGCTTGGCCCTCGTCAGGGAATTCGCCCAACTGCTGGGGGGAAGCGTCTCCGTCCGGAGCGTCGTGGGCCAAGGCAGCACTTTCAGCGTCGAACTGGATGCGCCGACCACGGAATCCACGGCGACTCCGGCGGCCAGGCCCGGAGCGCGACTGGTTCAGCGCTACGAAGTTCAACCGGTTCTGCGGGAATCGACCGTCGTGGGCGCCACGTCGCGTCCAAAGGTTTTGATCGCCGAGGACAACGTCGAACTGGCCGTTTATGTTTCATCGCTCTTGGGGGACTTCTGTGACACGTGCTGTGTCCAGGAGGGCGAACAAGCGCTGCAGTCAATGCGCGAGTGGCAGCCGGATTTACTCCTGGCCGACGTGATGATGCCGAAGCGCGACGGGCTCAGTCTCTGCCGCGAACTGAAGTCCGATCCGGCGCACAGTCGCACGCCGGTGATTTTGCTGACGGCGCTGACACATCGCGAAGCGCTCTTGCAGGGGTGGGAAGCCGGTGCGGACGAGTATTTGTTCAAGCCGTTCCACCCTCAGGAACTGGTGGCCCGGGTTCGTTCGATGCTCCGGTTGGCGCGCTCGCGTCGCGAGGCGGAAGCCCTGCTCGCCGGGGCCAATGACAGGCTGGAACGAGAAGTTCGCGAGCGGACGCAGGCCTTGACGCGTGCGAATGCCGCGCTGGAGGCGGAGATTGCTGAACGCCAGCGCGTGGAACACGAAATTCGCCAGCTCACAATCGAACTGGAGCAACGCGTGCGTGACCGGACCGCCCGATTGGAAGCCGCCAAACAGGAGTTGGAGAACGAAATCGCCGAGCGGAAGTTGACCGAGGCGTTGCTGCGTGAGAGCGAAGAGCGGTTCCGCCTTCTGGTACTGGGGGTGAGAGACTACGCCATTTTCGGATTGGACGCGGAAGGCCGTGTCGCGGGCTGGAACGCCGGAGCCGAGCGCATCAAAGGGTACCAGGCCGGCGAAATCATCGGGAAAGCCGTCGCTACGTTTTACGCGCCCGAAGACCTTGCGCGCGGCCGGCCGGAGCAGTTGCTGAAAGCCGCCATCGAGAACGGGCGCGTTGAAGACGAAGGCTGGCGGGTTCGGAAAGATGGAACCCGCTTCTGGGCCAATGTCGTCATCACCGCCCTTCGGGATGACGCCGGACAGTTGCGGGGGTTCGCAAAGATCACGCGCGACATCACCGAGCGCAAGCGAGCTGAGAAGGTGCTGCAAGAGAATGAAGCTGCGCTGCGCGAACGGACGGCGCAATTGGAAGCGTCGAACAAAGAGCTGGAAGCCTTTTCCTATTCGGTGTCGCACGACTTGCGCGCCCCGTTGCGCGCCATCGATGGATTCAGTCAGGCGCTTCAGGAGGATGTGATGGAGCGCTTGGACGAGAACGGAAAGAAGCATCTGGCGCGCATCCGTGACGCCACCCAGCGCATGGGGCAGTTGATCGATGGATTGCTGGCGCTTTCCCGCTTGAGCCGGGCGGAAATCAACCGTGAAGCAGTTAATCTCAGCGGTCTGGCCAAGGTCATTTTGGACGACCTCAGCCGCGCCGACGCCGGCCGAGAGTTTGAGTTCGTGGTTCAGCCCGGGCTGACCGCGCACGGTGATCCCCGACTGTTGCGCGTCGCGCTGGACAACCTCCTCGGTAATGCCTGGAAGTTCACGCGCAAAAAGCCTCGGACACGCGTGGAGTTCGGGATGATCGAGCAAAGCGGTCAACGCGCGTTTTTTGTCCGCGACAACGGGGCGGGTTTCGACATGACTTATCAAAGCAAGCTCTTTGGGGCCTTTCAGCGACTGCATCCCAAAAGCGAGTTTGAAGGCACGGGCATCGGGCTGGCCACCGTCCAGAGGATCATCCATCGACACGGGGGCCGCACGTGGGCGGAGGGTGCCCCGGACCAGGGCGCCACGTTCTACTTCACGCTGCCCACGGGCTAAGACTTGCCAGCCCGCATTCGATGCTGTTCATTAAACCCATGGCGCAAAACCCAAAAGCCGCTCAACCGGCGCCGAATTTTCGCACGCCGCGCGAGCAGTTCTGCAAAGAAGAACTGAACAAGCTGAATTCCGGCGGTTACGTCGGGCATCTGCAGGAACATTTCCAGGACCTGTCGATCGACGAAATTGTTTGGGAATCCGAAGCGCTGGCCAAATCGCACGGGATTTACCTGGAGTTCAATCGCGACCGCACGGGCACGGAGAAGGAATGGGTCTATATGATGCGCTTCAGCATCGCCGGCGGCGGGCCGTTGAACCGCGAGCAGTGGCGGATCTTCGACGAGGTTTCTGAGAAACATACCGCCAACCAGGAGGGCAAGCCGTCGCTCCGGCTGACCACGCGACAGAATATCCAACTCCACTGGGTGCGGAAGAAGTCCGTTCGCGAAATCGTCCAGCGGATCGCGGAGACGCGGTTTTACACGCTCAACGGCTGCGGCGACAATACGCGCAACGTCATGGGCTGCCCGCTCTCGCGTTACTCGACGCTCTTCGATTCCAACGCGCTCGCGCAGAGATTCGGCAAATACTTTCGCTTGCCGATCGAACCGCATCTCCAAATCTTTGGAATCAATCCGAATCACGAACCCACTCCAGACGAACATTTCCAATACGGACCGAACCTACTCAACCGGAAATTCAAGATCGCTTTTTCCTCGATGCATTTGGACGAAGCGACCGGGCGGTATTCGCCCGACAACTGCGTTGAACTGCGCTCAGACGACATCGGTATCGCGCCTATTCTGCACGGCAACAGAGTGGAACGATTCCAGGTTTACATCGGGGGAGGGCAGGGGGAGCGCAACGGCAAGCCGACATTCTGCGCGTTGGGCAAGCCGCTCGGCATTTTCCACGAGAAACATTTGCTCGCTGGCTTGGACGCCATCGTCAAAGTCCACCAGGAATGGGGCGACCGGCAGAATCGGCATTGGGCGCGGCTCAAATATGTGGTTCACACGAAGGGGATGGACTGGTACCGCGACCAGGTCCGGGCGCTGATCGGAAACGTCTTCGATCCGGCGGACGAGAATCACGACGTTGGCCCCAGGCATTTGCATCACGGCTGGATACGGCAACCCTCGAATGGACTCTGGGCCTTTGGCGCCTACATCGAAAACGGCCGTCTCATCGACGGGCCAGAAGGCGAGTTGAAGAAGATGGTCCGGCATTTGATGGAGAACTTCCCGATCAACGTGCTGATCACGCCGAACCAGGATTTGCTCTTCACGGACCTTCCCGAGGATGCGAAAGCCGGGTTCGAGACGGAGATGCAGCGTTTCGGATATGGCAAACGGCACGGGAAGGATTATTCCATCTTGCGCAAGGTCTCCGTGGCGTGCGTGGGCTTGCCCACTTGCCGGCTGTCCTACACGGATTCGGAACTGTTCCTGCCGGAATTGATCGACGAATTGGACCGGCGCGGCTGGGGCCACATGACTGAATCGATAGGGATTAGCGGCTGTGAACGCCAATGCTCCCGGCCCGCAACTAAAACCATTGGCTGGGTGGGATCAGGCAAAGACCGCTATCAATTGAAATTGATGGGGACCGAAGACGCGCGACACCAGGGCGACGCCGTGGTGGACGCGCAAGGGAAAACCTATTTGCGGAGCGTCCCCCGCGAGCAGACCGCCGATGTCGTTGAGGCGTTGTTTGAGAATTACCAGAAGAACCGCCGCGACGGCGAAGCCATGGGTTACTTCCATCAACGCCTCGGTCTGCAAGCCATCATCGATTTCCTCAAGCAACATCCGAAAACGGCGGCGTTGATGTCGAAGTGACAGCAGGCGAGCAATCCCGCGGGTTTAGAAGCTACAAAGTGTTGCGCTGCCGACTGTTTTTCGTCATCTTTAGGCTGTGAAAACTGCGGCACTTCCAACGCCCCTCGCCGCCGAAGGCCGCGTTCCTGCAACCGCTGCGACTCAGACGTTGCTACGGGCCTGGGTTGCGTCGTGCAACGAATTCCGCCAACGCGAACGGAGAGAGATTATCGAACAGCCCCCCTCGCCCCAGAGGCTGGCGGAATATCGGGAAGAGTTGAAATGGATGATTCGCGCGGCGCGCGCGCTTCTGAACCTGGTGAGCGATCCGGATTTTCCGGCAAAGCAGTTTGTGACTGAGATTTCCGGGAAACTCCTTCAACTGGAAGATTCCTGGCAGAGCCTGAACAATCCGATGTCCGACGCCGAAGCCGACACAATTCTTCAGAAAGCTTTCCCGGATGAAGCCCGAGCTCGAGGCTCTGCTTAAGGCCTACGATGCGTTCAAGGAGACCCCGGACGGTCCCGAGGCTGTCCGCTTATTTGCCATTTATGAGGCACTGCTGGAGGAGACATCACAAACGACAAATATAAGCACGGAGACACTCCGCGACGCTGTAAGCCGATTCTACTCGCGATGGGTCCGCGCCAACCTGCCGACTGGATTCCCCAAGCAACTGGGGCATGAGTGATCCATTAGCTGGGCCGGCTCATTCTGATGGCCGACCTTCAGGACTCGTTTTTACGAAAGCATGGGCCTCACCACCTCCCCGCTCACATCCGTCAGCCGAAAGTCGCGGCCTTGGAACTTGTATGTCAGCTTGGTGTGATCGAACCCGAGCAAGTGGAGGATCGTGGCCTGGAGGTCGTGCACGTGGACTTTGCCTTCGACGACGTTGTAGCCGAGTTCGTCTGTGACGCCGTGAGTGTAGCCGCGCTTCATTCCGCCGCCGGCCATCCAGAGGCTGAAAGCACGCGGATGATGATCGCGGCCCAGGAACTTTGAACCGTTCCGTTCTTCATTCATTGGGGTTCGTCCAAATTCGCCGCCCCAGATCACGAGCGTGTCTTCCAGCAACCCGCGCTGCTTCAGATCCGCAACCAGCGCCGCCATGGGACGGTCGGTTTCGCGCGTCCGCTTTTTCAAACCGGCCGGGTGAACGATATCCGTATCCTCGCTCACGCCGTGCGTGTCCCAGCCGCGATGATACAACTGGACGAAGCGCACGCCTCGCTCGATGAGCCGTCGCGCGAGCAGGCAATTGTTCGCGAAGGAAACTTTGCCCGGCTCGGTCCCATACATTTCGTGAATGTATTTCGGTTCGTTGGAAATCTCCATCAACTCCGGCGCGCTCGATTGCATGCGATAAGCCATCTCGAACGCGTTGATGCGTGTGCTGATTTCCGGATCGCCCGTGTCCTCAAGCTGCATCTGGTTCAGGTCTCGAAGCGCATCGAGCGACCGCCGCCGCCGCGCCGAGTCCATTCCCGGAGGATTCGAGACAAAGAGGATCGGATCGCCCTGGGACCTGAATTGCACGCCTTGATACGAAGTCGGCAGCAATCCGCTGCCCCAGCACGCGGTTCCGCCGCTGGGCAACCCGCCGCCCGACAGCATCACCACAAAACCCGGCAATTCCTGGCTTTCACTGCCGAGTCCGTAGGTCAGCCATGAACCCAGGCTCGGACGTCCGATCTGTGTCGCGCCCGTGTTCAGGAAAATCTGGGCGGGCGCGTGATTGAATGCGTCGGTGACCATCGAGCGGATCAGCGTGAGGTCGTCCGCCACTTGGGCCAGGTTCGGAAGCAGCTCCGAGAGTTCCATGCCGCACTGCCCGTGCCTGGAGAACTTGTAGGGCGTGCCGAGCATCTTGGGAACGCCTTTGATGAACGCGAAACGTTCGCCTTTGAGGATCGATTCCGGGCAAGGCTTCATGTTCAGTTCGACCAGCTTGGGTTTGAAATCGAAAAGGTCGAGCTGCGAGGGCGCGCCTTCCATGAACATGTAAATGACGCGCCGGGCTTTCGGCGTGTAGTGCGGCGGCTTCGGAGTCAGGGGATTGGCAGCCAGCGCCGCAGGCGATCCGGCAACGCGGCGATCGTCGAGCAAAGACGCCAGAGCCGCTGCGCCGATGCCCCAGGCGCATCGGCCAAAGAAATGCCGCCGCGTGATGGCGTGGAGGTTTTGCTGGTGAAAGGGGGTGAATTGGCAATTCATAAGGTGCTGATGGAATCAGCCGCTTTACCTGGCGGCTTGAAAAGAATGGACGTCCTGCCGGTACCTCGCGCGTTCCCCCTCACCCTGACCCTCTCCCTCAGGGAGAGGGAACATCCTATCCTGCGACGGTGAAATGCGGGCGCCTTTATTGCGATTCGCGACGTTCGCCTCGCGCCCCTCTCCACAAGGGAGAGGGCTGGGGTGCACTGCAATTGAATTAAGGAATGCAGCGACTTCTGATCTTCTTCCTCTCCCCGCGAGGCACGAGTGGGGAGAGGATCGAGGAGAGGGGCAAGCCAATGAAAACGGTCCTCCTCTCCCCGGCCCTCTCCTCGCTTCGTAGGGAAGAGAGGGAGAAATCCAAGCGTCACTCTCATTTTCATGCCTTAATTCAACAGTAGTGGGGCTGGGGTGAGGGGAACGCGACGCCTGACCATACCGTTGCTTCCACCGGGTTGCCCAGGTGGTGGAGGCAAAGAAATAGACCAACGGAATTCGAGTTGTTGGCGCAGCCCTCGGTGAACATGTTTCAGAAATCTCTCGTGACCGAATTATCCCTTCGTAATGGTCTCGTCCAAATTGAGAAGTACATTGGCGACCACGGTCCATGCGGCTAGTTCGCACACATCGAATCCTTCCGGAGCCTTGGCATCTTTTCCAAAAGCCATTTCTTCGGCGGCTTTGAGATCCTTCCGGAACCGGGCGAGTTCGTCTTGATACAGCGCGACCAAGCGTTCTAGTTCGTGGGCTCTTGGTTCGCGCGCAACGCAAGTCCTAAAGGCATAGATCGCCCGCTTGGCTGGATCGGCGCCAACCAGCGTCGTAACCCGGCGTGCCATGACCTGAGCCGCTTCAACGAAGGCGGGGTCATTCAGCGTATTCAGCGCTTGCAGCGGTGTGTTCGTGCGCGGACGGCGCGTGCAGGCATACTCTCGGCTCGGCGCATCGAATGACATGAACGCCGGATAGGGCGAGGTCCGTTTCCAGTAGGTGTAAAGGCCGCGGCGATATTTGTCCGCGCCGTTGCTGATCGTCCATTTTTCGTCCCCGTAAATCTGGGTCCAGATACCGTCAGGTTGGTGCGGATAAACGCTGGGGCCGCCAATCTTGGGTTTGAGAAGCCCGCTGGCCGCCAGGATCACGTCCCGCACCGTCTCCGCCGGGGCACGGAACCGCGGCCCGCGAGCGTAGAATCGATTCGCCGGATCGCGCTCCAGCAATTCCGGCGTGGCGCGCGAGGATTGCTGATACGTCGCCGAGTTGACAATCAAGCGATGCAACGCCTTCAGATCCCAGCCTGACTGCATGAATTGCGTCGCCAGCCAATCCAGCAATTCCGGGTGCGTCGGCGGAGATCCTTGAGTGCCGAAATCCTCAACCGTTTCCACGATGCCGCGTCCGAAGTACTCAAACCAAATCCGGTTCACGATGACGCGTGCGGTCAGCGGATTGTTCGGATCAACCAGCCATTTCGCCAGAGTCAAGCGATGCAAGGGGGCGCCTTCCGGCAACGGCTGAAGCACAGCGGGCACACCCTGGGAAACTTTGTCGCCTTTGTTCATGAAATTGCCCCGGATGTGAAGATGCGTCTCGCGAGGCTTTTCCTGTTCCTTCATGACCAGCGTAGTCGGGATTTCTTTTTTGAGCTGTTCCTCGATCTTTTTCTGCTGCGCCAGCTCCTGTCGCGTTTCCTTCAACTCGGGCGCAACGGCGCGATAGTAAGCGGACAGATCCGCCTTCTGCTTGGTCGTGCGCTCGCGCGGGGCAACGCTCAGAATCTTCAGCGTGGCGGCGGGCAAGATCGTGTCTGGAACGGGGCGCTCGTCGGTCGAAACGGACAGGCGGAAGCGGCCCAAGTTGGCGTCGGCCGATTTGGAATCATGCTTCAGGACGACCGTCAGGGTGGTTCCGTTCTCGAACCCGATCGGTTTCTCGGTTCCGAACACGGCGTAGCGTTCGATCCGAAAGCCATCCTTGCCGGCATCGATGGCCCAGCCCGGACCGGCCTTGCCATCAATCAAATTCGTGACGCTATGATCCTTCTGGGTGAAGTCTGCGCCGGCGGTCTTGAAAGTGACGGCGCCAGCGCCTTTGGGTCCGTCTTTCGGCGCCGCCTTTGCTTCCAGGCGGCTCAGCACAAAGCTGCCGTTGGACGCGCGGCCCAGACTTTTCTTCGGGAGACTTTCGTCGGGCAGCACTTCAAGCCGGAGCCCGGTGATCCGCTTGAGGTCCGTGTGAGCGACGACCGTGTAAGAATCATTCGTGGGATTGGTGCCGCC
>JACPRI010000334.1 GCA_016190065.1 Verrucomicrobiota bacterium
CCGCAGGACTGGCATTGGAGCAGCGCCTGGCGCGGCGAAACTCCGGCCTCGTAGCGCAGATTTGTAATCTGCTGTATCGCCGACTTGTAGTCGGCTGGACGCTCGACTTGTCCAAACGCCCCGGACCTTCCGACGCGCCGCAGATTACAAATCTGATTACAAATCTGCGATACGGCAGAATGCAATTCTGCGCTACGGTCTCGGGCGTCTGCCACCACATCGGTCTCAGTCATTTTCTGTTCCCGTTGTTTCGTCTCTTCCAGTCGGTTCAGCTTCCTTCTCCGTGCGTTGCGACGCTTCAAGGCTTTCACGCCCTCACCTCCCCGCCACGCTCTTCGCCTGGCGGATCATCCATTCCAGTTTCTTCGGGCGCGCGTCGATGCCATAGACCTCCGGCACGCCGCTCAGGTAAGCGAGCAATCGGTCGGGCGTGACTTCGGCGGCATACGGACTCGACGCGAGCCATTCGGAGAACGCGCTCGAAGTCGCGGCCAGGCGCATGGCGGGACTGGCCTGCTCCAGCGCGGCGGCGTTGCCGTTGTAAGGCACGGGCCATTCCTGTTCGCGATAGAATCCCGTCGCGGGCTCTTTGTAGCGCACGCGCACGACCGCCAGCACGCCTTCGCCGCGCGGGTTCACTTCGACCGCGTAAAGCGCATTCCCCGATTCCGCCGCGCCAATCTCGGCGGCATCGACGGTGTTGTCGCGAAATTGTTCTTTGGTGAGCTGATGTTTCGCGTAACCGATCTGGCGATACGCCGTCACGCGTTTCGGATTGAACTCGACCTGCACCTTCACGTCCGACGCCGCGACGCGCAACGCACCGGCGAGTTGTCCGGCAAACTGCGTCGCCGCTTCCTCCGGCGAATTGATAAAGCCGTAACGTCCGTCGCCGTTGCGCGAAAGGACTTCGAGCAAATCGTCGTTGAATCCTTCCCAGCCAATGCCGAAGCAATCCAGCGCGACACCTTGTTTGCGCTGCGCCTCGACCTTTTGTTTCAGCGCCTCCGGATCGACGTTGCCGAGATTCGCCGCGCCATCTGTGAGCAGCACGACGCGGTTCACGCCGCCGGCGGCGTAATGGCGGCGCGCGGTCTCGTAACCCAGGTTCATCGCGTCTTCGAGGTTCGTGCCGCCTTCCGGAGGGAGATTGCCCGCTCGCTCGGCGACTTGCGCTGCTTGATTGCCCGGCACGCCGTCGGCCCAAAGCCGCGCGGTGCGCGCGAAGGAGATGACGCTGAGCTTGTCCTGGGGCTGCAACTGCGCAGCCAACACGCGCAACGCCTCGCGAATGATCCGGACGCGGTCCGCGCGTTCCATGGAACCAGAGTTGTCGAGAAGCAGAACGAGGTTGAGCGGGCGCCCCGCCTGGCGGCCTTGCGCCGCGGTCTTGACGGAGAAGCGGAGCAAGTCGCGATTGTGCGCGAACGGATAGCGCGCGCGTTCCCAGGCAAAGGCAATCGGCGCGCCCGGCGGCGGCTCGGAGTCGCGGTAATCAAACGCGTTGATGAACTCTTCGCTGCGCACCGTGGCCGGTTCCGGCATCACGCCTTTCTCCAGACTGGCGGCGGCGAGCTTGAAGGAGACGTCGCTGACGTTGAGCGAGAAAGTGGAGAGCGTGTTGTCGCTCGTCTGCACTTCGGGCTGCGGCACGAGCGCGGGGGCGGCGGGTTTGGCCGGCGCCGGGTCGGTCTGCGCGGGTTTGGACTCCTTCTGCAAACGCGCCAACTCCTCCGTGGCTTGAGCAACTCTCTTCTCCTGCTCGGCGAGTTGCTTGCCGAGAATCTCTTGGCTGCCGAGCGCCGCCTGGTGGCTCTTCTCGTCGCGGACGTCGCGGTAAACCTCGGCGATGGTGTTGGCAATGAGCGCGGCCTCGGCCGGGTTGTCGCTCTTCACCTGGATATCGATCTGGCGGGAATTGCGGTCCTGGCGCACGTCAATGTTTTTGAGCAGGTGCGGATAGATTTCCGAAGCCTTCAGCTTTTCGGCGCCGCCGAGTTTCTTCGCCCAGGCTTCATTGAGATTCAGCTTCTCAATGACTTTGTTGAGGACGGTTTTGGACTTAATCTTCTCGTGCTCGGTTTGGATGAAGTAAGGATCGAAAGTGTTCTGTGTAGGAACGCCCATCAGAAGCGGCGGCTGGTCGGCATTGTCCTTGGCGACCTCGATGCGCGCCGTCCTTGTCGCTGTTCCCCGAAATCTTTCCCACAGCGTCGGGCTTTTTTCGGACTCAGCCTGCGCGGGAGCGACAATCTTGACGTTGCTCTTCGCCAAAGCAGCGTCCACGTTCTCGGACAGGGTCCTCGTTAAGACTCGTTCCCGTGACTCAACCAAATCTTCCACATCGCGCTTTTTGCGAAGAACCTCATCCCCGGCTTTCGCATCAGCATCGGCATCGGCCAGTGCTTTGACCGGGGGGACAGTGGGAGAAGTCCTGAGATCCGCGTCTCCGACCTGGACGATGCCCTCGGCACCAGCTTTCTTCTTGGACCGGGCATCGGAGCCGTCCTGGTGGACTTGTGCGCTCTGGATTGTGAGCGGTTCGGCCTGACCTGTCTCTTTGGACTGGTTGGAGATCGAGGAAATGCTCGGCACCGTTCCCGGCGCCTTGCGTGCTGAATCCTGGCCTGCGGACGGCGCACCTGCGATGTCGAGCTTGCCCGGCTTCTCGGCCATCTGTTCCGCTGGAAGCATGCCGGGTCGGATCAAGCCGTATCGCTCCATCAATTTGGGATCCATCCGGTAAAGCTGGCTTTCGTTTGATGCGGGTTCCTTCTGAGCCAGTGGCTTGCTGAATTGGGATTTTTGTGCCGGGGCCGGTCCGGTCGGCGCCGGGGTTGCGTCCGGCGAGGCTGTATAAGATCGGGTTTTCGCTTCTTCGGGTTGGGCAGCGGGAGGCGGGGCGGAAACTGGAGCAATGTTGGACCTCCTCTCCCCGGCCCTCTCCTCCTTTTCGGGAGGAGAGGGAGGAGGAGGCAATTGCGCGGTCAGTGGTGTGCCCAATGTGTTTCCAGCGGCGGCCTGAGCTTGCGGCATCATGGCGCCGGGCGGCGGGTTGGGCGCAGCAAGGAATCCGTTGTCCACGCGGCCCGCCGCGTTGGGGCCGAAGGCGCCAAGCTGCCGGTTCAAATTCTGTTCGAGTGGCTGGCTGCGATTCTCGAAATGCAACTGAACATTCTTGTCCGCAGCCTGGGCTGGACCGGAGAAGTCCTGCGCAACCGCGACCTTTTCGTCGAGGGCGATATCCTTCACTGAAAACGCAACGGTTCCGCCTGCGCGCTGTTCGGTCAGGTTTTGTTGCAGGCTTGGCGGTTGTGCTGGCTTCAACCCAAACGGGCTGCGTTCTGCGCCTCCCGAACCACCAAAAGCGAATGAAGGCGCAGAGCCACCCTGGAAACCGAGTTTGCCGTCGCCACCTGCGCTGCGAACCATGGGATCCGCAGCCCAGGCGAAGTGATCGGCCGCGGTCGGCGGCGTTGTCGCTTGCGGGGGCGCGCTGGTGGAATTGACAGTCGCGCCCGCGGCGAGCTTGTCTTTGTTGTCTGCCGCCTGAAACGCGTTGCCCAACGCAGGCGTGGTGCCCAAAGCGACAGCGAGATCACTGTCGTAAGTACGGGTCACATTACTGATATCGGGACGCAAGTTGTCCGTAAGCTGAAGGACAGGTGCGTTGTTCGGCAGGGCCGTCTGTGGGACTGGGGAGCCGGTCACGGGATTGACCTCGCCGGCCAATTCGGTAATCGGCTTCGCAATTTGGCCGAGATCAGGCGCCGGCTTGAGGCCGGCGGAGGGAGCGAGAGGTGATGGCGCTCGAGAAAACTTTTCTGCGCTGTCAGCGTGCAATTTTGCCGCATCCAGAGATTGCGCCGGAGCAATGTAGGCATAACGGCCCTTGAACGCGTTGCCTTCCGGAGCAGCCATTTGTTGGGTTTTGGCTTCCGGTTGGCCAAGATCAAGTCTGTCTTGTGTTTCCGATGACCTTGGCGTGCCAGCCAGCCCCTCGCCTCTTGCGGCAACAGGTCCCTTGGCATCAGCACGAGGGTAGGCATATCCGCCGCCTAAACCGCCGCCACCGAGACCACCTCCCCCGAAGCCAATGCCACCGCCACTACCTGCCACACCGCCGCGCCCGCGGCCACTGTCAGGCCGTGCCTCGGGTTTCGACTCGGCAATTGCGCCATTGATCGTGATCGTTTGCGTGGAATCGACCGTCTCGTCTGTTGAGGGCAGGACGATCGAGTTGCGATTCAAAGCCGTGGCGGACACGGTGCGGTTCTGCGAGGGTTCGGCTCTTCCACCGCCCAGAGAGGCAATGCCCCCCACGGAGAGGTTTTCGGACAGAACCAGCGCCGGTTCCGCACGCCGCACCGATTCAAGCTGAAGCCGCAATTCCCGTGTCTCGGACGCTATCTGCGGCAAATCTTCCCGCGCGGCGCGCTCGGCTGAAGCTCGCCCGTTCTTGTCCGGAGAAACCGCGGCCATTTCGGAATCCATCCACTGCTGAGCGACCTCACCTTCTGGTCGCCGCGCACCTGCGGCCACATCCGTGCGGATGCGCTGCGCCTTGGCTTTGCCGCGGGCCAATGAGGGAAGCATCAATCCCACGGAAGCAATCAGAGCGACCAATGCGGCGGCTGCGCTCATCGGCAAAATCCACGAAAGATCGCGGTCCTGCGGCGCGGTGAATTCTTTGGGCGCGACCGTCTTGAATTGCTGGAGCAGCTTTTGCCGACGTTCTTCGGAAAGCTTGAGCGGCGTAGGCGGGGTGGCCGCCTGCGCGGCGGGGTTGGTGGCCACTTCGCGCACGAGATCGATGGCGCGCTTCAGGCGATCGTGCAGTTGAGCCAGTTCGACATCTTGTACGAGGGCCTGGCGAACCTCGGCGGCTTCCTCGGCGGACAATTCGCCGAGGAGGAAGGCCGTCAGGCGGGCTTCCATTTCTTCGCGCGGAATCTGGGGAGAATCGGAGTTCATGGGGCACCTCCCGGGGGGAGCGCTTGGACAATTCTGAGCTTCGAGCCGAAATTTACGCCACGTTTCCCCTCACCCTGGCCCTCTCCCTCAGGGAGAGGGAACGCTAGTTGCCGCGCCAGGGAGAACTTGGAGGCCTCATAATGTGCGCGGTCGGATGGTTGAATCTCCCTCTCCCCTGGGGAGAGGGCCGGGGTGAGGGGAAAGATTGCGCCAGCCATCTCGAAACCACACGAATTACGCGAGGCCGGGTTGAAGTGGCTGCATCCCGTCGAGACAAATAGCGAGTTCATGGCAGTACTCCTGTCTTTCTCAATTCATCCGCGATGGCCTTCAAGGCATGGTGCAACAGGTAACCCACGTTGCCGATCGTGAGGCCGGTGCGCGCGCTGATTTCTTTGTAGGAAAGGTCTTCGTTGAATTTGAGGCGGATTAGTTCCCGGCTCTGCTCGTCCAGCGTTTCCAGACTGAGACGCACCAGTCCGATGCCTTCCAATCGCGCAATCTGGTCGTCGGGCAAAGGCTGCGGATCGGGAGAGTCGGCTGCCGTGGGCGAAGTGTCATCGGCGGGCGGGTTGAGCGGCACGATTTTACCGGCCTGTCGCTGGTGGTTCAGGGCCAGGTTGTGCACGGTGCGATAGAGCCAGCGCCTCGGCTCGCGCACCTGGTCGAACTGAGCATGAAGTTTCATGAATGCATCCTGGACCACATCTTCCGCCGCGCCGAGTTCGCCGATCAGCCGGAGGGCGTAGCTCAAGAGCGGCGATTCCAGAGCTGCGAAGAGCTCTTCGATCGTTTCCCATCCTGGCGATTCCACAATCGATTCGTCTGATCGGGCCAAGGTCATGCCTGGCGGAGATATTAGTCGCATCACCGGCTCGAACTGTCCGGCACCGGCACGGGCAGATTCTTGTCACTATTCCTAAGACACGCCAGAGCGACGATTCTTAGACGATTTTTGCAGGTTTTTGCTCCGGGGAGAGAGAGGACACGAATTTCGCGAATTAACACGAATTGGGACTCCACGAAACTCTCTGCCTTTGGCTTGGCGGTCTGGTCTTTGCGGGCCTTTGCGTGAGGCTGAAGTTGAACCAAACTGCCCACTCACACTAACCTCTTCAACAGCTTGATTGACGTTTCGGCGAGAACGCGTCCCGCTTCCGGCTTGAACGAGGGCAAGCCGAGAATCTTCGGCACTACCACGGCGGCGTATTCGTTGGCCTGGTGCGCCGCCGGGTCCGTCACGTAGCCCACAAAATCGTCGGAGTACCCAACCACGAACGTCACCGGAAAAGGCGAGTCGCGCCGGATGATCAGACCGTAGGAGCTGTAGAGTTCGGCAGGATGGAACAGCAGCGCCACCGCGCCCAGCCGCAGGGCCGCCAGAGGAGCAGTGTAGGCCGTTCGGCGTTGACTCCAGCGCGAAGCGCTCTCGAACCAATCCTTGGCAAAACCTGCATCGACCCATTCGCCTTTCGTGCATTGCGACGAGTCTTCCCGGTAACGTTCGAGCTGATCCTTCAACCGCGCGATGTCCAGCGGAAGTTTCACTTCCGAGCGCAGCATGCGCAGGGGCTTGGGGTCCACGTAAGTCGAATGGTTCACCGCCTGGTGCAGCGCGGTGTAAACCGCTTCGGATACCTTCTCCGGATCGCCCAGCCAGGGAGCGCTCGTGCCCGGATTGACGTCCCCGCAATGGCCCTGCAAAAACGACGGCGCCAATTCATCCCGCGCGTTCATCTTCTCCGCGACCAGGCCCGGCCAATCCGGTCCGGCGAGGCCGTCCGCGAAACAGACCGGATGCGCCGAGAAGTGATACCAAACCAGGCTGCGTTTTGGTTTCTCGCGCAGAAAGGACAGCGCGTGCAAGGTGGTATCGAGCCATCGCTCGCCGTCGTTCGAAGCTTCGGCGAAGGTATCTTCCGTTTTCCACACCTTCGACGTGCGGTTGAAGTTGCCGCCTGAGACGCGGTCCAGGCCCACGTAGCAATCGGCGGGCGCCAAGTCTTGCTTGGCCGCCACGATAGCTTCAACCGATCTTTGCTCGACGAAATCAACGTATGGTCTCGACACCGCGCCCCACTGGCGAAAGAACCGCAAGGTCGGCGCGGAGTGGGTGTGCGTGGCCGTCAGTCGAATGTGATCGGTCGGAATGCCCGTGTGCTTCGCCGCTCGGCTTCGGACGCGTTGGGAGAAGGCGGCGTCGAATCCGCACACATCCAGGGACACGATCGCCGCCAGCGTTCGCGTCTGGCGCACGACCAGCGCCCGCGCCTGGCACGGCTGACGGATGCCCGTGATGACGCGTTCCTTGCCCGGTGGTTTGTGAAAACCGGCCAGCTCGATTCCGAGAGGCGGCGTAATGTCCGCGACGCCTTCGCCCGCTTCCAGAGTATTTGGCATAGCGCTCGTGGATGATCGTGCGCTCACGTTTTTATCTCAAGTGCTGGGTGCCGTTCCCCGGCAACGACACTCCCTATCTCGCCTGCCTTCAGTCGCGTCCGCAATCTCTGCCCGGCGCGGACCTCCTGGGCGGCGCGAATGATCTTTCCGGAACCCGCGTCCAGGGTGATGGAATAGCCGCGTTCCAGCACGCTGTTGGGGGAAAGCAAGCGCAGACGCGCCTCGGCGGTTTGAAAGCGGGATTGGAACGATTTCAATCTGTTTCGCGTTTGATCTTGGAGTTGGGCCTGCAACTGGATCAACAACTCTCGCCGACGCTGCACAATCAACGACGGCCGCAGGCGCAGGAGTCTCTGGCCCACCGTCTGCCCGCGGGCGAATTGCTCTCGAAAACCAAAATGAACGCAGCGCAGCAGTGTGCTCTGCAAATCGTCCAGCCGCTGCGCTTGCTCTTGAATGCGCCGGCGCGGATGCGTTCGGCCGAACCGGGCGAGCAAATCGTCCAGCGCCTCCGTTGCGACTTCGATTCTTTCGCGAACCAGATGGCCGAGTTGTGCGGGCGCATGGGCAATGAATTCGCGGCTGGCGAACACTCCTTCCGTAATCAACTCCGCCGCCACGCTCGGCGTCGCGGCCCGCACGTCCGCGACAAAATCGCTGATCGTGAAATCAATCTCGTGGCCGACCGCGGAAACGACCGGAACCGCCGATTCATAAATCGCGCGCGCCACGATCTCCTCGTTGAACGCCCACAAATCTTCGAGGCTGCCGCCGCCGCGTGTGACGAGAATCAGATCGAGCCGTCCACCCCCTGCCCCTCCCGGGAGGGGAGTTTTGTTAGGTGCACGAAGCAAGAGTTCCCCTCCTGGGAGGAGTGCAGGGGTGGGTTCATGCAAAGGCTCTGTGGATTCCAAGCCGGGCGCACCGACACTGGGCGGGCCGGAATCCCTCTCAACCGCCCTCCGGGCACCTTCTCGCCCAATGGGGGAGAAGGATGGGATAAGGGGGATCGGTTCATGGAATGCCCACTCGTTGAGCAGGCGGATCGCGGCGGCGACTTCCTCAGCGGCGCCGCGCCCCTGGACACGACAAGGCGCAAGAACCAATTCCAGGGCCGGATTCCGGCGCTCGATCACATGGATCACGTCGCGCAAGGCGGCGCCGGTGGGCGAGGTGACGATCCCGATTCGCCGCGGGTAGCGCGGAAGCGCGCGTTTGCGTTCGGGCGCAAAGAGGCCCTCCGCATTCAGCTTTTGTTTGAGCTTCTCAAAGGCAATTTGCAACGCGCCGACACCTTGCAATTCGAGCTTGGTAACGCGGAGCTGATATTGCCCGCGCGTTTCATAGACCGTGAGGTCGCCGAAGAGCACAACCTTCTGGCCGTCGCTCAGGAGATCGCGGCTGAAGCCCGCGGCTTCGCCTCGGAACAAGACGCAGTTCAGTTGGGCGCCGGAGTCCTTGAGAGAAAAGTAGGCATGGCCGGAGCTTTGCAGACGAAGATTCGTGATTTCTCCGGTCACCCAAACCTGGCCAACTTCCCGTTCGAGCAGGCGTTTGACCGAGGCCGTCAGTTCGCTGACGGTCAGGACGCGGCGCGTCGCTTCCGCGGGAAACAATTCGCCAAAGTCCCACTGGGATTTGAGGGGTTTGTTCATGCCACGCTCACTGGATCTCAAATTTCAAATTTCAAATCTGAAATCGACGAAGGCCGCGCCGGCCCGTTGTCAATTGGCGTTCAACGGAACGGACACGCGTTCGATGCCCAGGGCTTTCCCCGTGTCGGGATCGACATTCAGGAGTGCGCCCTGCAGGAGAATCCGGTTCGAAGCCACGTCAAATCGCTGCGGTTGGCTCGTCAGAAACCGTTTCACAATTGGCTCGATCTCGCGTCCCAAGACGCTTTCGTGCGGCCCGGTGAATCCCGCGTCGCAAAGGAACGCGGTGCCCCCGGGAAAAACCTGCTCGTCCGCCGTCTGCACGTGAGTGTGCGTGCCGATCACGGCGCTCACCTGTCCGTCCAGGAATCGGGCCAGCGCGATCTTCTCCGAAGTCGCTTCCGCGTGAAAATCCACGACGATGATCCGGGCGTGTTCGCGGAGCCGCTTGGCTTCGGCCTGGGCGCACCAGAAGGGGTTTTCCAGGTTCGGCATGAACGTCCGGCCTTGCAAATTCATGACCGCGACGTTGGGAATTCCATCGACCTGGAAGACGGTGCTCCCCTGGCCCACGGTGTTGGGCGGGTAATTGAGCGGGCGCAAAAAGCGGGGCTCATGAACGAGCAGATTGCTGACTTCCTTTTGGTCCCAGAGATGGTCGCCCGTCGTGATGATATCGACTCCGGCCTGGAAAAGTTCCGCGGCGGTTTCGGTCGTGATGCCGGACCCGCCGGCTGAATTCTCTCCGTTCGCAATCACGACTGAAATCTGGTGCTGCTCGCGAAGGCCTGGAAGCAAGGTCCCGACCGCGCGTCTCCCCGGACGCCCCACCACATCGCCGATGAAAAGGATCTTCACTGGGTTGGAGAGTAGGCGCCGCGATCCTTCTGGCAAGGAAAGGATGACGCCATTTCCCTTGAGCCTGCCTGAAAATGCAGGGCCGGCTTCCGGCGGGCAGTTCGGGAGGCATCTTGCCTCGCATGACAGGGCAAGGCCGGCTTAGCTGATTTCAACGATCGGCTCTCCCGATTCCAAGAGCGACAGCGCGGTGGAGAAATGGTTCGAGAGAATCTCCCGGAGGTCTTGTTCCGTCGCGCCTTCGCAAGTCATCCAAAGGATTTGAGGCGGCGCGCCGCGTTGCTTGACCAACTCCACCAGGTCCGGATCCTTGGTCATAACGACGATGGGCTGATCGTGAACCGACTCCAGAATCTGGACGTTGGGCGCGTTGCGCAGACCCAGTTCTCGAATCGCGAAAGCCTCGACCGGAAATTTTTCGCGGAGCCACCGGGCAACTCTCGGCGGCATCTGGGCATCGACCCAGAGGGTCATGGCGCGAGCAACGGGTGATCGATTTTCTGCCGGGCGAAGAGCAGGCACCCGCGGATATCGTCCGGCTCCAGATCGGGCATTTGTTCCAGGATTTGCTCCCGGGAAAGTCCCGCCCCAAGCAGATCCAGAACGTCCGACACCCGAATGCGCATGCCGCGAACACACGGGCGTCCGCCGCACTGCTTCGGGTTCATCGTGATTCGCTCCAGCAATTCCATGCCGAAGTATCGCGCGGAGCGAGGGGGTGTCAACGGCAGTTTCCTCCCTCCCTCTTTTCTCTTTACCGAGCGCATTACAGTGTTAGAAGAGGCGCGACATGCCCACGATCCAAGAAAACGTCAAATGCTGGAACGGCGAGTACGACTGGACGCAGCAGGGCGAGGAGTGGTCCTTGCCCTGGGGCGGGTCGGAGACCCAATGGTGGGGCAGCCTCTTGCCGCGAATCCACGCGTTTGTCCCGTGCGAATCCATTCTGGAAATCGCGCCGGGCTACGGGCGCTGGACGCGTTTTCTGAAGGATTTGGGCCAGCGGCTCACCGTCGTGGATCTCAGCGCCGGGTGCATCGAGCATTGCCGCCGGCGGTTCGCGGCCTCGAATCACATCCACTATTTTGTCAACGACGGCCAATCGCTGGACATGGTCGCCGATCAATCGATCGATTTCGTGTTCAGCTTCGATTCGCTGGTTCACGCGGAGGCGGACGTTTTAGAAACTTATCTTCAGCAACTGGCGCGCAAGCTCACGAGGAACGGAGCCGGATTCATTCATCACTCCAACGCGGCGCGTTACGGATTTTATTTGTCGTTGCTGAAAATGCGCCGGCCCGGCGCGGCGCCGCCGGCTTCAGGCCCGGGGTCGAACGGAGTGCATTCTCCTCTCCGGGAAGGCCTCCGCCGAGGGAAGCGTTTCTTGGTTCAAAAGGGAATTCTCATCAACGATTGTGCGCGGGCGCTGAGCATGAGTGCCGGCCTCTTCGGGCAATATTGCGATCGCGCGGGCTTGCGGTGCGTGGGCCAGGAAATCATCAATTGGTCGGGCAGCGCGCTCCTGGATTGCATTTCGATTTTTGCGCGGCCGGGTTCGATCTGGGACCGACCCAACCAGGTGATCGAGAACCGCCATTTCGTGGAGGAATCGCGAAACATCGGGCGCGTCGCCGGCCTCTACTCCACCTCGTCGTTCTCCAAGACGGCGATTCAGCGATAGAATCACAGTTTCTCCGCGATCTGCGCCAGCCGCCTCTCCCAGGTGTGCGTCGCCAGGACACGCCGCCGGCCGGCCGTACCGATCCTGGAACCCTGCGGCGGTTCCCGCTGGATCCGGCGAATCTGTTCCGCGGCTTCCCGCATGTTGCGATAGGTGAGGATTTCGTTGCCGACCTCGAAAGTGGCTTCGACGTCCGCGTTGTGTTCGGTCAGATAACAGCACCCGTAGCCGGGAAACTCCACGTCGCGGAACTTCAGGTAACTGGCCAACTTGCCTTGGGCGTCGATGCCCTGGTTCAATCCCAGAATGACGCGGCGGGCTCGGACAAATTCGCCAAAGGCTTCATCGCTCAGTGGCCCTTGCGCGTGCCGGACGACCCATGGCCAAAAAGCGCGCCGGAGGATTTTCTCCCCCAGCCCGGGCGCGCGCAGCGATCTCCAGAGGCGTTTCGATTTGGGAATCGGATTGTAGAAAGGATTTTGGCCTGCGCCGACCCAACCATGGCCGCGGATTTCGACCGGGCAACCAAAGAGCCGCAGCCAGCCAAGCTGCGTGATGCGATTCGTCGTGGGCAAACCGATAAAGCCAACGCCGCGCGCGGAATCTCGGCTCGTCAGGTCCGGCAGGAAGTCGGGGTTCAGCGCATAGGGTTGGCACAGATAAGGCACGCCCAGCGCCTCGTAACTCGGAATTGCCGCCCTTTCCGGGAACCAATTCAGCGAGACAACGCGCGCCAACGCCTCGACTTTCTCGAACATCTGGGTGCTGTCACAGAAAAAATTCACCCACGGAATTCCCGACCGGATCATCTCTTGAACCACTTGAAGGTCGAGATCGAAGGCGAAGCAATACGAGATGACGGCGTCCAGACCATGGCGCCGGTGGGCCTCCTGGATTTGTTCCCGCAATTGCTCGCTGGCTTTTGCGCGATTCGGCGCATAGGGAGTCAAGTCGATGCCATGCCCCTGCCGCGCCCAGCTAAAATCGATGGACTCGGGAAGGATCAGCCGTTTGACCCAGGGGCGGATGCCTTCATAGATGTGCCGGGACCAGAGCAGCCGGTAGTATCCGGACGAATGGTGGCAGTCTGGCACGACCGCGAAAATGTGGTCCAGTCTCTTCACTCAACTTGGGAAAGATCCTGAACTGCCGGCGCGAAAATCAAATTGTCGTAAGTGTAAGCCTCACGCGGGGCATGAGGTCGGAACCGCCCTTCGGAGAAATCCCAGGGCGCATAGTCCAGCCCGATCAATTCATCCACCAGCACGCGGCTGTCTCGGGAGTGATCGTTGTCTCCGACTTCGACACTGAGGATCGGGCGATCTGCTTTCAGCAACGTTTGCGCCCCGGCGATAATCTCGCGCTCGGCAGATTCGGCGTCGATTTTCACCAGCGCGATGTTTCGGGTGAGCGAGGCGCGGAATTGATCGAGTGTAATGGCCTGGACTTCGATTTCTTTCGGCGTCGTTGGCTCTTGTCCCAGTTTCGATTTGGCGGAAGTATTGAACGCCATCCACTGCGAACCATAATCCCGAAAGGGAAGCGTCTTCACGGAAGACCAAACGGCGAACGGATGAACGCGGATGTGCGGGAATCGTCCGGTGTTCCGTTGGGCGATTTGCCGGGTCGAAGGCGTCGGCTCGAAACCATGGACCTCTCCGTGCTCCCCCACGAGCCGCGCCAGCAACGTCGCGTGGTAGCCCAGGTGCATTCCAATATCGACCACGAC
>JACPRI010000336.1 GCA_016190065.1 Verrucomicrobiota bacterium
GCCAGAATGGCAATGATCGCGATGACGACGAGAAGCTCGATGAGCGTGAAGGCTGCGGAAGGGCGGGTGTTCGACGCGGCCGTGCGCTCGGAGCATGAACCCACCCCCGGCCCCTCCCAGGAGGGGAGCTTTGTTTGAAGCAGCGTTTTGACGTTCCCCTCCTGGGAGGGGTGAAGGGGTGAGTTCATCGGAAGAGCAACTTCAGTCATTTGGCGCGAGGGGTGTGAGCGGAGCGAGGTTCTCATAAGACGCACGGGTTTAGTCAGGCTTAATTTCTGTGGTCATCCACCAATTGGCAACTCCGTTTTTAGCGAAGCCAGGACCGTCAGATGCGGAGAAAGATTTTCCGGCGATACATCCAATACAAGATCAGCCAAAGAACCAGCAGCACGGCGGCTCCGGACAACAAAGGCTCGTATGCGTCGCCCAGTATTTTGAACGCATTCGGTCCCAGGTGCGTTCGAACTGAACTGAAGATAAATCCGTTGATCAGATGATCCATGCAATAGATGGCGATGGAATTCATGCCGATGACCACAAGCGGAAACGCCCACCGCTTGTAACCCCAAACGTCGATCCCGGCATAAAACGCCGCCAAAAGCAGCAAACACCAACCCCCGCTAAAGATCGTCCAGGTCGGCGTCCAGATTCGCTTCACGTTCGGGCAGACGCCGAGCCAGTGCAGCAGCGTCCCGGCCACCAGACAGATCACGCCCACGAGCGCCAGCAGTTTGACTTTGGCGACGGCGGGACGCTCGCTGCGCAGCCATCCGCCCGCGATCAATCCGAGAATCATCGTGCCGAGTGTTGGAATGAAACTCAGAGTCGAATAGCCGCCGCCATTGAAGAGAAACGGCTTTTCGCGCGGAAACAAATTCAGGAACCACTGGTCGAACGCCCAGGCGAAATTGCTGTTCTTGTTCCAATGAGCCAGAAAGCTATCCGGGGCCGCCAGGTGCGGCCAGCCCGCCGCCACGCCGACTTTGGTGTAATCGAATTCCGGTCCGGGCAATGGATAGAGCGCGAAGGCCGCCCAATAACCCACCAGGATCGCGCCGAGCGCAATCCACTGCGCTCGCACCGCGCGAAAGCCCAGCAAGAAAAGGAACGTGTAGCCCAGACCGATCTGGCTGAGCGTGTCCTCGAACGTGAAATTGGTTTGGGACCGGCCCGTGGACCGCAAGAAGACGCCCAGAAAAACCAAAATGAGGGATCGCCAAATCGCATGGGCGGTCATCGCCAGCGGCGTCTGTCCTTTGGCCAGCCGGCTGGCGATCGAGTAAGGGAGCGCGACGCCGACGATAAAACTGAACGACGGTTGAATGAGATCGTGCAGCGAGCATCCAATCCATTCCACGTGCGTCTGGTGATACGCCAAAAATTTCCAAAAGGAACTTTCCGGAAGCGCGCGAGCCACCCGGCTCAAGCGGAGCGCTTCGGCCGCCATGAGGAACATGACCAAGCCGCGATAAACATCGAGCGAAGTCAGACGCATCGAAGCCGGTTTTGAAGCTGGGGTGTCCATGGAATTCGGTGGAAGGTTAAGCTGGTTTCAAGGAGATGGGCACAGGTTAGCCATTGCTCATAAAACTTTTTCTTCGCCGCTTCAAGCCATTCCCAGCAATTCAATCCGCCGCTTGAACGAGCTTCCCAGTTTCGTTATTTTTGCCGCGAATCACACGAAAGCCCGATACCGGGTTAACGATTCATGAAACCACACTTCACTCACGCTGTCGCCCCACTCGGGATTCACAATCTCAACTCTCAACTCTCAACCCTGCGATTCCTCCGGCCCGCCTTGCGAGCCGTCCTTGCGGTTGCGACTCTCGCGATCTGGACGGCACTCGCTCAGCCCTACGGCCAGCCGGACCGGGATCAGCCAGGCGACCGGATGATTCAGGAGTTTTTGCGCGCCGAAGCGGAAAAGATTCACGCCACCATCTCTCAGGACATCAAATCACCCGACGATTGGGCCAAGCTTCGCCCGCAGTATGAGCAGGAATATTTCTACATGCTCGGCTTGTGGCCGTTGCCGGAGCGGACGCCGTTGAAAGCGACCGTCACCGGCACCCTCACGGGCGACGGATACATCGTGGACATGCTCCATTATCAAAGCCGGCCCGGCTTGTACGTCACGGGCAACTTGTATCGGCCCGCTTCGGTCAAACCGGGCGAGCGCCTTCCGGCTGTGTTTTATGTCTGCGGCCACTCAGGGCGAGGCCGAAGCGGGAACAAGACCGCGTTCCAATCCCACGGTATCTGGTTCGCTCGGCACGGTTACCTTTGCTTGATCGTCGATACGCTGCAACTCGGCGAGATCGCGGCGATTCATCATGGGACCTACCGGGAAAACCGGTGGTGGTGGCATTCGCGCGGTTACACGCCGGCCGGCGTCGAATGCTGGAACGGCATGCGCGGCATTGATTACCTCCTGACGCGGGGCGACGTCGATCCCGAACGCATTGCGGTCGCGGGCATCAGCGGCGGCGGCGCGGCCACCTTTTGGATCGCGGCGGCGGACGAGCGCGCCAAAGTCGCCGTCCCGGTCAGCGGCATGGCGGATCTTCCGTCCTACGTGCCGAACCGAGTCATCAACGGCCACTGCGATTGCATGTTTCTCTACAACACGTTTCAGTGGCCGTGGACGCGCATTGCGGCGCTGGTCGCCCCGCGTCCAATGCTGTTCGTCAACAGCGACAAGGACTCCATTTTTCCAATGGACGCGAACGAGCGGGTGATCAACAGCCTGGAACGAATTTACAGTTTGTTCGGCGCCGGCGAGCTGGTGGACAGCCTGGTCAGCATCGGCGGGCACGATTATCGCAGGGACATTCGCCAGGCGACGTTCCGATTTATTAACGCGCACTTGAAGAACGACCCAAGGCCCGTCGTGGACAGCGAAGTGGATCTGGTGGTGGATTCGCGCACCAACCCGCAGCACCCCATTGCCCCCGAGAAACTGCGGGTGTTTCCCACGGACGCCGATATTCCCAAAGACGAATTGAACACGACGATCGACCGTCATTTCGTGCCGATGGCCAGTGTGACCGCCCCGCCCCAAGGCGAGTTCCAATCCTGGAAAGAGAAACTGATAGCGGAACTTCGGCGCGTCACGTTCCGCAATTTTCCAGAACGGATTCCACCGGCCAAATTGCTGGAGCAAAGCTCCGCCGATGGGGCGAGGCTCGAAACAGAACCGGGCATCGAAGTCCGGCTGCGGTCCGACCCGGCGTTCAAACTTCCCCAAGAACCGAAACGCATTTTGCTCGTGGTCACAAATCCGGCCAGCAACCAACCGCTCTCCAACTCGATCCGGCAGAACTTCGAGCCGGGCGATGCGGTTTTTTTCTGCGATGTCCGGGGCGTCGGAGAAACGCGATGGACGACGAAGAATCCGCCGAACTACGTGGCGCGCGCTCACGTCTTGCTGGGCCGCACGGTGGAAGCGGGTCGCGTTTGGGATATCGCAGCGACCGCTCGATATCTCCACGACAAATACGCCCCCGACATCGCGTTCGTGATGCTGGCGGAAAGCCGCGCGGCCGTGCTCGCGGCCTACGCGGCGCTCCTCGAACCTGCGGTCGAAAGCATCGTCCTGCATCGCCCGCCGCTCAGCCACATGGAA
>JACPRI010000306.1 GCA_016190065.1 Verrucomicrobiota bacterium
ATTGGAGAGCGCGTCATCGGAAGCCCAGATTTTCTGCGGTCGGGCTGATTTCAAATCCAACAGAATTGCGCCGAGGTCGTAACTGGCCGAAAGAAAAATCTGGCTTCCGATAGTCAACGGCGTGGCCGCGCTGACCGACGCGTTGATGCGCGGCCGCCAGGGGAATTGAGTCTGCACCCTGCCCGTGGCCGGATCGAGAACCATCAGGCCGCTCCGCGTGAAAAAGACGGCCACCCGCTTCCCGCCCATCTCCGTGGCGACCGGCGACGAATAGCTCGCTTCCTCGTTGGTCGCTTTCCAGGCGAGTTCGCCGGTGTTTCTGTCGAACGCCACGATGCCGGCGCCGTTGGCTCCGCCGATGTTCAGGATCACCAGATTGCCTTCGATCAGCGGCGAGCAGGCCAGGCCGAAGAATCCTTTCGGGGCAGAGAATTTTTCTTTGATGTTGGCGCTCCACAGTTTTTTCCCCGAGTTTACGTCGAGACAATGGAGCGTTCCTTCGGCGCCAAAGGCATAAACTTTTCCATCCGCAATGGCCGGCGTGGCTCGCGGACCTTCGTCAAAACCGAAGTCATCCCGGTAGGCAGTCGGGTAATCGAATTTCCAAAGCGCTCCTCCGGTTTTCGCATCGAACGCTTCGATGATTTCGCGTTCACCAAGTCGGTGGAAGAGAACCAGCTTTCCAGACGCGACCGCGGGACCGCTGAACCCCTGGCCAATCTTCTTCTGCCAAACTATCGGCGGCCCTTCTTTGGGCCAGGACGAGGCGAGCGGCGTCCCAGCGTAAACGCCGTTCCGTGTCGGGCCAAGAAACTGTGGCCAATCGTCAGAAGCGATGAGGGCATTTGAGAACAAGCTCGCGCAGGCGATGAGAAAAGGCTGGCGCGCGCTTTTCAGCAGCCCGTTTTCAATAAAACTGCGCAATGGGAAGCTGGCGGTGACGAAAAGGACGGAGCACGGAGCGATACGATTCGGGGTGCAGCCTTCAGGCTGTTTCCGGTCTGGTTCTGGAGTCGAACGTTGAAGCGACGTGAAGGCCGTGCTCCGAAGAGTTTCATGGCTGTGCATTTTCAAGCCGGCCAGAGCAGTTTGTAGATCCACGCGCCGATACTGCCGCCCAGGATCGGGCCGAGAACCGGGATCCAGGCGTACGGCCAGTCCGAGCCGCCTTTTCCGGCTACGGGCAGGAAAAAGTGCGCCAGGCGCGGTCCAAGGTCGCGCGCCGGATTGATCGCGTAACCCGTCGGACCGCCCAACGACAACCCAATCGACCAGACCAGAATGCCCACGAGGAAAGGTCCGAAGCCGGTTTTGAAGCCGGAGTTGGGCACAAGATTCTGAGGCGAGAAGATCGCGAGCACCCCCAGCACGAGGACCATCGTTCCGATGATCTCGGTGAGCAGGTTCATGCCGGAATGTCGAATCGCGGGCCCGGTGCAAAACACGGCCAATTTGGGTCCGGGTTCGGTTGTCTCGCGCCAGTGCGGCAGATAAGCCAGCCAAACGATCACCCCACCGAGGAAACCTCCTGCCACTTGCGCCAGGAGATAACCCGGCACATCTGTCCAAGCGAACTGCCCGATACTGGCGAGACCCAGTGTGACGGCCGGATTCAAGTGCGCTCCGCTGATGGCAAACACGGAGTAAACGGCGACCGCGACTCCCAGCGCCCACCCGGCCGTGATGACGATCCAACCGGAGTTTTGGCCTTTGGTCTTGTTGAGAAGGACGTTCGCCACGACGCCGTCGCCGAGGGTCACGAGGATTGCAGTTCCAATGAATTCGGCAGTTGCGGGCAGCATGGTCAGGGCGGCGCTATCGGAAATTCGCGCAGACGGTATCAAATGACCGTGAGAACTGTCCAATGAAAAGGATCGGCCGAACGCCGTAAGCTGCCGTAAGCCTCCAGGTTTACCACGACCAACTGTTGCACCCCGGCTTATTCCGAAGGCACAACCTGAACACCGTTCGTGGCGGCCTTGGCGGCGGCATCCGTGATTTTGGATCGTTGGCCGTAAGCGATACTGTCCAACGACCCCGAGAACACTTTGGCTTGGAAGATGAGGTTAGGCGACAACACTCTGTCGCGTCCCTGAGCTACGATGGCTCGGCGTCCGGTGGCTCGGAGACTCGCCCAGGCGACCTTGTTCGAATCCGTAGCCGATGGCGTGGTCACTCGCACCGGGCCGCCCACGATCTCGTAAGTCAGTGCGGATTCTGGCGTGAGCCCAATCTCCAGATCGACCGGGTGCGTCGCGTTCTTCATCGGCCGAAGAGTGAACATGGCTTTAACAGGGGAATTGGTTCCGGGTCTGGCGGTGAGGGAAGCCGTCAGGAGCGGCCCGACTTCAAACGAGAGTTTTAAGAAGTCCTCCGGGTATGTCTGCGCGAGATAACTCGCCGCAGGCCGGCCCCAGGGCTTCCGGAGTTCGAAGGCATCGATCACAACCTGATTGGTGGTGATGGCGCGGCCTTTCAAACTCGTCAGCGTTGCATCGATGACGACGTAATGGTTCGTCGTGGCCCAGGCCATCAGCGCCGGATGCGTGTAGGTGACATACAACGGCGCGCCGCCGCCGCCCGTCGTGATGTGGGTGATGGGCCAGGTGTCAGGGTTGCTCGTGCCCGCGACCGGTCGGAAGCGTTCATAGACGTGCGAGTGTCCAGCGATCACCAAATCGACTTTCGCCTGATGAAACAGGGGCAAATAAGACGCATGCCCCCAGCCAGTGTTATGGCCCCCGATGTTAAAGACCGGATAGTGCAGGAAGACAACTTTCCACGGGGCCTGCGAGGTCAAGAGGTCTTTCCTGGCGAATTGAAATTGCTCCTCTGTTTCTTTCTCATAGCGGTAATCCAGCGAGAGCAGGTGCACCGGACCGACGTCATAGGAATACCAACGCTCCTTGCCCGGCAAATGCAGGTAGTGCAGATAATTGAGGCCGTCTTGTTCGTGATTTCCGATGGCGGGAAGAATTGGGATTTCATCGATCACGTTCGCCAGCGGAGCGAAGAATTCCCGGCCCCACTGCGCGTGGACTTTGCCATCGGTCACCAGATCGCCCGTGTGGAGAATGAAATTCGGGTTGTGCCGTTTGAAAAGGACGGCCACGGCCGCGTGGATTTTGGGGTTCGTGCGCGTGTCTCCGTAAGCAATGAAGGTCACTTTGTTGGGACTCGATCCAAAAGTTCTGAAGCGCTTCGGCGGCGTTCGAACCCCGTCGGTCTCGGCGGAATAGGAGTAGGTCGAGTTGGGCCGCAACTTGGCGAGCGTCATTTCGTAGAGATAGGCGAAGTTCGTCAGCGCAACTTTGGTAACATTGGTCTTGCCGCCGGCCGAAACGTTGGTGATGGAGTTGGTCGTGACAATGCTGAGCGTGCGCGGACTCGGCAAGTGCAACGCGCGGTTCAGGCGGCCATTCAATCCATAGTGAAGGGTGCCCGGCTTGTTCGTCGGCGACTCCCAGAGGATGGTCATCGTGTCGTCACCGGGTGCCTGCAGGTACGGTCCTTTAAGAAACGTGCGTTCGAGCTGTTGCGAGTAAGCCGCGCCCGTGGCTGCAAGAAAGAGAGCTGTCGCCGCAAGGCAAGGCGTCCGCTTGCACCAACAATTTCTCCGGAACGTTTCAATCATGCGCCTATCCTTGCCTCGTCTTGCTGCGAAGACAAGCCGAAGGTTCCAGAAAGCGAGATTGATTTCCGATCGGAACCTGACATAAATTACCGTCATGAAATCAGCCAAGCTCAACCATGGAAACTCGGCTGCCGTTGATCCGCGCGGACGAGGGTTTACTCTGATCGAATTGCTGGTGGTGATTGCCATCATCGCCATCCTGGCCGGCATGCTGCTGCCCGCCCTGAGCCGCGCCAAAGCCAAGGCTCAGCACACGTCGTGTCTCAACAATCTGAAACAGTTGGGCCTCGCCTTCGCCATGTACCTCGATGACAATCAAGACACGTTCCCGGGGGTCGCGTCGCGCGGCGCGTACAATCCCATGCAGGAGGATTGGATCTTCTGGAATATCAACCGCACCGGCAGCGGGACCTTCACCAAAGAAATCATCACGGACACGAGAAACAGCGCGATCGGGCGGTACATCGGCAATTTCACGACGAATCTGTTTCGGTGCGCGTCGGATCAAGATTGGGATGCGCGCCGAAAACTCGACAGTAATCCCTACATCTACAGCTATTCCATGGTGAGCTTCGTGTCCGATAAGAATTACGGGCCGGGATCAGTTTTCCCGATTGTCGCCGGTTCCGCGCCCGCGTTGCCCTTCAAGAGCACCGAAATCAAATTGCCCACGCAAAAGATGGTGCTCGTGGACGAGAACGGCGACCCGAAGAACGGCCAGCCGGTCATCGATGATGGGCGGTTCGTTCCGCCCGGCAACGTCCTCGCGGCGCGCCATAAATACTTCCGCGGCTCGAAGCCCGCGAGCAAAACTTACTTCCAAAGCGGTCGCGGATCCGTGCTGCTGGCGGACTGGCACGTGGAGACCTATACGCCGGATCAAGCGCAGCAGCCCAAATATTACGACACGCGCTGGGACAGATAGGAGCCGCCGTCAGGGCGCACTGCCCCTCAATTGAACTCCTCCCTCAACCTGCGTGCGGCCGCGACTTCGTGGCAGAGTTTTCGGTAGGCTTCGTCGATAGACACGATGGCTCCGGAGCCCGGCGCGAACCCGCAGTCGGGATTCAGAGTAATCCGCTCCGGTACGATGTGCCGAAGCGCCTGACGGACGCGATCCGCGATCACTTCAGGGGAATCGATTCTTCCCGGTGTCACGTCCACACACCCCAGACCAATCTCGAAGTCCTCGCGCAATTGTTTCAACACCGCAAAATCTCCGGCGCCCGGCGTGGTGAATTCCATAGTCAGATGCTGGACCTGGAGTTTGTTCAACTGCGGAAGAATGCGTTCAAAGCCGCCTTCGTGTTGCGCTTCGCCTCGGACGCGTGCCCCGGCACGGCGACACAGATGCACGGCCAGCCGCGCGCCTTTGATTCCATGAACAAGCTGATTCGTGGCCTCCACGGCAAAATCCGCCGCGCGATCCGCATTGTCGTACTGCGCGCGAACCTCCGGCGTGACGAACAGGCAAAGGTGCGGATCGTCGATCTGGATGATGTCCGCTCCGGCTCTCAGCAGCAGCTCCAACTCGCGGCGCAACACGGGCACGCAGTCGCGCACGAAATCTTCGCGCCGGGGATACGCCTTGGCGGATTTGCCCGGATCCCACATGCGTTCGCCAAGAAGGGCAGGGGAGGGCAAGGTGGCTTTGATCTGGCGAGTCGTTAGCGATCGAACGAATCGTATTTCCTCCGCGATGAAGCCGGGTTTCTTCGGCGACAACTTATCGACGACAATCGTCCAGGGCCTTCCGTCCTCCGGGTTGGTGCTTAACTCAAAACCGTGAGCCAACTCCGCAATCACGCCGATGTAGGATTTGCGCCGCCACTCGCCGTCGGTCAGGACATCCAGGCCAGCCTGCTCTTGCACCGCCACGATGTAGCGCACGGCGGCATCCAGGCGCTTGGCATATTCCCCCGGCGACAGAGTCGCTTCGTTCGCGAGCAACTCCTTGACAAAGTCCGAGCGGGGCATGGAGCCGACGACAGAAGTCGGAAAGAGCAATTTGTTCGCTGGCACCACCTTCTCCTGCGCGGGGGGAGAAGGATGGGATGGGAGCCTACCATTCATAAAGTGATGAGCGGTGGGATCAAACGCCCACCTGCCAAAATCTTTGCGCCAGCTCGAAGTCCTGCTGGGTATCGACTTCCATGTAGTTTCCGGGCGTGTCCGCGTGGGCCAGGGGCACTCCCGCTTCGATCATTTCCTGAAACAAATGGATCAAGTAAGCCTTCTCAAAAACCGGCGCCTCGCGAAACGGTTTCCCGGCAAAGCTTGTCCGGCAGCGATGATAATGGTCCTTGAGCAGCGTGGCCCCGGCCGCGGTGAACTTCGCGATCCCGGTGTACTCGCCGTGGGCCGAAGCGGGGTCAATCTCCCGATGGATGCGCGTGATGCGTCCATTCTGCGCCGTCACTTTTTCCGCATCATTGGGCGGATGTTGCGTTCGGTGCCGGTAGCGTTCCAGCCATCGAATATCGATGGAGAGCGCAATTGGAGTCGGATTCGCCAGCAGCCGGCGCACGACGTCCTCAGTGAAAAGAATATCCGCGTAACAGCACACAAATGGCTCGGTCATCAAATCCTCGGCATACATCAGCGAGGCGAGAATGTTGTTGGTCTCCCAGGCGGCGTTATGACGGAAGGTGAACTGGGGATAATCGCCTCGCACCTTGTCGATCTGATACCCGCCGATGAAGCAGATGTCCGTCAATCCGCACGCCGTCATCGCCTGCAGGTTCCAATCCAAAAGGCGTTTGCCCTGGACTTCAGCGAAACACTTCGGCGAATCCGCCGTCGTCGGCATCAAGCGCCGGCCCCGTCCTGCTCCAATAATAATAGCTCTCATTCGTTCTGTTTGTCCTGAAGTGCGGTCGCATTCCACAAAACGGCGATCGTTGCCGCGCCCGCAAACGCGCAACTTGCCCAGAAGAACACGGCGATTTTCCAGCCGTGCTCATCGGCCAGATGTCCGGTGATTATGTCTCCGGCCGCAGCGCCCATATACCCCATGCAATTGACGAAGCCAACCGCGGCGGCGGCTGTGCCGCGCCGGGCCAGATCGATCGGAAAAGTGCCCACCAGCAACACCTGAGGGCCAAAGACGCAAAAGCCGACCAGAAACAAAACCGCAACCGACAGAATCAGGCTCGTCGCAGCAACATAGTGATAGGACACCGCCAGGATTCCGAGCAAGAGCAGCAACACGCAGATGACCGGCGCCCGACGCCCCCCGAAAAAGCGGTCCGTGGCCCAGCCCGAAACATAGGCGCCGATGATTCCGCCAAAGGGCAAGACGGCGTACTTGAAGGCCGCGCCGCTGACCGAGGACGACTGCACTTCCTGAAGGTGCGTCACCCCCCAGTCCGTGAAGCCGTATCGGCAAGCGTCGAGAAGGCACAGAGCCACAGCGATCAGCCAGAGCGCGGGATTCAATAACGTGTCGAGAATATTCCTCAGCACGGATGCGTTCTTTCCGTTCCGTGACGAAATCGAGGCTACTTCGGAAGGCATTTCCGCCGTGGCCGCTGGCTTCTCCTCCAGAAACAGAAGCATGTGCAGGCCGGACGCGAGCAAAAGCACCGCCGGCACATACAGTGCGCCTCGCCAACCAAAATGGTCCACGGACCAGCCGGCGACGACAAACGTCAAGGCGCCACAAAGTTGATATCCGGTGCCGATGATGCCGATGGCCCGGCCTCGCCGGGTTGCGGGGAACCAGTTGGCGGCCACACGCATCGTCGGTGGCCAACCCAATGCCTGGACGTAGCCGTTGCACGCCCAGGCGAAGAGCAAGAAGTAAAACGCGGCGCCAAAGCCAAAGAGCACATTCAAAACGGCAGAGCAAAGCATGCCGACGCCGAGAAGCTTTCGGGGTGAAATACGTTCCGCGAGCTGGCCGTTGATGAATTGGCCGACGCCGTAGGCCAGTTTCAGCGACATCAAGATCGTGCCGAGCTGCAGTTTGGTATAGCCCAGTTCGGATTGAATTCCGGGGAGCGCAACCCCCAGGTTATTGCGGCAAAAATAAAACGATCCGTAGGTGAGCCACAACACCCAGAGAACGCCTGCCTCCCGAGGCAGAGCGGTCTTTTCCGGCAGGCGCGCCTGAAATTGCACGGCTTCATCATGCCCGGCTCGTCAAAGGGCTGTCGATACCGTTTTCCAGGCAAAGGCGGCGGCGCTATGTTGAGCCTAGGCGAGAACTTTTGGAGATGGCCAAGGATCGTTTCAGATTGTGCAATAGCTCATCCGCCTTTCGCGCGTCCTCTTCGGAGACCAATTGCTGATACCGGGTGAGCGCGCTGATGGCTGCGGCCAGGTCGTGCTTGATCGCTTGAACCAGCGCCAGGTTGAAATAGACATTCGCAAAGGAAGGCTCGACCTCCGCCGCCATTTCGTAATGCACTTGCGCCAGGCGGAAATCGTTCACCTCGAAATACAGATTGCCCAGATTGTAATGCGCCTCCGCATGGCGCGGGTTGTATTTCAAGGTGGCCGTAAAACAATCAAACGCCTTGGTCGTGTTTCCCTTTTGCGATTCGATAATCCCAAGATTGCAATAGGCGTCGGCGACGCAATCGTGTTCCTCAATCGCCTTCGCATACGCCTCGGCCGCTTTCGGATCGCCGCGTTCATCCAGCAGCAACGCTTGCTCAAATCGGCTCGACTCCGGCACGAAATCGAGGATCTGCGCGGCCGGCGGCAGAAATAAGTGTAATTGATGCGGATCGTCCGAGGCCTTCGCGCGTTTCTTGACGCGCTTGTAACCGAGCTTGGACGCCGGAGTAGGGAATTTGAGGATTTCGGCCATGGAACCTAAATCCGGCAATTGCACGGATAAGAAAGGAGGAAAGCGCTCACCTGGAAGATAAACTCTAAACGATTCATATTCCCTGGGAACGCGGGCTTCATCCATCTCTCCCCGTGGTTGAACTTCGACGGGGGGCGAAGGCTTTCGCTGGACAGGCAAGATCAGGCAACTTTTTGTTTCCGCTGCTTTGCCGGAATGGCTTCGATCTCTTCTTTCTTTGCCCCTTTGGCTTTCTCCATCGGCTTCTTCTGTGCCTTCGTCCGCTCAATGCTCTGCTTCAGCGCGGTCATAATATCCACGACGGGCTTTTCCTCTTCTGGAACGCTGACCACTTCCTGTCCGGCAATCTTCGCTTCAATCATCTCGCGCAGCGCGTCGCGATATCGGTCCGTCAGATCGAGGTTTTTCAAACTGGAGGTCATGGACTCGACCAAACTGATCGAAAGTTTCAGTTCGTCCTTATTCGATTCCTTGTGCTCGATCTGTGGCACGTGGTCCATTTTCCGGAGTTCCTGCGGATGGCGCAATTTGTAGAGGACGAGTCCGCCGTCCAAGGGCGCGATCATCACTACTTCTTCGCGATCCCGCAGAACGACCTTGCCGACTCCGACCTTGCCGCTGGCCTTCAGCGCCTGAGTCAACAGCGAGTAGGTTTTCGACGCGACCAAGCCGTCCGGTCCCGCGAAATACGGCGATTCATACAAAGTCGGATGCACTTCGCCGGCGTCAATGAATCCCTCAATTTCGATCACTTTCGTGCTCTTGAGTTTGATTTTCTCAATATCCTCCGGCGACACGATCACGTATTGTTCCGGCTCGAACTGGTATCCCTTGACGATTTCTTCCGCCGTTAGCGCCTTGCCGCATTTCTTGCATTTCTTCTCGTACCCGACGGCGCCATTGTCCTCTTTGTGCAGTTGGTTGAAGCGGATCGCTTCCTCCGTATCCACCGCATTGTAAATGCGGATGGGAATGGTAACCAGAGAGAACCGAATGTGACCTTTCCAGATGGATCTCATAACTCACCTCGTTTTGGAGCGTTGACGTTTGAAACCGGAACGACTGTGATTCGAACCCCGATATCCAGGTTGTTGGTCGCGTTCATACGTTTGCACGGAGCGTGAATCATGCACAATTCGACCGCCGCGTTCAAGACTTAGAATATCCGTTCCTTGAATGGCAGATCCGGTCTCAGCCGGACAAACACAGCTTCTCGTAGCAAGCCGTCATGGGTCATCGAGCCAAATTGCACTTCGCACATCAGGGGCGGCTCGATCCAGACAGACCGCGCATCGTCCAGGGGCTTCGCTTTGACAGGTCTTTTGGCTCTTTTCAATTTGTGCAATTCGTCCGCAACATCCTTGAGCGCCTGCTCGTCGAATCCCGTTCCGACTTTCCCCAGATACTTGACTTCATCGCCGCTGGCTTGCGCGAGATGCAGCGCGCCAAAACTGAAATCCCGGTCTCCTTTCCCCTGGGTATAGCCGATGATCGCGCACTCCATGCTCTGGCGCGTCTTGATTTTGAGCCATGAGTCGCTGCGCTTTCCGGGCAGGTAAGCGCTGTTCCTCTGTTTCGCCATGATGCCCTCAAGGCCCATTTGTTTCACGGCGGCGAAGAAAGGCGCTCCTTCATCGACGGCCTCATTCACGCGATAAACGGGATTCTTCCTGATCGCGTCTTGAAGCCACTCGCGCCGCCGGGTCAGCGGCTCATTCACAATCGCGCGCCCATCCAGATAGAGGCAGTCGAAGACGTAACAGACGGCGGGATGCCTGGCTTTGGCGCGCTCGATCGCACCTTCCGCCTCCTGTTGCATGCGCTGAATCACGTCTTTGAAATTCGGTCTTCCATCGGCTTCGAGGCAGACAATTTCTCCGTCAAATAGCGCTGAAGTGGCCCGGAAGGCCTGCTCCGGAATCAGCAGTTCGGGAAACTGCTTCGTGACCTCCAATCCGCTTCGTCCGTGGATTCTTATTTCACCCTCATCCAGAACCACCAGGGCGCGAATGCCATCCCATTTCAGCTCGTAAAGATACTCGGCGGAATCCGGCGGTTTATCGACGGGCCGCGCGAGCATGGGCTCGATCGGATCGCGGAGCCAATCAATCTGCGGATTATCGACGCGTTCGAGCAGCCATTGATTCTCTTTGGTGTGATGCGCCCGGTATTCGGCATTGAGTTGGCGCGATTGCAGACGGAAATAAAAGCCGTGCTTTTTCTCTTTGGTAATTTGGTACCGGCCTTGGGCAAACTTCCACATCATACCGCCGCCGTATTCGCCTTTCGGGATCGCGCCCTCGAAATTCACGTACTCGAGGGGGTGATCTTCCACATGGACGGCCAGGCGCATGATGCCTGGCCTGGGCGGCAAGCCTTTCGGGACGGCCCAGGATTTCAAAATCCCGTCTTGTTCCAATCGCAAATCATAGTGCAGCCGGGAAGCATGGTGCCGGTGGACGACAAACGCGCTTCCTTCGCCGAGAATTTCTACTGGCGGCGGCTCGGGTGTTTTATCGAAACTCCGTTTTCTGGAATAGCTTTCAAGCTGTTCCGGTGTCTTGTGTTTTCGTGCAGGCTCCGCGCTGCCTTGGAGTGCAAGAGCCGGCGTGCGGAGGCCCTGTCTTACATCAGGGCGGCCAGGGTGCGCCTCCTTAGGTCGGCCGCTCCGAGGCTGAGTGTGAATCGGCGTCGCGTACGCGGCGAACGTTTCCCAGGGATCTCCATTTTGGATGACTCTCTGAGGAACGTTGTGAAGATCGAATACCTTCGGGCTTTCCAGAGAATCTAATTCCTCCCAGTGCAGCGGCGTCGAAACCGGCGCGCCGGGGAGTCCTCGCACACTGTACGCGGCGACAATCGTCTGGGATGGGCGGTTGCGGTAAATATCCAGGAGCACTTTACCTTTGCGGTGCTCCTTCTTGATTTGCAGCGTCATTGAGCCTGCGTGCCGATCCACGAACGGCTGGGCGATGGCTTTCGCGACTTCAAATGCTTTGTGAAATTCCCATTTCGGTTCGATGGGCGCCAAGATGTGCAGGCCCTTGCGTCCGGTGGTCTTGACAAATGGATGGTAGCCGAAACTTTCGAGGTGGTCTTTGAATTCCAGCGCGAGTTCCGCGACGTTTGGAAATCTGAAATTCTCCGGCGGGTCCAGATCGAACGCCACGTAATCCGGCTTTTCAAATTGCGGCGCCCGCGAGTGCATCTGATGCAATTCGATGCACGCCAGATTCGCCAGCCAGACCAGCGAAGCTTCTTCGGTGGCGATGACGTAATCCTTTTTCTCTTCGCCGAGCGCCACGTGCTCGATCCAGTCAGGCGCCCAATCCGGACGGTTCTTCTGAAAGAACGATTCCCCCTCAATGCCGTCCGGATAACGCACCAACGACAGCGGTCGCCCTCTCACCTGCGCTAGAATCGTCGGGGCGATTTTCAGGTAATACGCGATGAGCTGGGCTTTGACGACGTGGTCGTCGGGAAAGAGAACTTTCGTCAAATTCGAAAGTTCGACTTTCCGTTTGCCAACCTGCGCGATTTGAGAAGTGCGTGAGGGCATTAACCGTTGCAGTTCGTCATCTATTGTAAATACCGAAGGATACTGGCGGCAAAGCCGGTGAGCGAGCAATTCTCCGGGTGTCGGGCGGTGATTGCGCTAAGGCGCGCGTCGCGCTAGCCTCCTGCCCTGGAGAGAACATGCCGAGCCAACCGTCACATCAACCTTCATCCGATGGATTATGAGGACTTTCCTGTTTGACCCCGCGCCGAGGGAATCACGATTTCCCCAATGCTCCACCGCATCAAGTGGCAGTCAGCTCTAAGAATTGTCTGGCCATCTGTGGTCCCTTGCCTTCCTCCTCGTGCTTGAAAAAGATGAACGCGTCCTTCCACTCCTTTTGGTGCACTCGCTTCGCCCACGCCTTCAGCTCGGCGTCGCCATAGTCTGGGCGCCGCAAACGCAGATAACCCCAGTCCGCAGTAGATACGAAAGGAATCTCCAGATCATTTTCCGCCTCGGCGATGCAGAGCGCGGCCTGATGATCGCGCAGCAAACAGAAGATTTCATCGTCGAACCACGATTGATGGCGGAACTCGAATGAGGCGCGCCGGTCCGGCGGCAGCAGCTTGAGAAACTCGCTCAGCCGTGGCGCATCCTTTTTCAAATACGGCGGCAACTGAAACAGCAGCGGTCCCAGGCGCTCGCCGAGCGCTCCGGCGACTTTGACCAGATACGACACCGAATCGCCGGCGTCCTTGAGCCGCTGCTCGTGTGTGATCCGCTGCGAGGCCTTGAGCACGAATTTGAAACCGGCGGGAACCTCGGCGGCCCAGCCTTCCAGGACCGATGCCTTGGGCATGCGATAGAACGTGTTGTTGATCTCGACGGTCCGGAAGCGCTCGCCGTAATAGCGCAGCATCTGCTTGTCCGGCAAACCCTCCGGGTAGAAGGCGCCCTTCCATTCCTGGTACGAATAGCCGCTCGTGCCGACGTAAAGGTTCATGACCCCACTATCGTTTGACAAGGAAGCCAGCATTGGCCCAGTCGGCGAAATCCTCGCGCGACCCGTCGCCGGCATCCATCGCGACCAAACCGATCATTTTGGCGCCGTCCGGAGTTTCCACGTTGAAACGCCACGCTGGGGACAAAGGACAGGGAAACAAGGCGAGTTTTCACGGTGATGCCCAGCATAGAGACTTCGCCGAGTGACCGGAATAGAAAAGATTTCGCCACCGCGTGAGGTACGGCGCGTCGCTCCGCGCGCGCCGTCCATAGCAAGAACGATGTTTGCTTGACGGGTTGACGGGTTTTTCGCTCTTTCTTTCGGTTGCTTCTCACTGCCAATGCCAATAGCATTTCAAAATTGATTGGTCGCGGTTCACCGACGCCTTTCGGCATGGTCCGCTGACCAATCGCAGCGAACCCCGCTGCCGATTCGGCATGAGTGACAACGCATACGCCGTTCAACAACCCGGGATTGGCCTCGATTCCGGAGAAGTTGGCGGTCAGCGAAGGAATCCCGATTGCCGTTGGCGGTCAATGCATTGGAGGTGGCTATGTTGGTTTTCCTGATCCACGTTCGTGACCCGCAATTCTACGCGCTGCCGGCCAAGACACGGGCCAAAAACGGCAACATTCGCATCATGGGCTTCCCTCCGATCGGCATCATGTCGCTCTCGTCCGTACTCAAGCGCGCCGGCCATGAGTGCGTGATGTTCGACCAAGCCAATCCAGAAACTCCCAACGAAGTCATCATTGAGGAGATTCGGCGCAAGCAGCCGGCGCTGGTGGGGTTGAGTTTCCTCAGCACGACCAGTTATCCGTACGCCAAAATACTTGCCCGTGAGATCCGAACGGCCAACAGCAAGGTGAAACTGGCCTTCGGCGGGGTGTTCGCCAGCCTCAACGCGTCGTTGGTGAAGCAGCAATGCCCGGAGGTGGATTTCGTCTGCCGGGGCGACGGCGAACAACTCCTCCTCGACCTGCTGGAACACCTCGACGATCCGTCGGGTGTGGAAAGTCTGACTTGGGCCAAAGATGGCCAGGTGGTCAGCAATCCGAATCGGAAAACGGAGCGCAATTTGGATCAGTGGCCGTTCCCGGATCGTGAGAGCCTGAAGCTGGACTTCGTCGAATCGATGCCGCTGGACGTGCCTTGCGTGCTCTCCCTGGAGCGGTTCACGACCATGCAGACGTCGCGCGGCTGTCCGTGGTCCTGCGCTTTCTGCGACATTCCGATCTTCAATGAAGGGAAATGGCGTTCGCGGACTCCGCAACATGTCGTGGATGAGTTCAAACATCTCCAGGAACTGGGGTACGGGGCGGTTTATTTTGTGGACGACCATTTCCTGCTTCAGCCGAAACGGATCGAAGCCATCTGCAAAGGTCTTAACGACGAGGGCGTCACTATTCAATGGGGCTGTGAAGGACGAGTGGATTCCGTGGCGCAGCACCTGTTCCCGGCGATGGCGAAAGCGCACTGCCGCACGCTCATGTTCGGGATCGAGAGCGGCAGCCAGAAGATGCTCGACCGATTGAACAAGGAACAGACGCTGACCGAAGTAGAAACCGCGGTGACCAATGCCAAGAAGGCCGGCATTGAGATCGTCCACGGATTCTTTGTGGTGGGCTCTCCGGATGAAACGGTCGAAGACATGCGGGCAACCTTCGACTTTGCGGCGAGACTGCCGCTGGACACTTTCGGATTTAACCGGCTGTGTGTTTATCGCGGCACGCCGATGTGGCACGAATACGTGAAACGCGGCCTGGTCGATGAAGCGACCGATTGGTACAAGTATTTCAAATGTTCGGCGATCGATCCGACGTGCCTGCCCGGCGAGGTGATTCACGAGACACGCCGCGCGGGCCTTCGCCGACTGTTCGTTTACAAGCTGCTGCACTATCCATCGCAGACCTTCCGGCTGTTGCGGCGCTTTCTCCGCTATATGCCGGTGCGCGACGTGGTTTATCTCATTATCAAGCCGTTCCTGGGCAAGAAAAAGGGCGCGACAAAATCGGAAGTGCTCTCACGCGCCGTCGAACACGGCGCCATGAAGGAGGCCGCAGCATTAATGACCCAAGTGCCCGACGACACGTTGGCGCACATTCTCCGGGAGTCGAAAGCTGAACGCCTGCGCATTCAACGGGAAGCCGAAAGTTCGCGAGAGTTGCCCGTGTCCTCGGTCCGGTAACCGGGGCGGTGACACTGCGGCGAGCACATCGTCTGGCGCATCTGTCATGATCCGGGCTTCGCGTTGACCATGTGTTTTGATCTCGGCCAACAATTGGCATCTTAACAGAAGCAAACGAAGGAAACGAAGACCAGCAGAATTGGCATCGAGGAAGTTCGGGTTGCCCAGAAAAGTATCGCTTGCCCCGGTGTCTTTCCGCATATTCCCGCCACGCATGAATTCAATGACTGGGCACGGGCGCGGCGAATGCGCTCGAAACGGTTTCAAGGTGACCGTGGAGGTGAGCTCCGTCAATCGGAAGCAAAGTGAAATCTCGGTCAACTTGCCGCGGGAATTGGAGTCTCTGGAGCCGCTGGTTCGGGATGAAATCAACCGCTGGGTCTCGCGCGGCCGCATCACCGCGAAAATCTCGTTGCACCTCGGCGAGAGCGGTTATCGGGGACGGGCGCTGATCAACTCGGGTCTAGCGAAAGCCTATGCCAAAGAGATTCGCAAACTGGCGCAGGAGTTGAGACTCGACAACGCGGTGACGCTCGATCTCGTGCTGCGAGCTCCGGGAGTGCTGCAAGTCGAGGATCCGCTCTGGGAAACGGAAACGTTCTGGCCGGCCATCGCGAAGGCGCTGGTGCAGGCGCTCAAAGGCCTGCTCGCCATGCGCCAACGGGAAGGCAGCCATCTGGCGGAGGACTTGTCCGCGCGCGTGGCCGCGATGCGCGAGTCCGTGGCGCGCATCGGAAAGACAGCGCCGCTCATGGTCGAACGCTATCGCGAGCAGTTGCGCAATCGGATTAAGAACGCGGGCCTGGAAATTCCGGCTCTGGACGACGAGCGGCTGTCAAAGGAAATCGCCTATTTTGCCGACCGATCCGACATCTCCGAAGAGCTGTCACGGCTCGAAAGCCATTTCAAACAGTTCCAGGTTTGCCTCAAGTCCAAAGAACCGATCGGACGAACGCTGGATTTTCTCGCGCAAGAGATGAACCGGGAAATCAACACGCTCGGATCGAAAGCCGCGGACAGCGCCGTGTCGCGCGAAGTCGTGACCTTGAAAGCGGCGTTGGAGAAATTTCGCGAACAGGTTCAAAACGTGGAATAGGATGCATGGCTGAACACTTCGGAGACGCGTTGCTCGTGATCCTCTCGGCGCCGTCGGGAGGCGGCAAGACCACGGTGTGCGAGAAAATCATCGAGACGAACCCGAACGTGGTGCGTGCGATCACCTGCACCACCCGCCCTCCGCGCGAGGGGGAAAGCAACGGAATCGATTATTATTTCCTGGCGGAAGGAAGTTTTCTGAACCGCGTGCAAGCGGGCGAGTTTCTCGAATACGCCACGGTGCATGGGAATCATTACGGCACGTTGAGGTCGGAAGTGTTTGATCGATTGCACAAGGGACACGACGTGTTGCTGAGTATCGATGTGCAAGGCGCCGCGACCCTTCGAGCGAAAACCCACCATGACCCGGAACTGCGCCGGGCGCTTGTGACCGTGTTCATTACGCCGCCGTCAATCGCCGTGCTCGCGGAGCGATTGCAGAAGCGCGGCACGGACTCGCCGCTCGTGATCGAGAAGCGGCTGGGAGTGGCGCGGCGAGAGATTGCGGAGTGGGTGAATTACGATTACCTCATCCTCAGTTCGTCGATTTCCGAGGACGTTCGTCGGATGCAGGCGATCTTGACCGCCGAGAAGTTGCGCCAAGTAAGGGCCAGGCCACCGATGAGTGAGTAGGCTCTGGAAGGCCGGTCGCGCTCTTGCTTCTGATCCCGCGCTTGTTAGTTTGTCGCCCGTGAGCGCAGAGAATACTGATTCGATGGAGCCCAAAGCGCGGTTCGCGAGGAACACGTTGTCGAATGCCCGGAGGCTTCGATCCGCGGCTTTGCCCGGCGCGATGCGACACGACTGGCACCTGGACGAAATACGCGCGATCCACGACACTCCGTTGCTCGATCTCGTTTTTCGTGCGGCTCGAGTGCATCGCGCGCATCACGATCCGGCCGAAGTGCAGGTGTGCAAGCTGATTTCCATCAAGACCGGAGGTTGTGCGGAAGACTGCGCTTATTGCTCCCAATCCGCGCGATACGAAACAGGGATTGAGGCGCAGCCCTTGCTGGAAAAGGAGGCGGTCCTGGAAATTGCCAGGCGGGCCAAAGAAAGCGGAGTGAGCCGTGTGTGCATGGGCGCAGCCTGGCGCGAGGTGCGGGACAATTCGCAATTCGAGCGCGTGCTTGACATGGTAAAAGACGTCACCGCCATGGGCCTGGAAGTTTGCTGTACGCTGGGGATGCTGACGGAGGCCCAGGCCAGGCAACTGGAAGGAGCCGGCCTTTATGCTTACAATCATAACCTCGATACTTCGGAGTCGTTCTACGAAACAATTATCACGACGCGCACGTATCGCGACCGGTTGAACACGATTCAAAACGTTCGCAAGACCGGCGTCACGGTCTGCGCCGGCGGCATCCTGGGGCTGGGCGAAAGCAAGGAAGATCGCATTTCATTGCTCCGGACCCTGGCCGCGATTCGGCCGCATCCGGAATCGGTCCCGATCAACGTCCTGTCGAAAGTGCCGGGGACACCCCTGCAAGACCAGCCGGACGTTCCTTTCCATGAAATGTTGCGCATGATTGCGACGGCCCGGATACTCATGCCGAAAGCGGTGGTGCGATTGTCAGCCGGTCGCGCCCGGTTGAGCGTGGCGGAGCAGGCGCTCTGTTTCCTGGCCGGCGCGAACTCGATCTTCTCCAGCGAAACCAAGCGCATGCTGACTCAAGCCGTGCCGTCGCCGGACTACGACGCCGATCACGCGATGCTTGATCTGCTCGGTTTGAAGGTCAGGCCACCGTTCAAAGAATGATCGGAGTCCAACGTTTGGGTAAGAACTCCGGAGGCTATTTCGGGGAGCGCATCGACATCGGCCAGGTTCTGCAGGACGATCTGGAGGCGGCTCGCAAGTTCGATTGGCGCATCGAGAAACTTCCTGCCGGGCCCGGTCTGGAGCTGCTTGCTTTCCATCGCCCGGTGCAGACGCCCGCCAGGAAGACCTACATTTCGACGGGCATTCACGGAGATGAACCGGCCGGGCCGCTGGCGGTTCGCGAGTTGTTGCAAGAGAACTCCTGGCCCAAAGACGGCGAAATCTGGCTGTGTCCATGTTTGAATCCGACCGGATTTCCGTTGAACCGGCGCGAGAACGCCCAGGGCGCCGACCTCAACCGCGATTACCGCGATCTTCAAACCGATGAGATTCGCGCGCACGTGGCCTGGCTGAAACGACAGCCGAGTTTCGATTTGACTCTGTGCCTCCACGAGGACTGGGAAGCACACGGGTTTTACCTCTACGAATTGAATCCCGACCATCAGCCCTCGCACGCCGAAGGTATCATCCGTAATGTGGATGAAGTTTGTCCGATTGATCGCTCCCCGATGATTGAAGGCCGCCCGGCGCAAAACGGAATCATTCGTCCGGATCTCGATCCGACCAAGCGCCCGCAATGGCCCGAGGCGTTCTTTCTCATTCGGAACAAGACGCGGCATAGCTATACGCTGGAGGCGCCGTCGGATTTTGCTTTGCCAACGCGCGTGGCGGCGCTGGTCGCAGCCGTGCAGACGGCAATCCACCATCCCTGAATCATGCTTTCACTCCGCCCTGCGCCCTGATACCGTGATTTCGCTATGGGCCTGGTTGATGCGGAGATTCAACTTACAAACGGCGATGATCTGGCGCTGGTCCGGCGCGGTTTGCTTGATCCGACGAAAGTGCGTTCAATGAAGGTGAAGGCGAACGCGGACCGCGGCGCTTACATGCTCTGTTTGAACGAACGGGTGCGAGAGCAACTCGCGTTGCCCGTCATTGAACAGTGTGTCGCCGTGCTGGCGGATGGCTCTCAACACCGTCTTGATGTTGTCGGACCCGTCGAAGCGCGTTTTCAGAATCGCCGTTGCTCCGTCGATGCGATGGTCCTGCCGGGCGAAGCGGAAATCCGGTTGGGGGCGATACCGATGGAGGATATGGATCTCGTCATCCTTCCGCGACTGCAGAAGCTCGCGGTCAATCCGGAACATCCCATCCTCCCCGTGGTGCCGGTTCGATAGCTTAGCGTAAGCCGTAACCATTCAATTCGAACAGGAGCAACGGAGAGAACTAAGGCTAAGAACAAGAGGATCGTCTCATCCCTCGCGCTCTTGGGTCGCTCACCATGTCGTGAGCGAATGATCTGAACAAAGCTGCGTCTCGGCTCTGCGAGCCTCTGCTTTCTCTGTGCTCTCCTGTTGGGAATTGATTAGTTGCTAAGTGTACGCTTCCATTCCCACACACGTGCAAACCGGGTTGCGGTCGCCATAGACATTGTCGATGCGCCCCACGGGCGGCCAGAACTTGTGCTCTTTCAACCACGCCGCCGGATACGCGGCCTGTTCGCGCGAATAAGGAGGATCCCATTTTTCGGAGGCAATCATGTCCGCCGTGTGTGGCGCATTTTTGAGCGGGTTGTTCTGGGCATCGATGCGACCGGACTCGACCGCCTCGATCTCCGCGCGAATGGCGATCATCGCGTCGCAGAACCGATCCAGTTCCTCCTTCGACTCGCTCTCGGTTGGCTCGACCATCATCGTGCCCGGCACGGGCCAGGAGATCGTCGGCGCGTGAAATCCATAATCCATGAGCCGCTTGGCGACGTCCTCGACAGTCACCTTTTTGAACTGGCGCAGGTCAAGAATGCACTCATGCGCGACGAGATTTCCGTGGCCTTTGTAAAGCACGGGAAAATGCGAGTGGAGGCGCCGGGCGATGTAATTCGCGTTCAGGATGGCGACCTTTGTGGCTTCGGCCAAACCCGCGTCTCCCATGGCCGCGATGTAAATCCAGGAGATCGTCAAAATGCTGGCGCTGCCCCAAGGGGCGGCGGCGACGGCGCCGATGGGATCTTCGCCGCCGAGATTGACGACAGGGTGCCCCGGCAGAAACGGCACGAGATGCTCGGCGACGCCGATGGGACCCATGCCCGGCCCGCCGCCGCCATGCGGGATGCAAAACGTTTTGTGCAGATTCAAATGGCAGACGTCCGCACCCATCTCGGCTGGCCGGCAAAGGCCCACCTGGGCGTTCATGTTCGCGCCGTCCATATAAACCTGGCCGCCGTGGTGATGAATGACCTTGCAGACTACGCGGATTGTTTCCTCGAATACGCCGTGCGTGGACGGATACGTAATCA
>JACPRI010000307.1 GCA_016190065.1 Verrucomicrobiota bacterium
AGATCCTCCAGATCCTCGTCAACCTCTTGCGGAATGCGAAAGAAGCGCTCATCGAGGGTAGAAAGGAAAAGCGGATCGTCCGGTTACGAATCGCCCGACATTCCGATCAGTGGCTTCGTCTTTCGATTTCGGACAACGGAATCGGTATCGCCCCGGAAAACCTGACGCGCATTTTTCAGCACGGCTTCACCACCCGAAAGACCGGCCACGGATTTGGCCTGCACAGTGGAGCCATCGCCGCAAAGGAAATGGGAGGAAGCTTGAGCGTCCACAGCGCCGGCTTGGGCGAAGGAGCCACTTTCGTTTTGGAACTGCCGATGTCGGGCCGCAGCGACGCGGCGAACGCCTGAGAGCAAGGGACCATAAGTTCGAGCCACCAGGCAGGCCGCCTGGCGGGTCTCAATGGTGCTGTCCCGATGCTTCCGTTTTGCCGCCGGCCCGGATGAATGCCAGCAGATCGAGAATTTGCTCCTTGGAACATTGGCTGAGCAACCCCATCGGCATGAGCGACGAACCTTGCGGTTTTCGCGTCTGAATGTCAGCCCTCCGGAGAATCTGGATCAAGGCTTCGGACGACCCTGATTGAATTGTTACACTGGCCTCGTCTTCCTTCACGATCAATCCCGCGACGCTGTCGCCGTTCTTCAGCTCGAACTCGAAGTTGCGATAGCGCTCGTTGATGACTTTGGAAGGCTCGATCAGTTCGCCGAGCACGCCGATGCGGTCATCTTTCCAACGCTGGAACACGTCCGTCAAATCGGGGCCAAACGCGTATCCGTGGGTTCCGAGCTTATGACATTGCGCGCAGGCGAGCTCGGTGAATAATTGTTTTCCCCGCGCCAGATTTCGTCCTGATCCCATCTTGTCGAGATCCGGCGCCAAATCGCTGATCTTCCATTCCGTCGTTTGCGGCGTGACCGGCTCGGTGTGACTGGCCAGGTATTCCTCCAGATCTTTCACGACTTTCAGGGTGCCGGCCATGCGCCGCCAATGGCCCGGAAAGGTGCAGACGTATGAATAATCCGCCGGCTGGTCCGGCGCGGTGAAGCTGAGCTTGTCCTTTTCTCCCGTCAGCAACAGCCGCGTGGCGTGCAGAACTTTGGCCGAAGCAGGCACGTAGAGCCGGCCTTGCGCGTCCGGCTCCGGAGGCATCGTCTCGCTGGCCATGCCAATCTCCTCAACGGCGCCGGGCATAACGACCACGAAATTGTGCGGCATCGTGTCGTCATTCTCGAACAGGATTTCCACAGGCTTGCCCGCTTCAACCACGATCAACTGCTGGTCGTAAAGCATCTGTTCGTGAAGCGTGCGGATGACCACCACGCGCACGCCGAGGCTCCGCAGAATCTTGCTCATCGCTTTCCCCTGCTCTGCCGGAAGCAATGACGCAAGATCGGTCGCGAACTGCACGGCGGTGACGAACTCCGGCTGGGTCCGATCCGTGGCCGGAACGGCTTCCAGGTGCTTCAGCACGCTTTCGGCAAGCGGAGTGATTTCGTCGGAGGGCCACAGTTTCTTGGGGATGCGCTGAAGGCTGGCCAGCGCGGTCTGCACTTCGGTTCCCAATCGGATCATCGCCGCGAGCTTTTTGAACGTGTCCGGCTCGCGTCCAGGAATCGAAGCCATTGCCGTGATGGCCGCGCGTCGCAGTTCAGGTTGATCTCCAGAATTCAGAAGAGGCTCAACCTTTGAGCTCGCCCGCGTGCGAAGCGCGGTATCGCGAACCAGCGCGACAGCCAAGACGAGATCCGCGAGCTTCGGCGCGGTGGCCTCCAGGCTTTTCCAGGCGGGATCCAATGATTTGTCCGCCGTGATGATTCCAGCGAAAGCGATCTGCCGAGTCGCCGCCTCTTGCGCCTGAGCCGAAAGATTCTCCAGCGCCTGCCGCTTCGAAGCCAATTCCTCGGACGAGCGAGACAGGAGCAGCGCGGCCAATCCGCGCAACACCGGCGCGGATTCCTCGCCTTTCTTGTCCAGTTCGCCCAAACCCGCGATCAACTCGGTGAGCGTGTCCGTGTTCCGGGTTTTCGCCAATCCTTCCAGGGCTTCCAATCGGTATTTTTTGTCCAGGCCCTGGCGTTGCAGGAGTGCGACGTAAACGAACTCGCTGCGCGGCGCCTCGATAAGCTCTGGATTCGACAAACGCCCAAGGACGTAGGCGGCGGCCACAGGATTCTTCGGCAGATAAAACGGCTTTTTCGCCGCGGAATCGCTCTGAGATTCCTGCGCTGGCATGCCAACGGCGGAGGCAAGGGTGATCAGAGCAGCGAAGCTCCATTCAATAATGTTCCGGCCAAGAGAAGTCAGAGCCTCCTTAGGTCGGCTTCTACCGATCGGGGGTCCCAACTGCGAACGCTTTCGCGGCGGTCTCATTTGCCATTTCGAATGCAAAAAAGGTGGCGAACGGTCCGGATGATAAGGCTGTCGTCCGCGATCGCTGGTGTGGCCATGCACAACTCATCGAGACTGTTTTTGCGGAGAAGTCTGTAGTCCGGACCTGCCTGAAAAACGAACGTATCGCCGTCCTCGCTCAGACAAAAGATCCGGCCATTGTAGGCCCAGGGTGATGCGGTGAACCCTGAAGTGCTCTCGGTGTTGATCCGTTGCTTGCCGTACAATTCCCGGCCAGTCCGGGCGTCGTGGCAAGCCAGAAAACCAAAATCGAAGAGCACATAAAAGTGATCGCCATACAGCAGCGGAGAGGGATTGTACGGCGCGGCCCCCGGCTGGGACCAGGCAACGAATTCGTTGCGGGTTTCTCCGCTCCTCAGGGAAATATCTCCGGCGGCACCGGGCCGAATGGCGAAAACCGGCCGAGTCTTGTCTCCCACGTAGCCGGAGCACACGTAGAGAAGGCCGAATCCAGAAAACGGCGTCGGAATCACGATGGAAGACATCCCGCCCAACTCCCACAGAGGTGTTCCTTCCAAGTCATAAGAGCGAACTTTAGCGCGTCCCGGAGCGATGATCTCCGTTCGTTTTTCATTTTCCCAGATGTAAGGAGTCGCCCAATTGCTCTTCTCCTCGCGAGGGACACGCCAGACTTGCTTCCCTGTCCGCTTGTCCAGCGCGAGCAAGGAGGATTGCTCTTCGTTGTCGTTGACGAGGTAGATCCGGTTGCCGTGTAACACCGGCGAGGCGGCGGTTCCCCAGCCATTGCGGATTCTCCGAGCCGGGAACTTTTGAGACCACAGTTCGTTCCCGGCCAAGTCCAGGCAGAAGATTCCGACGTTGCCGAAATAGGCATAGATCCTTTCGCCGTCCGTGACCGGGGTTTCCGAGGCGTAGGTGTTCTTGAGGTGAATCGAACTCGGCGGAGCGCTTTCATGAACTTGCTTCTCCCAAAGTTTTTTGCCCGTGCGCCGGTCCAGGCAATAGACCATCCAATGATGAAGATCCTTTGACGGAGTGGGCCGTTCGCCGCCGAAGTAGAGTCCCTTCTTCGGAGTCTCGACCTCGCCATCTTTGATCACCGACGTGACGAGAATCCGTTCGTCCCAGACGATAGGCGAGGACCAGCCGTAGCCCGGGATTTCGGTTTTCCAGGCGACGCTTTGCTCCTTGCTCCAGATCTCAGGAAGGTTCTTTCCTTCGCCAATGCCGAGTGCTCCCGGACCGCGAAACTGGGGCCAGCGCGCTTCGGCGGCGGAGATAGAAGCCGTGAGCAGGAACGCTAGGATGAAGCCGGCCCAATGGAAGTTCATGAGAAGAGCACTGACGAGGTCCTGCCCATGCATTGGCCAGTCATCAAGTCCCGGACAAGAACTCCACGGAACTCGGCTGGCCCGATTGAAGACATCGGTCGCCCGCGCGGTTACTTCGATTCGGTTGCGGCAGAGCCTTCCTTCGTGGCGGGAGCTTGATCACCGGTCGCGGCTTGGGGTTTCGCTGCTTCCGCCGGAGTTGCGGGCAATTCGACCCATTCGAGGATGGCAAGTTCTGCGGCGTCGCCTTGCCGGCGACTCAGCTTTACGATCCGCGTGTAACCGCCATTACGACTCTTAAAGGCCGGAGCAATCTCGTCGAACAGAATGTGCACGATGTCGTTCTTGCGAGCCTTGGCCCTCAACGCCTTGCTCGGGAGCGCGCGGCGGGGATTGTACTTCAACCGCGCCGCGGCCAGCCGGCGAGCGTGGATCGATCCGCTCTTCCCCAGCGTCACCATTTTCTCCGCGACGGGCCGAGCGGCTTTGGCTTTCGCCAGGGTGGTGGTGACGCGTTTGTGGAGAATGAGACTGGAAACCAGATTGGCGAGCATCGCGTTGCGATGTTCACCGGTGCGGCCCAGTTTGGCCGTTCTTTTCAGATGTCGCATGGGGATTCCTCTCTAGGCCGGCTTGGCTTCTTCCTTGGGCGCTTCGAGCAGCGACGGGTCAATGTTCATTCCCAACGTCAGCCCCAGGGCGGCGAGCTTTTCTTTAATCTCGTTGAGAGATTTCTTGCCGAAGTTGCGGTACTTGAGCATCTCGGCTTCGGACTTCATCGCCAGTTGGCCTACGGTGGTAATGTTCGCGTTATTCAAGCAATTGGCCGCGCGGACGCTGAGCTCGATTTCATTGACGCTCATGTTGAGCAGCTTGCGCTGGCGGGCTTTCTCGTCGTCCTGCTTGTCCGGTTCCTGCTCGAACTCGACGGCGTTCTTGTCATAGCCCACAAAGACATCCAGGTGGTGCTGGAGAATCGCCGAAGCCTGGGTGAGCGCATCATCCGGGGAAACGCGCCCGTCCGTCCAGATTTCCAGAACCAGGCGGTCATAGTCGGTGCGCTGTCCGACACGCGCGCTCTCCACGGAATAACGCACGCGAGTGACCGGCGAAAACAGCGAATCCACCGCAATGACGCCGATGGGCTGGTCGGGTTTCTTGTTTTCGTCACCGGGACAGAAGCCGCGCCCGACCTTGACCTCCATCTCCATCTCGAACTTTTTCTTCCTGTCGAGAGTGCAGATGATCTGTTTGGGATTCACCAACTCCAGATTCTGCGTCAGTTTGATGTCCCCGGCCAGGACAGGACCATCCTTGTGCACGGAGATCATGACGGTTTGCGGTTCGCGGCTATGGGCTTTGAACAGCACCTTTTTCAAATTCAAGATGACATCGGTGACATCCTCCACCACGCCGTCGATGGTGGTGAATTCGTGCATGGCGCCATCGAGTTTGATGGAGGTGATGGCCGCGCCTTCCAACGACGACAGCAGGACCCGCCGGACGGAGTTCCCGATGGTGTGGCCGTAACCCGTTTCAAAGGGTTCGGCAATGAACTTGGCGTAGGTTTCAGTGGCGGTTGTGTCCTCTTTGACCAACCGCTTGGGCATTTCGAAACGACCTAGTCGTACTGGCATAGTGTTCTTTCAACAATTTTAATCTGACGGCTCCGGCTGTTTATTCCCGCGACCGGAGACCGCCCGTATAATTGTTTCGGATTAATGGATAAGTGGATTCATGGATTGATGCGTGACCCAACAATCCGATCATCCAAGAATCCAACAATCCGCCTTCATGTTTAGCGGGAATAAAATTCCACCACAGCCTGCTCATTTGCAATCGGCTGGATTTCATCGCGGGTCGGGACCCGCAGAACCGTTCCTTTGAAAGCGTCGCGATTCAGCGAAAGCCAATCCGGAACGGCACGGCTGGTCGAAGATTCGAGGTTCCGTGTCCCCATTTGGCGGGAAACGCTGGAATCCTTCACTTCCACGACGTCATTCACTTTCAGGCCGCAGGACGGAATGTTTACTTTGCGGCCATTGACCTTGATATGGCCGTGGGTGACCATTTGGCGCGCCGCGGCCCGGGTATTGGCGAATCCCAGATGATAAACCACATTGTCCAGGCGCAGCTCGAGGATCTGGAGCATGGTTTCACCCGTCACTCCGCGCCGTTTGAGCGCTTTCTGGTAAACGCGCCGGAATTGGCGTTCCATCAGACCGTAATAGTATCGGAGTTTCTGTTTCTCGATCAGCCCCATCGCATAATCGCTGCTCTTGCGCCGGCTCTTCGGGCCATGCACGCCTGGCGCATAGTTTTTCCGTTCGAGGTATTTTGAAGCGCCGAAGATGGGAGTGCCGAAGCGGCGGCTGATTCGAACGCGAGGACCAGTATATCGAGCCATAAATCAAATGCGGATTGCGGAGCGTGGGGCGCGGAGTGGCGCTGAGACCGGCAGCGTCTGCGTTTCGCCCATAAACTTGAAACTTGAAACTTGAAACTCGAAGCTCATATCAAACCCGGCGTTTCTTGCGCGGCCGGCAGCCGTTGTGCGGGACCGGGGTCACGTCTTTGATGCTGCTGATCTCGAGGCCAATCGCCTGGAGAGCGCGGATGGCGGATTCCCGGCCTGAACCTGGTCCTTTAACCCGGATTTCGACTTCTTTCATGCCGTGCGACATGGCCTGGCGGGCGGCGTCCTGGGCCACCTGCTGAGCGGCGAAAGCCGTGCTCTTGCGCGAGCCTTTGAATCCGACCTTCCCGGAACTGGACCAGCCAATGACGTTGCCGTGCATGTCCGTAATCGAGACCAACGTGTTGTTGAACGTGGCCAGAATATTCGCGACTCCGACGGATATGTTCTTCGCCCCTTTGGCCTTGATGATTTTTTTGGCGGCCTGGTCTTCGCCCAGGAGTTCTGCCGCCGTGGGAGCCACACCGGCCGTGGGGCCGGCGGGGGCGGCAGGCGCGGCGGCCTCCGCAGGTTTTTCCGCCGGCTTCGCAGCCGCTTCTCCGCCTTCGGCGGGGGCGGCTTTCTTCGCCGGCTTGGGCGGCCGAGCGTCATCCGCGGCCGCTTTGGGAGCTGCCGGCTCTCCGTCGGTGGTCGGTGCGGCGGGTTTGCTTTCCTTTTTAGGCGCCGGTTTTTTTGATTTAGTTTCGTCAGCCATGCGGAGTCCGTTGCACGAGTTGGGGGTTTGTGTTACTGCGGCACTGCGGTTTAGTGGATGCCGGCCTTTGCCTGCGGGTTGCGCTGAACGCCGACGGTCTTGCGTGGGCCTTTCCGGGTGCGCGCGTTCGTTTGCGTGCGCTGTCCGCGAACCGGCAAACCCCGCAAATGGCGGACGCCACGATAGCACTTGATGCTTTGGAGCCGCTTCAGATTCAAGCCGATCTCGCGCCGGAGGTCGCCCTCGATGACATATTTGCCGTCCTGGATGGCATGGACAATCTGCGACAACTGTTGTTCGGTCAGATCCTTGGCGCGGATGCCCGGATCGATCTTGGCCTTGTCCAGGATCCATTTTGAGTTTGCGGGGCCGATGCCGTAAATGTAGCGAAGCGCGATATCAATCCGCTTCTGCCCGGGAATATCCACACCAAGTACTCGTGCCATAATCCAATTAGAGTTAGCCTTGACGCTGCTTGTGACGCGAGTTGCTGCAAATGACGCGAATCACGCCTTTGCGGCGGACAATCTTGCAGTGCTCGCACAGTTTTTTCACGGACGCTCGAACTTTCATAAATCGATTCTCGTTTCTTTGGACGCGATGCAGCCTCTGGACAAATCATAAGGCGACATTTGCACCGTGACCATGTCGCCCGGCGCAAAACGCACAAATTCCAGCCGCAGCTTGCCGGACACATAAGCGAGCAGCCGATGGCCGTTGGCCAACTCCACTCGATACCGGCTGTTCGGCAATACTTCCACTACCTTGCCTTCGGCTTCAATAGGTGCTTCGCTGGCCACGTTAAAATCTCCGGCTCAGACTCGGTGATCAGCACCGTGTGTTCAAAATGGGCCGACGGCTGGCCATCTTTCGTGACCACCGTCCAGCCATCCCGCAGAATCTGCACCGCTGGCCCGCCCGCATTGACCATCGGTTCGATGGCCAAGGTCATGCCCGGCCGCAATCTCGGCGACGGCTTGCCGTCCACATAGTTAGGCACTTGCGGCTCTTCGTGCATGGAACGGCCCACGCCATGCCCGACAAATTCACGCACAATGCTGAATCCATTCCGTTCCACGTAAGTTTGAATCGCACGCGAGATATCCGAAACCTGTTTCCCGGACCGCGCTTGCGCGATGCCTTCATACAGCGCCTTTTCGGTCACATCAATTAGTTTTTGGGCCAACACATCGCAGCCGCCCACCGCCACGGTCCGGGCCGTGTCGCCGATATAGCCCCGGAAAAGAACACCGACATCGATCCCAACGATATCGCCAAACTGAACGTGGCGGTCACTGGCCAATCCATGCACGACTTCCTCGTTCACCGAGAGGCAAACGTAGCACGGATACTTGCGGTATCCCAGGAAGGCGCTTTTGGCGCCATGGCTCCTGATGCAAGAGGCCGCGTGCTGATCGATGTCTTTGGTTGTGACACTCGGGGTGATCCACGCACAGATTTCCTCGAGCACCGCGCTGGCCACGGCCCCGGCCGCGCGCATTCCCTCGATATCCCGCTCATTTTTCAGAATGATCACGTTAAAAACGGCCCCGGATCCGTCCCTTCTTCAGGAACCCGTCGTAATGCCGCATTAACAAGTGGGACTCCATCTGCCGCATCGTGTCCAGCATGACACCAACCGTGATCAGCATGCTCGTGCCGCCGAAAAACTGAGAGACGCGGTAATTGATGCCAAAGGCGTCGGCCATGAGCATTGGGATGACGGCGATCACCGTGAGGAAGACGGCGCCAGCCAGGGTGATCCGGCTCATGGTTCGATGCAGAAAATCACTCGTGGCCTGTCCCGGCCTGACGCCAGGGATGTACCCGCCATATTTCTTCAAGTCATCGGAAATCTGCAATTCATTGAACTGCGTCGCCACCCAGAAATAGGAGAAAAACAGAATCATCGCCGTGTAGAGGCAATAGTAAAGCAACTGCCCTCGGTTCAAGTCATTGCCGATATCCTCGAAAAACTTAATGCTCGAAATCTGCCCCAGTTTCGTGAGGGCCATCGCCGGGAACACCAGCACCGCCTGGGCGAAAATGATCGGCATCACACCGGCGTAATTCACGCGCAACGGCATAAAGGAACTCCCGCCTGCATACACTTTGCGTCCCACAGCCCTCTGGGCGTACTGCACCGGTATTTTCCGCTGCGCCTGCGTCACGGCAACGACCGCCGCCACCACGGCGCACAAGAGCAGCAAGAGCGCAATCGCATGAAACAAGTTGAATTTCCTCTCACCCACTTCCGGGAAGAACATGTAGTAAAGCTGCTGACCGGCAACCGGCAAATCTGCCACAATGCCGATGGTAATAATCAACGACACTCCGTTCCCGATCCCCCGCTCTGTGATTTGTTCGCCCAACCACATGAGCAACAACGTCCCCGTGGCCAACGCCAGGATCGTCTGAATCCGATACCACCAGAGGTTATCGACCACGACCAGTTTCTTGTCGAATCCCGGGAAAATCTGGCCTGGATTTTCCCAGCCTATGGTCATGAGCGTGCCGTGGCCAAGACACAACAAGACTGTCAGATACCGGGAGTACTGGATAATCTTCGCCCGACCTCCTTCCTCGCGCGCCAGTTTGCTCAGCGTCGGAACCACCGCCGTCAAAAGCTGGATGATAATCGTCGCCGTGATGTACGGCATGATCCCGAGCGCGCCGATGGCGCAGTTTTGCAACGCGCCGCCCGTGAAAAGGCTGTACATACTGAGCAGCGAATTGCTGTCCATCTGGCCGGGCTTTTGCAAGTAAGCTCGCAATTCCGTGGCATCAAGCCCGGGAGTCGGAACCCAGGCGATGATGCGGCAAATCGCCAAAACGAGCAGGGTAAAAACAATCCGCGACTTCAGCTCCGGAATCTTAAAACAATTGGCGAACGTATTGACGATAGTTTTGAACATGCGAATTCCTTGGCGAAACTCACGCTCCTTTGTCCGGAGCGCGCGTGGCACTCACCGTTTCGCACACGCCCCCCGCCTTCTCGATCTTGGCGCGAGCCGAACCGCTAAAGGCATGGGCACAGATCGTCAGTTTCCTGGTCAATTCACCCTCCCCCAGAATCTTAATCCCGGCGCCGCGTCCATTGGCCAGCCCGACTGAGCGCAGGGCCGCTTCATCCACTCTGGCCCCGTCGTCGAACCGGTTCAGCGCCGCCAGATTGACGGGGATGTAACGCACCGTGTGGCGAGCGTTGTTAAAACCGCGCTTCGGCATCCGCCGGATGAGCGGCATTTGACCGCCTTCGAACCCCACCCGGATCGAACTGCCCGAACGGGCAGTCTGGCCTTTCCCACCACGCCCGCTGGACTTTCCGTGGCCGCTGGATTCACCCTGGCCAAGACGCTTCCGCCGGTGTTTGGCGCCTGGACGAGGTTTAAGATCGTGTAATCGCATAAAAAATAGTTCAGGCGGACGGAGGAGCCGGAGGAGGCGATGCCTGAGGCGGTTCGCTTTGAGTCGCAACTCTCAACGACAAGCCGCGGCTCCGGAAAATCTCTTCCCGCAACCGCAAGGTTCGGAGCCCTTCGAGAGTGGCTTTAGCCACGTTCGCGGCATTGTTTGAACCCAGCGATTTGCTCAAGATGTCTTTCACTCCGGCCGACTCAACGACGGCGCGGACCGTCTTCCCGGCGATAATTCCGGTGCCCGGCGATGCGGGCCGCAACAAAACTCGCGCGCCTCCGAAAGTGGAAATGACCTCGTGCGGGATGGTGGCGTTTCGCAAGGAGACCTTCGCCATGTGTTGGCGCGCCTCCTCGCCGCCTTTGCGGATGGCGTCGGCAACTTCACCTGCCTTTCCAAGGCCGAGGCCGACCCGCCCGTGCTTGTCTCCAACGACCACCAGGGCGCTGAAACTGAAGCGGCGTCCGCCTTTCACGACTTTGGACGAGCGATTGATAAAGACCACCTTCTCGCTCAGTTCCGGCGAATCTTTTCCTTCAGCTTGCTGGTCTGAGCCTTCCGCTCCGCCGCGCATTCTCCGGCCGCCGCGGCCGGGTCCGCGTCCGCCGCCGCGTCCGGGTTCCGTATTGCTTCTGGGTTGTTC
>JACPRI010000312.1 GCA_016190065.1 Verrucomicrobiota bacterium
CATCAACCTCGTCAGGAGATGCGTTGGGAACTGGAGGATCGCATCTGGGAGGGTGATTGGACGGCGGGCGATTGGGCGAGTTTGGCCGCGCAGTATGCCCGGGCTTGCCAGCGCGTGCCGCCCATAGCCGCAGAAGCAAGGCGCCTTGCTTCCGTCGCGAAAAACCAAGCGGATTGGGAGAAAGTTCGCCATCTCTATTTCCGCTCGCGCGAACTCGGCGAGGCCCAAACCAAGGCGCGGGAGTTTAATTTCCGGGCGCTGCGGTTGGCGATCGAGGATTTGAGCCTCCGGGAGAACTATCCAAAACACTTCACTGCGCGACTGGACGCACTGGAATCGGCCTTGCGTGAGGCTCAATCGAAGGTGGCTCGGGCCGGGATGGAGGACTTCGAGCAGGTTGAACAATTGCATTCCCAATTGGAGTCGCTCCGGCGCGAAGCGCTGTTGGCCAATCCGCTCTTGAACTTTGAGCGCCTGCTCGCGATCAAACGAAAACCCATCGGCGACCCGCGCCGTTCGCAATGGGAAGACCGGGGGTTGGGTGAATTCATCGGCCTTCCCAAACAAAGTTCCTGGGGCAACGCGACGATGACGAAAGTGGACAATTGGGAAAACGAAATTGCCGTGTTATCGCCCGTGGCTTCCGAAGGCAAATGGACCACGCTCTTCAAACCAGAGGGCCGCAAACTCGTCTCGGACGTGGACCTGCATTTCGACGGCGACCGTTTGCTCTTCTCCATGCCCGATAAAAAGAATCGCTGGCAGATTTACGAACTCCCGCTCAATCCGGCCGCGCTCGACTCTCCGCTCTCCGGCCCCTTGCGCCAGCTCACGCCCGGCGACCAGCCCGAGGTTCACTGTTATGACGCCTGTTATCTCCCAAATGGAAAAATCAACTTCATCTCCACCGCCGTGCTTCAGGGTGTGCCCTGCAACGCGGGGGTGATTGTCGGCATGATGTATCAAATGGACGCGAATGGTCGGAACATCCGCCAGATTTGCTTCGAGCAAGACCACGACTACAACCCGAGCGTGCTCAACGACGGACGCGTCGTTTACCTGCGCTGGGACTATACCGACACGCCGCACGTCTGGAACCGCATTCTGATGAGCATGAATCCGGACGGCACCAGCCAGATGGCTTATTACGGGGGCAGCTCCTATTGGCCCAACGCCGTTTTCTTTCCGCGGGCGATCCCGGAGCATCCCACCAAACTCGCCGGCATCGTCACCGGCCACCACGAAGGACGCGTCGGCGAATTGGTCATCTTCGATCCCGCCAAAGGCACGCAAGAAACCGACGGCGTCGTGCAACGGATTCCCGGTTACGGCAAGAAAGTCGAGCCGCTCATCGAAGACAAATTGACCGAGCACAGTTGGCCGAAGCTGGTGCACCCCTGGCCGCTCAGCGAGAAATATTTTCTCGTCGCGTGCAAACCCGAGCCGCATTCGCTCTGGGGCATTTATCTGGTCGATATTTTCGACAATATGATCTTGTTGAAAGAGGCGGAAGGCCACGTCCTGCTGGAGCCGATTCCCTGGCGCAAATCGCCCGCGCCGCCGGTCATTCCGGATCGAGTGCAGCCAGGACGCCAGGACGCGTTGGTTTATGTGGAAGATGTTTATGCCGGCCCTGGCTTGAAAGGAATCCCGCGCGGGTCGGTGAAGAACCTGCGCCTGTTCACGTATCATTTCGGCTACCAAACGCTCGCGGGCATCGACCATCGCGTCGGCGCGGATGGGCCGTGGGAAACCAAACGCGTGCTCGGCACGGTGCCTGTGGAGCCCGACGGGTCGGCCTGGTTCCGCATCCCCGCCAAGACGCCCATCTCGGTGCAGCCGCTGGATGCGGAGGGCCGCGCGCTGGCGTTGATGCGGAGTTGGATGACCGCGATGCCCGGGGAAAACCTGTCGTGCGTCGGTTGCCATGAGCGGTCGCACGAAATTCCGCCGGTGCGCCATACGATCGCGTTGCGACGGAAGCCTTCGGACATCCAACCGTGGCGCGGCCCGGCCCGAGGGTTCAGCTTCGCGCGCGAAGTCCAGCCCGTTTTGGACAAGTACTGCGTGGGCTGTCACAACCCCGATTACGCGAAGGCCCATACTGGCCAAGCCCTCTCCGACCTTCGCCGCGATCAGGGTGCTTACGTCGTTTACGAGCACGGCAAGATCGATGGCCAGGTCATCCGCGGCGCGGCCAAGGGAGATCTCCTCGGCAAATACAGCGCAGTGTTTGAGCCGTCCTACGCGGTCTTGCGCCAATACGTGCGCGTGGGCGGACTTGAAAGTGATCTTCACGTGCTGCCGCCAAAAGAATTTCACGCCGACACGTCGGAACTGATTCAAATGCTCAAGAAGGGCCATCACAACGTCCAGCTCGATGCCGAGGCGTGGGATCGGTTGATCACCTGGATCGACCTCAATGCGCCTTGTCACGGCACGTGGCGCGAGGTCACGCGTCTCCCGGGCAATCAGCGGGAACGGCGAGTGGCTCTGCGCAAGTTGTACGGAGGCGTGGAAGAGGACGGCGAAGAAGCTCCAGAAACAAGGCTCGAAACGCCGCCGCCTCTGATGCCTGAACTCTTGCCTCAACCAAATACGGAATTAGTGACGGCCCCAGGCTGGCCCTGTGACCTGGATGAAGCGAAGCGGAGGCAGGTGCAGCAAGAGTCGTTCAAGCGCGCCATCGACCTAGGCAACGGCGTCACCTTGTCGCTCGTCAAAATTCCCGCCGGCACCTTCGTGATGGGCGACAGCGCAGGAGAAGTGGACGAACAGCCGCTTGCGCCGGTGCGCATCGAGCAACCGTTCTGGATGTCCGTCCACGAAGTGTCCAACGAACAATTTGCGCGCTTCGACTCTTCGCATGACAGTCGATTCGAACACCGCAGCTCCTGGATTTTCAGCGAGGAGTACCTGGGCTGGCCGCTCAATCGGCCGCGACAACCCGTCGTTCGCGTTTCCTGGCAGGAGGCCATGGCGTTTTGCCGTTGGCTCTCCGGCCAGCTCGGCGAAAACGTGACGCTGCCGACCGAAGCGCAGTGGGAATATGCGTGCCGCGCCGGCACCGCCACGCCGCTGTTCTACGGAGGACTCGACACGGATTTCTCACCGTTCGCGAATCTGGGCGACTCGAATCTGAGAAAACTGGCTGCCGAAGGCTGGCGTCCGAAAGCGCCCGATCTCGTCCCGCGCGATGATCGCTTCGACGACCGCGCGCTGGTCACCGTCGAAGCAGGCCGGTACCGGCCCAATGCCTGGGGCTTGCACGACATGCACGGCAATGCGGCAGAGTGGACTCGAACTGTTTATCGGCCGTATCCGTATCGGACCGGCGATGGCCGGGACGCGATTGCGGATGAAGGGCTGAAAGTGGTTCGTGGAGGTTCTTGGCGAGACCGGCCCGCGCGCTGCCGTTCCGCCTTCCGGTTGAGTTATCCGGCCTATCAAAAAGTGTTCAACGTCGGCTTCCGGGTTGTTATTGAGTCAAGTCCGGAGCCTTTGGCCAAGGCAGGAAAATGATCGTTCGGATGGCGCGCTGAAAGGTTCGAGGCCAAGTCCCGGCGGCCAACGAGGACGCCCGCCCCTTTTCATGAACTCTCGGCCGTCCGGTCGCTCTTACAGACGTTGTATTGCTTGGAGAGACTTCCCGGCCGCATCTCACCCAGGGCGGCCAGCTCGGCTTTGATCTGTTGAATCCGTCGTCGTCCTCACGTCTTCGAACGAACCGTACGATTTGAGCAAATCCTACGCGCTGGGGGCCAACTCCGGACCGTTGGGGCCGGTGACCACGCCCTCGAGAGAGTCTCCCCTGGCCCGAACGGACTGTTGGGCGTTGGACCCGGCGGTGACGAACCTCAGCAAGATCACAAACGCGATGGACGCGCAGGAATTCAGGATTCGTTTTATGCTCATGTTTCGCTTCCTTTCAAGACTCGCGGAGATTGGTGAACAACTGATAGCTCGTTGCCGCTTTTGTTTCCCCAAGCGGGTGTCCGTGGAAACGGAGATGCCTCAGTCTGTCCGCTATCACGATGATGCATGACCTATTTGTAGGGCGTCCTTCCACCAGACATCACCTTTTTCAAATGCGATTACACTGTCGTAAAAGCAAATAGCAAACGTCTGTCTCGTCATCAGGTCTGGCTCTACCGCACCTCGGCTATGGTCGGCATTAAGCTTGTCGATGAAGCTCTTCGATATATTCACAAAAGACCCTGGCTTTTCCACACCCCCGCCATACTCCTCCCAGTAGGCGGTATGCAAGTCTTCAACCAGATAAACGCCGTTTTTGGGCAATTTCGGGTAAAAAAACAGGAATGATTGGAGAATGTGTTCCATTCGGTGACTTCCATCATCCAAAACGATATCCGGAACACCGAACTCCTCGATGACACTTTGTAGAAATTGTTGATCACTTTGATCACCAATCCTGACGAATATTCCAGGCTGTTCGTGCTTTTTGCAGTCCGGCTTAATGTCGACTCCCACAATCTTGGCGAGTGGGCCGAAGTATCTTTGCCACATCTGCAAGGAGCCACCTTCGAAGACTCCTATTTCCAGGAACGTAAGCGACTTGTTGCGCCAAGTTGAAAAATGCCTTTCGTAAATTGGAAAATAATGAACCCATTTATGAATGATCTTTCCTTGATTGGTAACGAAGTCCTGCCACAGATTCATACGGTCACCTTGTGCCGGAAGACTCGCGAACAAAGCTGAGTCATCTGGATTTGACAGGATTGGCCGGTTGGCAATCTTTGAACTGATTGGCTTCCACTATGATCGTTGGCTGCAATCAGAAATTGTGGTCGGTTTCCGATCCTCCGCACCCACCGACACGGAAGTTCAATGTCCCTGTGTGCTTTCTGGTACTCAGTGATAGGAATTCCCCTGTTCACGGCGGATTGGACGATAGTTGTCCAGAGGCGGTTGGGTCAAGAATGTTGTCCCTCGAATCCCCTCGAATCAGCTTGGAATGAGGAAGCTCAACTTGGGTAACCTCGGAGGCCTTACGGCGAGATTCCTCACAAGCAATCCCCAGGGAAGGGTGTTTGGGACGGGAATTTACGGCTCACGCGGACCAACTGGGGGCTTCAATTATTCGGCAAACGTGCTGACAGACATTTGCTTTTTCACGGGCGGATCTGAGGATAGCCGTCGGGGGGGTGTTGACACGACAAAAACGCCGGTCAATCCAGGTCAACCTTTCGATTAAAGCCTCAAGCGTCCTAAATCTATCAGGATTCATAACCCCTTCGCATTCAGATGAACTCTAAAATGGACGCTCTGCCAACTGTGGCGCCATGAGTTGACGGCAGACGCCTTGTATGACCTCGGCACCAGGCATGTCCACGCGCGGCGCGGCGAGCACCTCAACGCGGGCTTGTGCGATGATGGAAAGCATTCTCTGGTAGCGCGGATCATTCGGGGAACCAAACGTCGTGACCGGCTCGCCTTCCTGGTTCGGTGAAAGCATGGGATGCTTGGGGAATTTCTCCGGCGGCAGGACGGCGTGTGCGTAACCATTCCAAAGCAGATGAATGCGTTGCCGCCGGGGATCCAGAGGGCGCTTGCGGCACAGGCCCAATCCAAAACCATCCGTGTTCGGCGCGAGCGGCGCCCGCAAAATGCGGCTCATCTGCGGTTCCTTAAGATTGATCCAGTCGTTCTCAAAATAGAACGGGCGTTGGCCATCGCCGTGACAGCGCAAGCAGTCAGCCGTTTTCATTTCAGACACGACTGCGTCCCGAATGCGGCTCCAGTCTTTGATCGTGTAGCCGTGTTTGGTGTAATCCCAGGTGCCGTAGTAGAGGCCGTTCGAATCGATCCACGCCATCAGCAAGTCGCGCTCGGCCCGCGTGAGCTGGGGCAGGCGGCCTTCGTGGCCTTCGACCAAAAGTTTCGCCAGTGGCGCTGCGCCGGAACCGTGGCTCCGGGGCGGGAAAATCTGAGCGGACCATAACGCCGTTCCGTTCATGCAATCGATCCCCGCGATCCAATAGGCGGTCAACTGCGTTTCGCGCCGGTTGGCCAGATTCTCGTAGCTGATATTGAAGTGCTCCGTCCAACCGCCGGAGAGATCCAGACCCGCCGCGATTCCTTTCTCGTCGCCATGGCAACTCACGCAATGCCGGTCGAGAATCGGCTGAACGCGGCTGGGATAATCCACCGAGCCGTTGCCCCAGCTTTCCGGTTGCAAGCGGCTTGGCGCGCGATCCAGCGGTGAACCAGTTGAAGCAAGCGACGGAACAGCTTCTTCTTTTCTTTCCCATGAACCGAACCTCATCCCGCCCTTCTCCCCCAGCAGGGGAGAAGGTGCGCGAAGTGCGGGTGAGGGGGATTCCGGCCGGTTCACGGTTCCTGTGCGCGAACCGGAAAAGGTGGCAGCTTCCCATGAACGTGGCAGGGACGGATTCCACTCCGTCCCTGATTTTGCTGGCCGGACCGAGGACACAGTCTGGGACGCGGTGGAACGCGTCCCTACCGCGTTTAAAGGCGCGGCGCTGGATTTGTGCTCGTGGCACCCGATGCACGAGCGCGTGGTGCCCGGCGCGGCTTGCACGAAACTCCGCATGCTTTGGATCAACCGGCCTTCGTGGTCCAACGCCTGGAAATAAAG
>JACPRI010000313.1 GCA_016190065.1 Verrucomicrobiota bacterium
AAAGGCGGGGAGACGATCCAGCAGCTCTTCACGCCATTTTCGAAGTAGGCCGCCACCTTGTCCATCACGCTTTGATAGCCCTGTGTCGGAGAGAGAATTTCCACGACGAGCAGCGGAGCATCGAGGCGTTTGATCTCATCGTGGCGCAGTTTCAACGGTTCGCGTGGATAAATGCTCAGGTCGGGTGTAAGCGGCTTGCCACCCAGTTCGAGGCTCAGTTCGCTGCAAACTCGAAAATCTCGTTGCCGGGCGAATTCCACAATCAAATTGGCCTGGATCGCTCCATGGTTGAAGCTGGGCATAGGTTTTCCTCGTTCCTCTTCGTAAGACAGAGGTTTCTCCAAAACGTCCGTTTGCATGACGAGAACTTAAGCAACGATGCCATTCCTGGCAAAGGTTCTTTTCACTCCAAGGGGCGAAATTGCTCGCAAGCTGGATCAAGTGTAACCCATTTAAGCGATTAACGATTTAACCCTTGTAACGCTTTAACGACTTCGGCTGCGCCTTTGCCTGCGCTTCTCTGCGACACATCCTTGCCAAGCGCCACGCAGACGATTACCTTCCAGCCGGACTTGATCGGGCCTGACTCGCACGAGTGAGTCGAAAGCCCCTGGATTCTCGAGCGCAAGCATTGCGGACCAACCGGAATTCCTGCGCGAAGCGGAAGCGAAACAAAATGCTGATCGTCGTATGAAAAAACGGATCCTTTACACGGTGCTCCTCGTCGGGCTGAGCTTGAATATTTTGGTCGGCGCCCAGATTTACCTGGGTTCCGCCCAGGCGGCCGAGAAGAACAACCTCTACAAACAGATGGAGCTGTTCGTCGGCGTGCTCGACAAGGTGCGCAAGGAATACGTCGATGCGGACAAAGTGTCTTACGACGATCTCATTCACGCCGCGCTCAAGGGGATGATCAACACGCTCGATCCGCACAGCGAGTTCATGGAGGCGCGGAATTACACGCGGCTGAAAAACGACACCGAAGGCGCGTTCGGCGGGATTGGGATCGAGATTATGCGCCTGCGCGACAATTCCCTGACCGTGGTGGCGCCAATTGAAGACACGCCGGCATTTCGAGCCGGTATTTTGAAGGGCGACAGAATTATCAAGATCGACGGCAAGAGCACGGAAAAGTTTACAGCTTCGGACGCGGTCCAGAAACTGCGGGGCGAACCCGGCACAGACGTGACCATTACCATCGCCCGCGCCAGTTTGCAGGAAACCAAAGACTTCACCCTGAAACGCGCCGTGATCAAGGTGGACACGGCCAAGGATATCGAAGGCCAGAGGACCTTTCCGGTCGGCGAAGATAAAATCGGCTACGTTCGCCTGACGCAATTCGGAGAACACACCACGTCGGAATTGCAGGACGCGATGAAGAAGCTCAAAGCCCAGGGGATGGAAGGCTTGATCCTCGATTTGCGAAATAATCCCGGCGGGCTTCTGGATCAGGCGGTGAAGGTTTGCGAGTTGTTCGTCCCGCGTGGGGAACCCATCGTCTCGACCGAAGGGCGCGCTCCTCAATCCCAATACAAATACATTTCGCGCGGCCGGGATCAATACGCCGACGTCAAGATTGTCATCCTCGTTAACATCGGGAGCGCCAGCGCTTCCGAGATTGTTGCGGGGTGTCTCCAGGACTTGGGCCGCGCCTTTGTCATGGGCGAAAAGACATTCGGGAAAGGCTCCGTCCAAAGCATCGTGCCGCTTCAGGACGGTTCCGCCTTGCGATTGACGACGGCGAAATACTACACACCGAGCCACAAAGTCATTCATGGCAACGGCATCACGCCGGACAGCGTCGTCCCAATGTCGGACGAGGAAGAGGATTTGCTGGCCTACCAGCGAATCCCAGGCGGGATCGAAATGTTGGATCCTGAACGGCGTGAAAAAGCCCGACAGCTCACGGACGTCCAGCTCGACCGTGCCCGCGACTTCCTAAAAGGCGTCCTCCTCTTCAAGGACCGCAGCCAATTCTCCAAAAAGCTGGCGGAGAAACGCTGATGCGGAATGTTGCTTAGAAGAAACGTGTGCTTCGCAGGACGGATGGTTGAGGTCTCGTAAACCACTAATCGGCACTCATGCACACTCATTGGGAGAGGCCTTTCCAACTCACCCGAAGGATCAAGACTTACTTGGCGTTAACTTCATTGCATGAGTGTCCATCGGTGTTCATTAGTGGTTAAACTCCCGTTCCATCGCCCCTTTTCGCGTGACGCTTCTCGCTATCGAAACTTCGTGCGACGAGACCAGTGTGGCGGTCGTCCGTGACGGCCAGGTTCTCTCCAACGTGGTTTCTTCCCAGATGCAGATGCACGCAGAATATGGCGGCGTCGTTCCCGAACTCGCCGCGCGCGAGCATCTCCGCAATCTCTTGCCGATGGCCCGATCCGCGCTTGAAACCGCGCGGTTCGAAATCCGGCAGATGGACGCAGTCGCGGCCACTCAAGGACCCGGTTTGCCCAGCGCGCTCATGGCCGGGTTCCAAGCTGGCCAAGCGCTGGCGTATGCGTTGCGCAAGCCGTTTGTGGGCATTCATCATCACGAAGCGCATCTTTACTCACCGTGGATCACGGGGAATCCGCCGGCCGCCGAGTTCGCGGATTTCCAGCCTTCGGTCTCATTGATCGTCAGCGGCGGGCACACGATGTTGGTCCATGTCGAGTCGGAGCTGCACCATCGCGCGCTCGGTTCAACCCTGGATGACGCGGCCGGCGAATGCTTCGACAAAGTCGGTAAATTGATTGGGCTGTCTTACCCGGCCGGGCCGGAAATTGACCGCCTCGCAGAAGGCGGAAATCCAAAGGCATTCTTGTTCCCAAGGCCGCTGATCGCTGCGATGAATGACGACTTCAGTTTCAGCGGACTGAAAACTTCCGTGCGCTACTTCTTGCGCGATCATCCGGGAATTCTCGATGATCCTCAGTCGATTCGCGACCTGTGCGCGAGTGTCCAGGCAGCCATTGTTGAGGTGCTCATCTCGAAGACGATCCGGGCGGCCTCCCGGATGGGAGTGCGGTGCGTCACGGCTTCGGGAGGCGTCACCTGCAATCGGGCGCTGCGCCGAGCATTGGCTGGCGCGTGTCAAAGGCAGCAGATCACCCTGCGTCTGGCCTCGCCGGGTTTGTGCACGGATAACGCCGGCATGATTGGAGTGCTGGCGGAATGGAAACTTTTGCGGGGACAGCCGGCCACGGATCTTGAGGCCGACGTTTTGCCAAACTGGACTTTGGCTTGAGAGCCTGTTGGAGAACCAGTTTCGCAGACCGGCAAACTTTGTCGTGCTCCTCACACCCAATTAGTTAGGGTAGGTTGGCACCCTAGGTTTTTGGCTGATGTTTTTCGCTTGGTTTTTCCTGACTTTTGTGTAGAAACAACCCGAGTTTTTGCGTGTGACTGGGACGAGCCGTAGAAAGCTAAATTGCATACAGCGTTGATACCGAGTGCCACGGCGCGGACAGTAAGTCCACAACTCACACCTGCCGCGTAACAATCACGGCGTCTCGGCTAGTACACGAGACGACGCGGAATTCCTCTCGGTTCTGAATCACGCTTCGCAATCTGGCTAACAAGTCGATCATCATAAATGGCCGGTTTCGTGCTCCCTGGACCGGGCGCGAATGCTGTCAGCGTTGAACAATGCCTAACTATTTGAGTTTTCGCTGGAATACAGTGAATTCCTAGAGCCTTGCTGTGCTTCCGTGCATGTCTGCCCGGAAGAAACTCCCAGTGAAGTTGTGCCTATGAATGACTCCCAACTTGCCAAAATTGCCGATCTTTACGGACGACTGAGGATCCATCGTCTTACGCTGACGGCCACCGTGTTGCTCACCCACGTAGGGCTCCTGGCCGCTCCCGTCCGGCAGAACACCCCGCCGACCATTTCCAGGCTCGCGCCGCAAGTTGTGGCGCCAGAAAACACCAGCGTCTCGATCAAGTTCAACGTCAGCGACGCCGAAACTCCGGCGAGGCACCTGACGATAATGGCGCGGTCTTTGAATCCGAGAGTGGTTCCCAGCACGAGTATCGTGCTCAGCGGACGCGGCTTTAACCGGACCGTCACGATCACGCCCGAGTCTAATCGTCCCGGCGCCGCCACCATTGAAATCGAGGTCAATGATGGGCAGATAACGAGCAAGACACAGTTCGTTTTGGCGGTCGGTCAAACCAGCGCTTCAGCGACCGGAACTACTTCCAGGGGCAGCAATCAACGATTGGCCAATGTTGGATTAAGCCAGTTTCCTCCACCGACGGGATTTGAACCTCCACCTATTGAAAGTCCGCCGCCACCGACAGGTACTCCACCTCCAACGGGGACTTTGCCACCGACTGGAACGCAACCGCCGACAGGTACCCAACCCCCGACCGGCACTCAGCCTCCACCAAGCACCCAACCGCCATTGCCAACAGGAACTCAACCACCGCCAACAGTAACGCAGCCTCCACCAACGGAAACGCAGCCTCCACCAACGGAAACGCAGCCTCCACCAACAGGAACGCAGCCTCCACCAACAGGAACGCAGCCTCCACCAACAGGA
>JACPRI010000321.1 GCA_016190065.1 Verrucomicrobiota bacterium
AACATTACCAACGGACTCGGCCAGCTCGAAACCTGCCGCCCGGCCAACCTTTCGAGCGGCGCCATGTCGCTCGATCCCAGGCGATCGAGGGACATCCGATGGACGCCGCTGTTGCACCGGAACGTCGGCAACATCTGCCTGGCGGACGGCAGCATTTTCATGGCAACGCAAGCCCGCCTGCGAGCGCACGTCATCCATGACCCGGTCGGCGGTGATCCCAATGGCCGGAATCACGTCCTGGTGCCGTGACGTTTTGGGGAGCACACGCGCCTCGCGTGTTTTCGACCGGCGCCTCGCCGGTCGAAATGGTCGCGTCGGCCAGTCGCTGACCTTGTGCGGCCAATGAGTGGTCGGCGAGGGCGCGCGCGCACCCCATCGCGACCGAGAAGTCGGCGAAGGATTTATGAACAGAAGAAACTTTTTTTTCTCCACCGCCGTTGGCGCCGCTTGGGCCGGCTCCTCCTCGATCGCCTCAGCTCAATCGCCCTCAGCCCGGAAACCGGTCCTCATGAAGGTCGGCTGCCAAAGCGGGCCGACCTCCGACAAACGCCTTCAGTTCTTCGCGCGCCATGGCGTGAAGAACATTTGCGGAATCCCGGAAGAGTCGAAGGAACTGGGTTATCCAACTGTGGAACAACTCCTCCAACTCAAGGATCGGGCGGCCAAATGGGACATCAGCATTGACTTGCTCACCCCGTCATTCCTGGCCTCAAGCCACATCGACCGCACCCCGCGCCCAGCGATTATGCTCGGTCAAAGCCCGGAGCGCGACCGGGACATCGAGCGCTTCCAGAACCTGATCCGGAACTGCGCCAAAGCCGGCATCCCCGCCGTGAAATACAACATGAGCATCCTCGGGGTCCTCCGCACGGAGCGCACGCCTGGGCGCGGCGGTTCGAGCTACAGCACGTGGCGACTCAAGGATGCCAAGCCCAGGACGCCGCTCACCCGCGCCGGGCAGGTCACGGCGGACATTTATTGGGAACGCATCGCGTATTTCTTGGAGCGCGTGGTCCCGGTGGCAAGCGAATGCAAAGTCCGGATCGCTTGCCACCCTCACGATCCAGGCGTGCCTCCGGTAACCGGCTATCAAGGGGTCGATGCTGTCCTGGGCACGGTGGACGGACTGAAGCGATTCATTTCGATTCACGAGAGCCCGTATCACGGATTGAACTTCTGCCAGGGCACGGTGTCGGAAATGCTCCAGGATCCCGGGAAGGAAATCTTCGATGTAATTCGCTACTTCGGCTCGCGGAAGAAGATTTTCAACGTCCATTTCCGCAACATCCGAGGCAAGCGTGACGACTTCCAAGAGGTTTATCCGGACGAAGGCGACGTCGATTTCGTGAAAGCGCTCCGAGTTTACAAGGAGATTGAATATCCCTACATGCTGATGCCGGACCACGTGCCGCAGCACCCGGATGATCCGGGCGGGAATCAGGCGTTTGCCTTCTGCTACGGCTATATTCGCGCGTTGATCCAGGCGGTGGAGCAGTGGTATGGAAGGTAACGTGATTGGGAGCGTTCCCAATTACCACAAATAGGGATTGTGTTCAGCGTCCGGCTCCTGGCCTTTCAGAGTTCGATCATTTGTCCAGATGTGAACCCGCGCCTTGTAAGTTTCGAGTCCTTTTTTGAGGCGATGCGCTTCGAACACAGTGAAAGCGTCGACAAGGCGAGATAACTCGTATCAAGGAGCTGCCTGCTTTCCAGGACGGCTTTGCACAATCCATCTATCGCGTGGCTTACTTCTTCTTCGCGCCTTTTGCTTTCTTCGCTTTTTCCTCTTCAATCGCCGCCTGCGCGGCCGCCAGGCGCGCGACAGGCACCCGGAAAGGAGAGCAACTCACGTAGTTCAGCCCGATGCGATGGCAGAATTTCACGCTCTCGGGATCGCCACCGTGTTCGCCACAAATGCCGAGCTTGATGTCGGGCCGCGTTCCCCTGCCCTTCTCGACCGCAATCTTCATGAGCTGGCCAACACCATTCTGATCGATGGAAGCGAACGGGTTTTTCTTCACGATCTCCATTTCGCTGTAACGCGGTAGGAAGGAGCCGGAGTCGTCGCGGCTCATGCCCAGGCAAGTCTGCGTAAGATCGTTGGTGCCGAAGCTGAAAAACTCCGCCGTCTGCGCGATTTCATCCGCCGTGAGGGCGCCCCGAGGAATCTCGATCATTGTCCCAACCAGGTAATTCAGTTTGACCTTCTTCTCCTTCATCACCTCGTGAGCGACGCGATGGACGGCTTCGACCTGGAGATCGAGTTCCTTCTTGAACCCCACGAGCGGGATCATGACTTCGGGGCGCACTTTGATGCCCTGTTTCTGCACTTGCGCCGCCGCCTCAAAAATGGCCCGCGCCTGCATCTCGGTGATCTCCGAATAAATGATGCCGAGGCGGCAGCCTCGGAATCCGAGCATCGGATTAAATTCGTGAAGCTCTTTCACGCGTTGCTCGATTTTCGTTACTGGCACGCCGATCTTCTTCGCCAGATCCTCTTGCGCCGAGCGTTCGTGCGGCAGGAATTCGTGCAGCGGCGGGTCCAGCGTGCGAATGGTCGCCGGCAAACCTTTGAGCGCTTTGAAAATTCCGGCGAAGTCGTTCCGCTGATACGGCAGAATTTTGGCCAGCGCTTTCTGCCGCTCCTCTTTCGTCTCCGCAAGAATCATCTCCCGCATCGCATCGATGCGGTTGCCCTCAAAAAACATGTGTTCGGTGCGGGTGAGTCCGATGCCACTCGCTCCGAAGGCGACGGCGTTCGCCGTTTGTTCCGGCGTGTCGGCATTGGTGCGCACATGCAGGCGCGTCGCCTGACTGCACCAATCCATGAGTTTTTTGAAATTCTGAAAGATCGGGCTTTCCTTCGCTTCGAGGGACCTCTCGACCAGGACCTGGACAACTTCCGAAGCAGCCGTCTTGATCTCTCCGGCATACACTTCGCCCAAAGTCCCGTTGATTGAGATGGAATCGCCCTCCTTAAACACACGCCCATCAACCGTCATCGTGCGGGCGGCATAATCGATCTGCAACGCGCTCGCGCCGCAGACGCAGACCTTCCCCATTTGTCGCGCCACCAACGCGGCGTGCGAGCTGACGCCGCCGCGCGCGGTCAGAATGCCTTCGGCGGCGATCATGCCGCGCAAATCTTCAGGGGAGGTTTCGAGCCGCACGAGCAGCACCTGCTCGCCTTTGTGCGCGGCTTCGACAGCGCGCTCGGCGTTGAGATACAGGCGGCCGCTCGCGGCCCCGGGGCCGGCGGGCAGTCCGCGCGCGATGACCCGGGCGCTTTTCAACGCCGTGCGGTCAAAGACCGGCGCGAGCACCTGATCGAGTTGATCCGCCGGCACGCGCGTAATGGCGGTCTTCCAGTCGATCAGCTTTTCCTTTTCCATTTCGACCGCGAAACGGACCGCGGCCAGGCCGGTGCGTTTCCCATTTCGCGTCTGGAGCATGAAGACCTTGCCCTCTTCAATCGTGAACTCGAAATCTTGCACGTCCTTGAAGTGGCGTTCGAGCACCTTGCGAATGTTTTCCAACTCGGCAAAAGCGGCCGGCATGTGGTTCTTAAGCTGCACCACCGGTTCGGGCGTGCGCACGCCTGCCACGACGTCCTCGCCTTGGGCGTTGATCAGGAATTCGCCATAGAAAACTTTCTCGCCCGTCGCCGGATCGCGGGTGAACGCAACGCCGGATCCAGAGTTTTCGCCCGTGTTGCCGTAAACCATCGCTTGCACGTTGACGGCGGTGCCCCATTCGGACGGGATGTTGTACTTGCGGCGATAAACGATGGCGCGGTCATTCATCCAGGAGCCGAACACCGCACCAACGGCGCCCCAGAGCTGTTCCCAGGGGTCTTGCGGGAATTCCCTGCCGGTGCGTTCCTTGATGAGCGCCTTGAAGCGCTGGACCAATTCCTTGAGGCCATCGGCGTCAATCTTGGTGTCTTCGACATGTTCCTGGCGCGGAAACAACTCCTTCTTCAAGCTCTCAATCACCACTTCGAAAGGCTCGTGGTCCTCGTCCGGCCGCTTTTGGACGCCCATGACGACGTCGCCGTACATCTGGACAAAACGCCGGTAGCAGTCCCAGGCGAAGCGTTCGTTGTGGCTGGCCTTGGCGAGAGCGAGCACGGTTTGATCGTTCAGGCCCAAGTTGAGAATCGTGTCCATCATGCCGGGCATTGAGTCGCGCGCGCCGGAGCGCACGGACACCAGAAGCGGCTTTTCCTGATCGCCAAATTTCTTACCGAGGATGTTCTCGATGAATTCCACGCCGGCCTCGACCTGCGGGAGAAGGGCCTTGGGGTAAGTCCTCCGGTTCGCGTAGTAATACGTGCAAACCTCCGTTGTGATGGTGAAGCCCGGCGGAACGGGCAGCCCGATGCGGGTCATCTCCGCCAGATTGGCGCCTTTGCCGCCGAGCAGCGCTTTCATCGATCCATCGCCGTCGGCCTTCTTGCTGCCAAACAGATAGACGTACTTCGGCGCTTTCGGCGCCTTGGAAGATTTAGCCATAAATCAATAAAGAGAATTCGTGTTTTCGGTGTCGTTCGATTCGGAAATCCGAGAGAAAAACCGAGGCGGGAATCTAACAGAGGTCGCGGGGGTGTCAACGGTTGAGTAGGTGAAGGTGATGATGTCGCACGCGGCCCTTGGCAGACGCTGACGAACCTGGCCGCCCCGCCCAACGGCGCTACTATCCGCATCACGGACGACTCGCGAATCACGATACGTTTCTATCGAGTGACCGCGCAATGACCTCAGGCGTTGAGTTGAAGGCTGCTTGCCTGACGGCAGAAAATGACGGCATGACGGCGGCCCCGTTACAAACCGAATTGACAACCATCCTATCCGCTGGCAACTCCAATGCGTATGAACATCGTTCTCACACCGCGCCATCGACGCTTTATTTCTCGCAAGGTTAAGAGCGGAGCGTACGGTTCCGCGGAGGAAGTGGTCCGGGACGGTCTGCGTCGGTTGGAAGCGGACGATGAGCGGCAGCAGCGCCTCGTCTGGCTGCAAGAGGAAGTTGCGAAAGGCTTCGCGGGATCCGCCAGTCCTTGGACAAGGAAAGACTCCGATCGAGTCCGCCGACGCTAACCTTCATCGCCCGGAGTTGTGCGAATTACCTATCGAGGATCCTTCGCACCATGCGGAGCAGCTCCTGGCCGGAGAACGGCTTGGCCATCAGCACGCGGTCGCCCGACGGCACGAAATCGGTGCCCGCAAAGTTTCGGCTGTAGCCGGTCATGTAGATGACTTTGAGATTCGGCTTCTCTTCTTGCAGGCTCGAAGCGAGCTCCGTTCCGGGGACGCCACCAGGCATCACCATGTCTGTAAGCAGCAAATCAATTTCCTGGATGCGCTGCTTGAATAGGTCGATGGCCTGCAGGCTCGATTCCGCTTCGCACACTTGATAGCCGTATCGCCGCAGGACATCGACCGCGAGGCGGCGCACGGAGGGTTCGTCTTCCACCACGAGAATGGTCTCATTTCCTCCGGCCACGGGCGAGGTCTCGGATGAGGTGGATTCGTCCTTGCTCTCCGGAGCGCACACGGGGAAGAACAATCGGAAGGTCGTGCCCCGGCCCAATTCGCTCTGCACTTCGATCCATCCCGAATGCTGCTTGACGATACCGTACACAGACGCCAGGCCCAGTCCCGTGCCTTTGCCGGGATCTTTGGTCGTAAAAAACGGCTCAAAAATGTGCGGGAGAACCTCGGCCGGAATGCCTCCTCCGGTGTCCAAGACGCGGACACAAATATGACGGCCCGTGTGTGCTTCCGGATTCTGCTGCACCGCGCCGACATCGATCTCCACCTCGCGGGCGGAAATGACGAGCGACCCGCCGAGGGGCATGGCGTCGCGGGCGTTCACGGCCAGGTTAATGATGGCTTGCTCCATCAGGCGCAAATCCGCGTTCACCAACGGGAGGTGCCCTCGGGGCTGGACCTGCAAATCGATCGTGATGTGCTCGCCCAAAACACGCCGGAGCACTTCGCCCAGATTCGTGAGCACTTCGCCAAAATCGAGCGGCAAAGGCTGGAGCACTTGCTTGCGGCTGAAGGCCAGGAGCTGACGGACCAGGCTGGTGGCGCGCTCTGCGGATTCGCGGATTTCGAGCACGGAGGACCGAATTTCCTCGATCCCGGAAGTTTCGGAAATCAGCGAGACGTGCCCGAGAATGACGGTGAGGATGTTGTTGAAATCATGGGCCACGCCTGCAGCCAATTGGCCCACGGCCTCCATCTTGTGGGCCTGGCGCAGCGCCTCTTCCATGAGCGAGCGTTCCTCAATTTCGTGCCGGAGTTGTTCGTTGGCTGTCTCCAGAGCGGCGGTGCGCTGCCGCACCAGATGGTCCAGATCGGCCAACCGCGCGCGCACTTCTTCGTTCAGCCGCCATTTCTCGGTCAAGGCATGGGCCAGTTGCAGCACTTCGATGTTGTCGAACGGCTTCTTCAGGATGACCATGTTCGCGGACTTCCCGATTTTGCCGACGATCTCTTCCCAGGGATAATCCGAATAGGCCGTGCAAATCACGATCTGCAGGTCCGGATCGACTTTCCAAAGGTGGCTCAACGTCGTCATGCCGTCCCAACCCGGCGGCATGCGCATATCGACAAAGGCGAGTGCATAAGGCCGGCCGGACTCGACCGCTTGCCGCACTTTCTCCAGGCCCTCGTCGCCCTGGGCGGCGGAATCGATCCGAAACGACGCCCCTTCCGGCGCGGGCGAAGTTTCGCCGAGCACGGCAGCCTTGGCCGATTCCAGGGCGGGATTCCTGGCCTCGGCGCTGGTGAGGATTTTCCGGATGTCGTCGTGAATGGCCGGATTATCGTCGATGATCAGAATCCGATGATTCGTTTTCTCAGGAGGTGAGTTCATGGCGGGTGTCCTTCGTAAACAGAGGCAGGGTCAGAACGAACGTGGCGCCTCGGCTCGGGCCGTCGCTGTGCGCCTTGAGGCTGCCGCCCATGTCGCGCGCGGCGAGAGCGGAAGCGTGCAATCCGAAACCGTGCCCTTTTTTGCGCGTCGTAAAGCCGTGAGCGAAGATCCGCGTCAGGTTCTCCGCGGGAATGCCGATGCCGTTATCACGGACCGTGATCTCCACGCCGCGATCGCTGTTCAAGTGAATAGCGAGGGTGATTTGTTTGTCGGCTCGGCCCGATTCCCCCAGCGCGTATTTGGCATTTTGAATCAAGTTGACCAGGACCTGCAGGACTTTGTGTTTGTCCAGAAACACCGGCGGGACCGTCTGGAATTCGCGCACGACCTTGACGCCGTGCCGTTCCAACGCCGCGGAGTTGATCTCCAGAGCATCTTCCACCAACCGGTCGATCTCGACGCGTTCGACGAAGCCGGCGACGCTGGCGTAGCTCTGCTGCATGGCCACGATGTTCTTGATGTGATCGACGTTCTTCACGAGCGAATCCAGCTCCGCCTGAACGCCGTTGCGTTCCTGGGCCAATTGCTCGGCCAATTCCGCGACCAGTTGCGGCACCTGCCGCCCGCGAGGGTCGTGGCTCAGAAACTCCGGCAAATCCTCCGTGTGCTCCCGGAAGAGCGCCGCCAGCTTGTGCAACGTCGTCACCTCGGATTTGCGGACGGCATCGCGAAGCAAGGTCGAGGAGACGTTTACGCTGTTCAAGACGTTGCCCACGTTGTGCAGCACGCCGGTGGCCACTTCGGCCATGCCGGCGCGGCGTGAGGCTTCGAGCAATTCGCGGTGCGCGATCTCCAGTTGCCGTTCCGCGCGCTCCCGTTCGGCGATTTCGTGCTGGAGGGCTTTGACGCGTTCCTCGAGTTGGTTTCGGGCGTTTTGCAAAGCGGTGTCCTGAGTCTGAATCTGCGCCAGCATCTGATTAAAGGCTTCCGTAAACAATCCCAGTTCGTCCTTCCCCAGGGCTGCCGCCCGCTTGGAGTAATCCTTGTTCTCGGCGACGGTCCGGGCCGTGTCGGCCAGGTGCAGGATCGGATCGGAGATGACGCGCTGCACCCGTGTCGATAAGACCAGCGTCAGCAAGATGGCGCCGGCGAGCACGACGACGAGAATGCCCAGGTGGACGCGAACGAGTTCGGCGTACGCCTTCTGATATTCGCTCCGCAAGTACAAGGTCCCAACCTGCTCCGCGTCCAAAACAATCGGGCGGGCGTGCAACAAATAATCGCCCTCGAACCGATAACCGTTCGTGAGTCCGACGGGCAGGCCGCCTTCTCTCGATCCAAATCGGGCGAATTCCTCGCCGTTCTTTTCGATCGACGCCGCCACGATGTACGGCTTCGCTTTTAGCGCCGTCAGTATTTCCCGGGCGGTTTTCTTGTCGTTGAATCCTACCGCGACGTTGCTCTGATTGGCGATGATGTCCGAGAGCGCGTCCAGATCGCGAACAAAACCATGCCGGACCGTGAGGATCTGAAAGACAAAAAAAGCCAGCGAGGCGACCAACAGCGCGGCGGTCGAGGTGAGCAGAATCACCAGAATCAGCTTCCGCTTGATGGGGAGGTTGATGAGAAATTGCATGGCTCAGCGACTCTCCTTTCCTCTGGAGGCATTGATGATCATGCCTCGCTGCCGGGCGACGTTGATCAGTCGGGAATCGAGCTGGACGCGCGCCTTCTCCGCCGCGCCCAGGTTCGCCTGGTATTGCACGGCGCCTTCGACAAAAACAAAATTGAGCACCCCGCCGCCGGCGGCGAACCGTTCGTGCTCGCCCACCGTCAGAATTCCGGGAGTCTTTACATTGCTGAGAATCGGCGCGGCGTCATGCTCCTGCCCGATGAAAAGAATGTGGCACTCGCTGAAGTCGGCATTCGGGGCCAACCGGCGAACCGTCACCTTGTGGGAGCTGATCTCATTCGTGCGGGCGCGCCGCTCCAATTCGGCCGCGACCGCCGCATTGCCGACGACGCCGATGACGATGCGATCTTTCGGCGAGGACAGCTTCTGGGCTGGCCACTCCACCAGCGAACCGAATTGGAAGAGGTAGGCCGCTTTGACCTGCGCCTCGGTAAACTGGGCCGCAACCGCGCTCGACATTGGGGCGGCCAGCGCGATCCCAATGAACAGCAGGATGGCAAACAAACGCGTTTTGTGTCGAACACAACTCAGGCCCTCCCCAAACCAGAGCGAACCGGAGTTTGGTCCGGTTGAATCGACCGCTTCGACGTGTTGGGGCAGTTCTCTCATCCTGGGTCCTGCTGAAAACCGAAAGTCACTTTCCCGCAAGGCAACAGGATGGAGGCGTGGCGAGCCACTCTGGGCGGGCGTATGAACATTTCGCTGTGATCACATCCAGGCAGACCGTGGGGGACGCTGCGGGCCATTTCATCCAACGCTGTGCGCCAGGATCGACGCTCCTGTATCTGCGGGAAGAGGGACTGGGGGTCAAGGACCATTTTGAATTCAAAACCGCAGGGTCAGCTTCGCATACACCGCCCGATCCACCTGAACATTGCGATTGATAATCAACGTCGGCGAAAACTCGCGATGATGCGCGTGAAACAGGTTATGGCTCACAAGGGAGAATTCAGAATGTGGGGACGGCTTCCACGCCAACCGAGCTTCCATTTCAGCATACCCTGGAACTTGCTGCCATACGGCCGGCAGGTCATCCACGTAGCGCATGCCAACTCCGCATTCAAAGTGGCGGCCCAAATCGAGGTCGGACCACAAAGAAACCTGATGTTGGGGACTGCTGCCTTCGGTGTCCTCGGTGAAAGAACGCGCTGGACCCGGAGTGTGCAGTTGCATGCGGAGAAAGGTGTAATTCGCGCGCAAACGCCAGAAATCCGCCGGGTGCCACGTCGCCGATATTTCGATTCCGTAGGTCTCGCCGAACAGGTCGTTGCGGAACGTCAGCGGCAGATACAGATAAGGCGTCGGGGGCGAGCCTGGAGAATTCCGGAGTTCGGCGGACAAAATCGTCGCGGATTGCAGGCGATCGTAAACGTTGTAGAAGGCCGTCCAGTCGAGGGTCAGGCGGGAATGCACTTTGGCGCGATAGCCGATTTCGTACGCGATCAATTCCTCCGAACCGAAATCGGGATTGCCCATCCCTGGGGCCAGAACGGGCAATGGCAAAGGCGGCAGCAAAGCCAGTGGATCAGCAAAAGTCCCAAAGCCACGCTCGGCGCGAGACGGTGTGCGAACGGCCCGCGATACCGCCGCCCAAAATGTGTGTCGGTCGTGTGGAGTCCACGCAACCCGTCCGCTCGGTTGCACCTCGAATCCGGTGAAATCGTGATATTCCACCTTGGTTCCTGCAGTCAGGTGGAGCCGATCGGGCACGAGCGCGATCTCGTCCTGGACAAACCCACTCACAAGCTGCAGCCCAACTTTGGGATCGTGCATTTGGAAATCCGCCGATTGGGTGATGTCATCGGTGGAGAAGCGATATCCGCCTCCCCAGACGATTTCGTGACGATCACCCGGATGGAACCGGTGCTGTGCTTCCAAATCCAAAGTGTCGCGAATTTCCCGGCCAGGTCCAAAGCCGCGGTCGGTTCGATCGTAAAACACCTGCCCGGTCAGATCGGACGCGTCGGAGAGTTCATGTGCCCAGCGCCCCAAGAGATTTCCGCCTTCCACCTTTGAGCGAAACGTTTGCAAGAAAAGGCCCGGCGGGGTCAGCGAATGGACAAGGAACTTGCTGCCCAGATCACCGTAATAATAGTCGCCTTGCAAGGTCATACGGCTTGCTTCGGTGGCCGCCCAATCCATCCGAAAACCGCCTTGCGACATCCACCAGCTATCTTCGGCACTCCGACCGTCCGTCTGCGTGAAATCGTCTCGATCGGAATACTTCGTGTAAACACGGTAATGAACGTTTGAAGCAAGCTGGCCGCCGTAACGCACAGTTCCAAAGCCGCGCTCTTCGATTCCGCCGCCGCCCGTGATCAGCAGGCCTGGCGTGTCCTTCGCGCCTTTGCTGATGATGTTGATGACGCCATTGACCGCGTTGGCGCCCCAAAGAGTCGCCCCCGGCCCGCGGATCACTTCAATCCGGTCCACGTCTTCCAGAACCGTATCCGTTTCCTCCCAGAACACACCCGAGAACAGCGGCGTGTAAATCGTCCGGCCATCCAGCAGCACCAGCAGTTTGTTGGCGAAGACATTGTTGAATCCGCGGGAGCTGATGGCCCATTGGCGCGAGCTGGCCCGCGCCACGTCGAGGCCGGGCGCCATCCGCAGGGCTTCGGGCAGAGAGTCAACTCCGGAGCGCCGGAGGTCCTCTTGCGTGATGACATGGATGGCCGCCGCCGCGCTGGAAAGATTCTCGCTCTTTTTGGAGACGGACGTGACTTTGATCCGTCCGAGTTCTTCCAGGCTCCATTGAAACAAGTCCGCGCCCTGAGTGTGCGGATCGGTCACCGCAGCCTCGAGCACGCGATCAGAGCACAGGAAAATCAGGACCGTCGTCACAAAGCACACCGATGGCGCGAGAGCCCGTGCGGTTGACGTCATTGTGCGCATGTCGCTGTGATCTTGCCTGACCGCAGAAACATTCGCTATCTGAACGTGTCCGGCAAGTTTTCAGAAAGCCAGTTCAACTTTTGCGAGGAGCTGTGCCGAGCCCATCAAGCTGCGGAGCAGCGGAAGACCGGAGCCCACGGCGCAAGCCGGGGGGAAAAGGATTTAACGGTGGAGCCGCGATCCGGCGAAAGAAGGCCCCAGACGGCGTGGTCTCCGTCGCCCCTCCAGGGCTTCGGCTTTATGCGGCCCTCGCGGCGTCTATAGGCGCAGCGTCACTTTCACATAAACCGCCCGATCCACTTCGACGTTTGGAATAGTGATGGTGGTCGGCGCGAACTCGCGATGATGCGCGTGGAGCAGGTTGCGGCCCATGATCGAGAGTTCGCAGTTTGGCGTGATCTCCCAGGCCAAACGCGCATCCAACTCAGTGTAAGCTGGAATTCCGGGAAAGGCGAGACTGCCGACGTGGCGCAATCCGAGTCCCCATTCAACGCGGCGTCCCACGTCAAAGTCTGACCAAAGGAACACCTGGTGTCGCGGGCTCCCGCCGGCGTCAGCTTCCCCCGGCGAAGGTTTTGGATTTCCCGTATCGAGATTCAATCGGAGAAACGTGTATCCCAGGCGCAGACGCCAGAAATCCGCCGGCCGCCAGGTCGATGAAACTTCCGTTCCGTACGTTTCGCCGCTGAGATTGTTGTTCGCCGTGAGCGGAATCAGCAGATAGGGCACATTGGCCGAAGTTAACCGAACCTCCGGCGTGCCGCGCAGCGCATCGCGCAAGTGATCGTATTGATTGTAAAACCCCGTCCAGTCCACAGAAAAACGCGGATGCGGTTGAACGCGATAGCCCAATTCGTAAGCGATCAATTCCTCGCTCTGGAAATTTGGGTTGCCCGAGACGGGAAACAAGGTGGCGAAGGGCAACGGCGAGACCTGGCGCGGTGCATCGGCGTAAAACATCAAACTCCGCTCCCCGCGAGACGGGGTCCGAACCGCTCTGGAGGCCGAAGCCCAAAGCGTGTGGTGTTCCACGGGAGTCCAGGCGATCCGGGCGCTGGGCTGCACTTCGAACCCTGTAAAATCATTGCGCTCCAGCTTCGTGCCCAACGTCAGCCGGAGACGATCCGGCGCCAGCGTGATCTCGTCCTGCACAAAGGCGCTGAAATAGTCCAAGCCGGCGCTCGGATCGCTCATCATCAAATCCGGACTTCCGCGAATGTCGTCCACCGAGAAACGGTACCCGGCTCCCCAGATGATCTCGTTGCGCTCGCCAAGCTGGAAGCGATGCTGGAGATCGACGTCCAGCGTGTCGCGAATCTCGCGGGCCAGGCCAACCGCCCGGTCGGCCCGGTCGTAGTACGTCTGCAGCGTCAATTCCGAATCGACGGTGAAATCGTGCGTCCAGCGGCCCAAAATATTCCCGCCTTCCATTTTGTCGCGAAATTCCTCGCCGACCAAACGCGGCGGAGAAAAAGACACCTTGCGAACTTTGCCGCCCGCGTCGCCGGAGTGATAGTCGCCTTGGAGCGTGAGGCGATTGCGTGGCGAAGAGTCCCAGTCCAGGCGAAATCCCTCTTGCGCCATCCACCAACTATCGGCGGCGTCTTCCCCGGTAGTCAGGGTGAATGCGTCGTGGTTCGAGTATTTGCCGTAAACGCGGTAAAAGACGTTCGTTGCTAATTTGCCGCCGTAACGAACGGTTCCGAATGCGTGCTCTTCGATTCCGCCGCCGCCGCTGATCAAGAGGCCCTGGGTGTCTTTCGCACTTTTGGTCATGAAGTTAATGACACCGTTAACCGCGTTCGCACCCCACTGAGTCGCGCCCGGCCCGCGAATGACTTCGATTCGATCCAGGTCTTCCAACACGGCGTCAGTTTCCTCCCAAAAAACGCCGGAGAACAGGGGCGTATAAACCGTTCGCCCGTCCATCAGCACCAAAAGCTTGTTGGCAAACGTGCCGTTGAAGCCGCGTGAGCTGATGGCCCACTGTCGGGAATTGGCTCGGGCCACTTCCAGTCCGGGCGTCAGGCGCAGCGCCTCCGGCAAAGAGTTAACCCCAAACCGCCTGACCTCCTCCTGGGTGATGACGTGGATCGCGGCCGCCGCGCTGGAAAGACGCTCGCTTTTTCTGGAGACCGTCGTGATTTTGATCGTTCCGAGATCCTCAATGCTGACCTGCATCAAGTCCTTTGGCTCCAAGCTGGCAACGGACGTTTCTGCCGCCGCCGCACAACTGCACGATCCCAAGAACAACAACGCGACGAGCCAGCAAGACACGCCCCGGAGACTGCCCGAACACGCAGCCGGAGAGCGTGATAGGGTTTGCGGGATGACGCGGCGCATGAGCTGAGGTCGGAAAACCCAGATTCCAGAACGCTTCCGGATTTTCCACGCGTCTCATCTGGAGCCGACGCGGTTCTATCTGCGGGAAGGCCGGACGGGAATCAAGTCCCAATTCAATCCGACCCGAAAGCTCAGAAGCGCAGCGTGACCTTCGCATAAACCGCGCGATCCACTTGGACGTCGCGGCTGATGAACAGAAAAGGGGAGAACTCTTGGTGGTGGGCATGGAGCAAGTCACGGCCAACGACAGACAATTCCCACTTCGAGGTCGGCTTCCACGCCAATCGCGCCTGCAACTCCGAGTAGCTTCCGACGTTCTGCGCCGGCAGGCCATCCACGAAACGGAAACCCATCCCCCACTCCACGCGCCGGCCCAGATCGACATCAGACCAAATCGAAATCTGGTGCTGCGGATTGTCGCCTTCGCTTTGTTCGGTTAAGGACGGAACCAACCCCCGCGTGTGGAGATTCACTTTGAGGAAAGTGTAATTCGCCCGCAGACGCCAGGCGTCGATGGGCTGCCATCTCACGGACAACTCCACGCCATACGATTCGCCGAAGAGGGCATTGTTGATGGTCACCGGCAAGAGCAAATACGGCTGGGCGGAGGAATTGAACCGAAGTTCAATCGGCAATTGAATCACATTGTAGAGCCGATCGTAGTCATGGTAGAACGCGGCCAAATCCAGCGACAACCGTGGATGCGGCTGGACCTTGTATCCGGCTTCGTAGGCCACGAGCGTTCCGGTGTCGAAGCCGGGACTGCCTGAGGCCGGAATGAGCGCCGCCAAAGGAAGCGTCGGCAAGGAGTGGGGCGGATCTGAATAAAACGTGAAACCCCGTTCCGAGCGCGAAGGCGTGCGCACGGCTCGCGAGACCGCCGCCCAAAGAGTGTTCCATTGGTTGGGCGTCCAGGCCATCCGGGCGCCGGGTTGAAATTCAAAACCGGAAAAATCGTTGTGCTCCAGTTTGCTTCCGAGGATCAGGTGCAAACGGTCGTGAACAAGCGCGATCTCGTCTTGCACGAATCCGCTGGACAGTTGAAGGCCGACACTCGGATCTCCGGCGCTAAAATCCGCGCTCTCCGTCAGATGATCAACCGAGTACCGGTAACCCGCGCCCCAAACGACTTCGTGCCGGTCGCCGAGCGAGAACCGATGCTGCGCGTCCAGGTCCAAGGTGTCGCGAATCTCCCGGCCCATGCCGAATTCGCGATCCGTCCGATCGTAATAGGTTTGCACGGACAATTCTGCATCGGAGGAAAACTCATGCGTCCAACGTCCCAACACATTTGCGCCTTCCGACTTTGCGTGCGCCGGGTCCGTGAACAGGCCTGGAGGAGAGAGCGAGTGCCGGCGAATCATGCCATTCCATTTGCCCGAGTAGGCATCGCCTTGGAGCGTCAGGCGGTTCAACGCTCTCGGCTCCCAGTCCACACGGAATCCTTCTTGTGACGTCCACCAATTGTCGTTCGCGCCGGTGCCGTCGGTGCGAGTGAATTCGTCTCGGTTCGCATATTTGGCGTAGGCCCGGTAATAGGCGTTGGTTCCGAGCCGCCCACCGTAGCGCAGCCCGCCAAAGCCGCGTTCCTCCATTCCGCCGCCGCCGTCGATCACGAGACCCTGCGTATCCTGAGCGCTTTTCGTGATGATGTTGATGACGCCGTTGACGGCGTTGGCGCCCCACAAGGTCGCGCCGGGACCGCGAATCACTTCGATGCGATCCACGTCTTCCAAAAACGTGTCCGTGTCCTCCCAGAAGACGCCGGAAAACAACGGCGTGTAAATCGTCCGGCCATCCATCAGCACGAGCAATTTGTTCGCGAAAAGATCATTGAAGCCGCGGGAACTGATCGCCCACTGCCGGGCGTTCGCGCGCGCGACGTCTAGCCCCGGTGCCATGCGCAGAGCTTCGGGAATGGAATTCACGCCGGAGCGGCGGATGTCCTCCTGCGTGATCACATGCACGGCGGCGGCGGCTCTGGACAGGCTTTCGCTTTTTCTCGAGACCGTCGTGACTTTGATTTTTCCGAGGTCTTCAAGGCTGAACTGCAATAAGTCCACCGGCTCTGAAGCGGCCGCCGCCTGGGATTCAAAGCTCAGTACGCGCAAAGAGAACAGCCCGCAGGTGATCCAATAGGCGAACGTCGATGAAATTGTAGGGCAGACGTCCTGTCTGCCGGCAGGCTGGGAAGCTTGCCCTGCAGGATTCACGTTGCTTCGCTGCACTAGGTCCATGTGCGGCGCTACGATTCAGATGGAGACACGAACTGACGATGGTGTGTTAGGCGGCGGCGTATGCATTCGCTGTGATCGATCCTCTCGCAATGGCGAACCGGCTTTCTCTCAGCCCGCCCGCCCGAGATCAACCGAGTTGTACTGCTGAAACGCCCGGCACCGGTCAAGCCGCAATTCTGGTGCGCATTCAGAGATTTCAGAAATGCGGAGCACACGCTACGGGATCAGAAGCGCACGGTCACCTTCCCAAATATAGCCCGATCCACTTGCACGTTGCGGGCGAAGACGATCACCGGGTTGAACTCCTGATGGTGCGCGTGCAGGAGATTGTTGCCGATGATCGCGAGTTCGCAATGTCGGTTCGGCTTCCACGCCAGCCTTGTCTCCAGTTCCGTGTAGGCGGGAATCCTGAGCAACAACGCGTTCAGCTCATCCACGTAACGAACTCCAATCCCCCACTCTACCTTGCGGCCCAGGTCCGCCTGCGAGAAAAGAGCAAATTGATGTCGCGGGCTGTTGCCGCCCGTATCGGAGAAAAAGGTTTGGTCCGGGTTTCGCGAGTGGGACCGCGTCCGCAGCAAGGTGTAGTTGGCGCGCAACCGCCAGGAGTCGAGCGGCTGCCAGGCGGCCGAGATTTCCAGGCCGTACGTGTCGGCGTCGAGATCGTTGCGGAAAGTCAGCGGCAAGATGAGGTAGGCCGTGGGAGAAGGGCCCGACGTCGTCCGCACCTCGGGCGTCAACGAGGCGATGGATCGCAAATGGTCGTAGTCGTTGTAGAACGCCGCGCAGTCCAACGTCAACCTGCGATGAATCTGGACCCGATAACCCAATTCGTAAGCGAGCAGTTCTTCGGACCCCAGCTCGCGACTGCCGCTGCCGGGTGACACGACGGGAAAGGGCAGCGGCGGCAGGGCCGGCCGCGGATCGCTGAACACGCGAAGGTCGCGTTCGGCGCGCGAGGGCGTGCGGACGGCTCTCGAGACGGCGCCCCAGACCGTGTGCCGTTCGTGAGCCATCCAGGCTAATCGGCCGTTCGGCTGGATTTCCCAGCCGGTGAAATTGTTCTGCTCCACTTTGGTGCCCAGCGTGAGATGCAAACGGTCCGGCGAGAGCGCGATCTCGTCCTGGAGGAACGCGCCAAAGAGCCGAACCCTCTCGTTGGGATCTTCCATCCGAAAATCCGCCGACTCGGTGATCTCATCAGCCGAATGGCGAAACGCGCCGCCCCAGACAATTTCATGGCGGTCGCCGATGTGAAATCGATGTTGCGCGTCCAGGTCCAGTGTGTCTCGAATTTCCCGCCCGACTCCAAACTCGCGGTCTGTGCGGTCGTAATACGCTTGCACGGACAAATCGGATTCCGAAGAAAACTCATGGACCCAACGGCTCAGCACATTGGCGCCTTTGATTTTGGAGCGGATGGTTTGCAGGGAAAGTTCGGGCGGCGCGAAGGATTGAAGGAAGTATTGGCCTCCGATGTCGCCGGAATAGGAATCGCCCTGCAGCGTCAACCGGTTCATCTCCGAAGGTTCCCAATCGACGCGGAATCCGCCTTGCGCCGTCCACCAACTGTCCTTCGCTCCAGTGTCATCGGCTTGAGTGAACTCGTCGTGGTTGGAGTATTTGCCGTAAATGCGATAATGAGCGTTCGTGCTCCACGAGCCGCCGTAACGCACCGTGCCGAAGCCGCGTTCCTCGATGCCTCCGCCGCCGCTGATCAGCGTGCCCTGCGTATCTCGAGCGCGCCGCGTAATGATATTGACGACGCCATTGACGGCGTTGGCGCCCCAGAGCGTCGCTCCCGGTCCACGGACGACTTCGATCCGCTCGATGTCTTCCAAGACCGTATCGGTTTCCTCCCAGAACACGCCCGAGAACAGTGGCGTGTAAAGGGTGCGTCCATCCATGAGCACAAGGAGTTTGTTGGCGAAGATTTCGTTGAAGCCGCGCGCGCTGATCCCCCACTGGCGCGAGTTCGCCCGCGCCACCTGTAATCCCGGAGCCATCCGAAGTGCCTCCGCGATCGACGCGGCTCCGGATCGCCGAATGTCCTCTTGCGTGATGACGTAAACTGCAGCCGCGGCGTGGGAAACGGTCTCGCCTTTCCGCGAAACGGTCGTGACTTTGATCCTCCCAAGGTCCTCAAGGCTCAACTGCAACAAGTCCACTTTTTCAACTTCCGAATCCGCCGCGTTCGCCACGAGACTGCAAATCGCCAAGGAGACTGACGCGAGGCTGAACAGGACGACCCCAGGCAAAGCGTGAATCGATGCAAGAATCCCGCTCCGCAGTCGATTTGGCGGCGTAGTCGGCATTTCGCTGATTGATCTGACGGGAGAGAGTAGGCCGGAAAACCCTTTGAGCAGGCCCGACGGAGATCAACGGACTTGTTACTGCTGAAATGTGGGACACCGGTCAAGCCGCATTTCTCAGAAATTCAGCAGTTTCTATTCTGATCCTTGCAGACGAGGTAACGAGTCCCATTTCTTGTGCGCTGAAACCTTGAACCCACCCCTTCACCCCTCCCAGGAAGGGAAACCTGCAATCGATGCAGGAAACGTCGCTCCCCTCCCGAGAGGGGAAAGGGTGGGCGCCGGTTTTAGGGGGAGAATGCTCCTCAGAACCGAAACGTCGCCTTCGCATAGACCGCCCGGTCCACTTCGACGTCTTTGGTACCGATAACGACCGGCGCGAACTCGCGATGATGCGCATCGAGCAGATTCCGACCTATAAGGGATAGTTCCCAATTCGGCGACGGCTTCCAAGCCAGACGAGCGTCCAACTCGAGGTAACCCGGGATGCCCTGGCCCGGCAGATTGTCCACGTACCGCAGACCCACCCCCCATTCCACGCGCCGGCCCAGATCGACATCCGACCAAACCAAGACTTGATTTCGCGGACTTCCGCCCTCTTCGCCTTCGGTGACGGGCAGGACCGGAGTCTTGAGGTGCAGATTCATGCGAAGAAAACTGTAGCTGGCGCGCAGTTTCCAGGAGTCCAAAGGCTGCCAGGTCGCGGTCATTTCCGCGCCATAGGTTTCCCCAAACAGATTATTGTCGATGGTGATGGGGAGGTACAAATAGGGCTCGCCCGACGGACTGAAGCGGAGTTCCGGCTGGAGCGTGACCACGTTGTAGAGGCGGTCGTAGTCGTTGTAGAAAGCCGTCAGGTCGAGGGTGACTCGAGAGTGCGGCTGAACGCGATAGCCAATTTCGTAAGCCAGCACTTCCTCCGAATTGAAATCCGGATTTCCCCAACCAGGAATCAGTGTCGGCAATGGAAACGGCGCCAGGCTCGCGGGCGGCTCCGCATAGAACATGAAGTCGCGTTGCGTCCGGGCCGGAGTGCGCACAGCCCGGGAGACCGCGCCCCAGACCGTGTGCCGTTCATGCGGTGTCCACGCAATTCGTCCGCTGGGTTGCGCCTCAAACCCGGTGAAATCGTTGTGCTCGACTTTAGTCCCCACCATCAAGTGCAATCGTTCCGGCACCAACGAAAACTCGTCTTGGACGAACCCGCTGACGAGTTGCAGCCCGGCGCTCGGATCGCGCGTTCCGAAATCATCACTGGTGGTCAGGTCATCGATCGAATAGCGATAGCCTCCGCCCCAGACGAATTCGTGCCGGTCGCCTACGCAAAAGCGATGTTGCCAATCCACGTCGAACGTATTGCGCATTTCACCACCGATGCCGAATTGCCGGTCGGTGCGGTCGTAGTAACTCTGGATCGACAATTCCGATTCGCTGGAGAACTCGTGCGTCCATCGGCTCAAAACATTCACGCCTTCAGCCTTGCCGTGAAACTCCTCCGCAAACATGCCCGGCGGCGAAAAAGAGTGCAGGCGAACCTTCCCGCCCAAATCGCCGTAATAGTAGTCGCCCTGTAAAGTGAGGCGGTTGATGTCTGAAGGCTCCCAGTCCACGCGAAACCCCTCTTGCGACATCCACCAGGCGTCCGCCGCGCCCGTGCCTCCGGTTTGGGTGAATTCGTCGTGGTTCGAGTACTTTCCGTAAACGCGGTAGTCGGCGTTCGTTCCCAGCCGACCGCCGTAACGCACGGTGCCGAAGCCCCGCTCCTCGATTCCGCCTCCACCGCTGACGAGCAGACCTTGAGTATCTTTGGCGTGCTTCGTCATGAAATTGATCACGCCATTGACCGCGTTCGCGCCCCACATCGTCGCCCCCGGCCCGCGAATCACTTCGATCCGATCGAGGTCTTCCAACACCGTGTCGATCTCTTCCCAAAAAACTCCGGAGAACATCGGTGTGTAGAGGGTTCGCCCATCCATCAGAACCAGCAACTTGTCCGCGAACACGCTGTTGAAGCCGCGCGAACTGATCGCCCACTGTCGGGAACTGGCTCGCGCGACATCGAGTCCCGGCGCCATGCGCAGCGCTTCCGGCAACAACGTCACGCCCGAGCGGCGGATGTCCTCCTGCGTGATGACGTGGATGGCCGCCGCCGCGTGGGCGAGGCTCTCACTCTTCCGGGAAACGCTCGTGACTTTGATCTTGCCCAGATCCTCCAGGCTCAATTGCAGCAAATCCAGATTCGGCGATAGTTCGGCCAGTGGAGTTGTCTGCGCTCCGGCGCTGCTCAAGCCACAGAACATC
>JACPRI010000323.1 GCA_016190065.1 Verrucomicrobiota bacterium
AGTTGCTCAAGAACAAGCAGCGGAAGACGCACCTGTTGACGCTGGCGAACTTTCTGATGAAAGGGCCGGAGGTCAGTCCCGGAGTTTTGAACGCGTTTCACCCGCTGCCTGCAAACGCGCCCACCAATCGGCTCGGCGTCGCGCAGTGGCTTATGTCGCCGGAAAATCCCCTGACGGCGCGCGTGCAAGTGAACCGGTTCTGGTCTCAGATTTTCGGACGGGGACTCGTGGAGACGGAGGAAGACTTCGGCTCGAAGGGCGTTGCGCCGAGTCACCCGGAATTGCTCGACTGGCTGGCGGCGGAATTCCGTGAGAACGGCTGGGACGCGAAAGCGCTCCTCAAGAAGATCGTGACTTCGGCCGCCTATCGGCAAGCCTCGAACGTGGTCCCTGAATCGCTGGCGGCGGACCCCAATAACCGGTGGTATGGACGCGGGCCGCGCATCCGGCTCAAGGCCGAGACGATTCGCGATCAGGCCCTCGCGGTGAGCGGGCTGTTGTGCCGCAAAGTCGGCGGGCCGTCCGTCTTCCCGCCGCAGCCGGAGGGGCTTTGGCAAGCGGCGTTCAACGGCGAGCGCACGTGGAGCACCAGCAAAGGCGAAGACCGCCATCGCCGCGGCGTTTACACCTTCCTTCGCCGCACGGTCCCGTATCCGTCGATGGCGACTTTCGACGCTCCAAGCCGCGAGACCTGCACGATTCGGCGGCAGCCGACCAACACGCCGCTCCAGGCGTTCGTGACACTGAACGACCCGGCGTTTTTTGAAATGGCGCAAGGACTGGCGTTGCGGATTTGCAGCGAGGGCGGCTCGACCGCGGCGGACCGGATTCGCTACGGTTTGCGGCTGGTTCTGCTGCGGCCGCCCGCCGACGAACAAGTGAGGGCGTTGGATCAACTTCTCCAAAGCGAGCGGGCGCATTACCGTGCCGACGCCGAGGCCGCGACGAAACTGCTGAAAGGCGCGCCCGGAGAAATGCCAACCGGCGTTGATCGCAGCGAACTGGCGGCGTGGGTAGTCGTGTCCAACGTGTTGCTGAATCTGGATGCGTTTCTTATGAAGGGCTAAAAGCCCCAACAATTCCTGATCCCCGGAACCCATGATCAATGCAAAGAGAATTGGTCCTTCTGGTCGAAGGCGGCCTTCCGCGTTGATAAAGGAGCCTGCTGTTGAAAGTTCGCACGCTTTCCCCTCACCCCTGCCCTCTCCCTTGGGGAGAGGGAGATCGATCCACAGCCCGGGGACGAATCGGCAAGCCATTGAACTTTCCCGCTGCAGCGACACGGATTCCCTCTCCCCGAGGGAGAGGGCCAGGGTGAGGGGGAAGGGCGCAAACTTTGATCAGGGATGCGGATTCGCCAGTTGTTTATGAACTTCCAGATGACCAGGACTCGCGCGCTCACGCGCCGCCATTTTTTCTGCCAGTGCGGGACAGGATTGGGCGCGATGGCGTTGAACTCTCTGCTGGGCCGAGTCGCGCTGGCTTCGGAGAACCCTTCATCCGCCGGCCCGCTTGCGCCGAAAAAGCCGATGCGGTCCGCAAGAGCCAAACGCGTGATTTACCTCCACATGTCGGGTGCTCCGCCACAGATGGATTTGTTCGACTACAAACCGAAACTCAAGGAATTGAACGGCACGCCGTGCCCGAAAGAATTCTTCGAAGGCAAGCGGCTCGCGTTTATCAAGGGGCATCCCAAACTGCTCGGTTCGCCGCACAAATTCGTCCAGGTCGGCCAAGCAGGAACTTGGGTTACGGAACTGTTGCCGCGCTTTGGCGAGTTTGCCGACGACGTCACGATGATTCACTCCATGTACACGGAGGAATTCAATCACGCGCCGGCCGAGCTGTTGTTGTTCACGGGCGCGTCGCGATTTGGCGGCGCTTCGATGGGATCGTGGGTGACGTACGGACTCGGTTCCGAGAATCAGAATCTGCCCGGCTTCATCGTGCTGGTTTCCGGCGGCACCGATCCAACCGGCGGCAAGGCGCTCTGGAGCAGCGGTTATTTGCCCTCCGTTTATCAGGGCGTCCAATGCCGCTCCGTCGGCGATCCTATTCTTTACACATCGAACCCCGACGGCATGAGCCGCGAGGTGCGGCGCCGCAGCCTGGATGCGTTGAAACGGCTCAATGAATTTGAACTGAAGAGCGTCGGAGACCCGGAAACGCTCACGCGGATCAGCCAGTTCGAGCTGGCGTTTCTGATGCAAGTGTCGGTCCCGGAAGTGATGGACATCAGCAAGGAACCCGCGTCGATGCTGGAAATGTATGGCGCGGCGCCGGGGAAAGCCTCCTTCGCGAACAATTGCCTCCTGGCGCGGCGGCTGGTCGAGCAAGGAGTCCGCTTCGTCCAATTGTTCGACTGGGGCTGGGACATCCACGGCACCGGCCAGAGCGACGACCTCATGACCGCGTTTCCGAAGAAGTGCCGAGACATCGACCAGCCCGTCGCAGCGCTGCTGAAAGACCTCAAGCAGCGCGGGCTTTTGGAGGACACGCTCGTCGTGTGGGGCGGCGAGTTCGGGCGCACATCGATGAATGAAGAGCGCGACGGCTCAGCGTTCCTGGGACGCGACCATCATCCGGGCTGCTTCACGATTTGGCTGGCGGGCGGCGGCGTGAAGCCGGGCCAGCGGTACGGCGCCACGGATGAACTCGGCTACACCGTGGTCGAGAACAAAGTTCACGTGCACGATTTGCAGGCGACGCTCCTTCATTTGCTGGGTTTGGATCCGCACAAGTTGTCGTTCCAGTTCCAAGGATTAGATCAGCGGTTGATCGGTCCGACGGACGAGCCTCAAGTTGTGAAGGAGATTTTGGCGTGAAGCTTTCTATGACCTGTGCCCCCTCATTCCACGCTTCTCCCCCGGTGCAGGTGTTTGGCGGAGCGCAGATTTGTAATCTGCCGTATCGCGGAATTGCATTCCGCCGGCTCCAGACCAGTTCGAACGCCCTGAAACTTGTCGGCGCGCTGCCGATTGCAAATCGGCGATACGGCAGACTGCAAGTCTGCGCTACGTCGAATGCTGCGACGCCAACCACATACCCCCCGATGGAGAGAAGGTGTCCCCAGGACACGTGAGGGGGATTCCCTCTCGAAAAACTCAGCCTGGATGAAAACAACTGCCGTCACAAAGCTTCGTCAGAAACTCCGCGCCAACCAGCCGGTCTTCGGTCTGTGGGTTACTCTCGAATCCGCGAGCATCACTGAAATGGCTGTCGCGCTCGGAATGGACTGGGTCGTGATCGACGCCGAACACGGCCATCTGGATTGGAAAGACATTACCGAACATCTCCGCGCCGCCGTGCGGAGCGACACGGTGGTTCTCGTGCGGGTCGCGGAACTGAACCTCGGCTTGATCAAGCGCGTTCTCGACATCGGAGCGGATGGCGTGGTCGTTCCTTGGATAGAAACTGCCGAACAACTTCGCCGGGCCGTGGCTTACGCGCAGTATCCGCTGGAAGGCGTGCGCGGCATCGGCGCCGAGCGCGCGACCGCGTGGGGGCAATGCCTGATTCAACATGCCAAGGAAGCGAACGATCATGTCCTGGTAGTGCCAATTATCGAAACGGTGACGGCTGGCCGCAACGTTCAAGCGCTTTGCCAGGTGCCCGGCGTGGAGATTTTTTTCTTCGGCCCGGCGGATTATTCCTCCACGGCCGGTTACCGGGGTCAGTGGGAAGGGCCGGGAGTCGCCGAACAAATTCTCGCCGTCAAAGATACCCTTCGGCGCGCTGGCAAGCATTGCGGCCTGATGACGACCAGCGAGCAAAACATCTTCACGCGCCTGGACCAGGGGTTCCGCATGCTTGGACTGGGATTCGACAGCGGACTGATGCTCCGATCGCTTCGATCTGCGCTCGCTGCGGTTGGCCGCGACCGGCCCATGTCCACGAGCCTTGCTCCGGAGCAGCCGTTGTTGCCGGCGAAGAAATCGGTTCAGCCCGCGGAAGCATCGCGCGCCCGCCGCAAAGGAAAATCGTGACAGTGAGCGCGCGCTTCAAGAGTAGGACAGGCATCCGCCTGCCTGCCTCGCATTCTCTAAAACTGATTACTGAACACTGATCACTGACTACTCCCTTATGCCCCATTCCACTCCGTCAAAATTCCGCGTCAAACTTGCCGGCGACTTCCATTATCCCGACGGCTCGCTTCGCTATCCCGACATCGGGCTGAACATCTTCGATGGCGCCCAGCACATCGAGGTTTCGCGCTTCGCCGAACACCGCAACGTCATGACCGCCGACCAAATCAGCAACGCCAACGGCATCATCGTGCTCGCTGCGCGGGTCACGAAGGAGACGCTTCGCTCGCCGGAGAACCTCCTGGCCTTTGGAAGATTCGGCGTCGGCTACGACAGCGTCGATGTGCCTGCTTGCACGGAGGCGGACGTGGTGTTGTACATCACGCCGGGCGCGGTGAATCGATCCGTCGCGGAAGCAACCGTATGTTGGATGATGGCGCTCACGCACCATGTCCGGGCGAAAGACAGGCTTTTGCGCGAAGGCCGATGGGACGAGCGCACGCGTTACATGGGCTGCGAACTGCGCGACCGCACGCTCGGCATTGTCGGCTTCGGGCGCATCGGCCAAACCGTGGTCGAGCTGCTGCGTGGCTTCGGGATGAAACCCCCGATGGCCTTCGACCCGTATGCAAAACCCGAAGTCGCGGCGGCGCTCGGCGTGAAACTGGTCAGTCTGGACGAATTGGTGGCTCAGGCCGATTTCGTGTCCGTCCATTGCCTGCTCAGCGACGAGACGCGCAATTTGATCGGCGCGCGTCAACTCGGCTTGATGAAAAAATCGGCCTGCCTCCTCAATACGGCGCGCGGCGGCATCATCGACGAGGACGCGCTTTTCGACGCGCTCAAGAACCGCCGGATCGCGGGCGCAGCGATCGATTGCTTCGTTGGTGAACCGATCACGAAGCCACACCGCTTCGGCGAGCTGGACAACGTTTTGCTAGCGCCGCACTCAATTTGCTGGACGGAAGAATTGTTCCGCGACATTGGCCGGATGTGTTGCCAGGGCATGGTCGATCTGTCGCTCGGCAAAAAGCCGGTCGGCGCGGTGAATCCGGAAGTCTTCGACAAGCCGAGCTTTCAGGAAAAGTGGCGGCGGTTAGCGCGAGAATTCCTGTAATCAAGGTGCTTTTTTTCAGGAGCTTCTGTGGTTGCGGAAGCAGGAGGCGCAAATAGGTTTTTCAAAAGTGCCGTTGAGCTGCGGAGCAGCGAGAGAGATTAGCCCACAGCGCGAGCTGTGGGTATGGCCGCATTCAATAAATTGAGCCACGGAGTGGCGAACGAAGCCGCGCCAACGTTTTCGATGAGCGTCTATCACCTCTCCGGGGTTTTGTCGTTTTGGCGACAAGGTCCCACGGCTTGCGCCTCATTGAAGGAGGATTTGCTTCGGAAAATCCAGGCAGAGCTGGGAACCGCTCAGCGGCGCGAGTCCTGGACCAAAAAAGCTGATCGCGCCGGAGATCCCGCAGGTCCACACTTCCTCGGCGCCGGCGTCAAAGTAGAGCGCCATTTTCTCGCGAATTTCCGCCTCAGAGTTATCCGGCGAGATCACCTCGATGCAGATTTCCGGCGAGCGCGGGAAACAACTCTTATCGCCGAGAGTGGTCATGCATTCAGGAGAGGCCCAGGCCACGTCCGCACCTTTAACGCCATCAGCGGTTGAGATGGGACATTCGGTAATCGTTCGCCCGTTTGGGAGCAGCGTTTGGAGCAGATACGCTATTCTTGATTGGAAACTGCCGTGCCTTGGAACTGGAGGGGGCATAACAATGATGTGGCCGTAACGGTCCGTTTCGACCCGCCATTCGATCTTTGCTACTTCCGGGTCGGCCAAAAGCTCAGCCCATCGCCGCAGATTGAATCGTGTCTGCTCTGCTTGAGGCGGCAGCTCGATTGTCAGCGTTGCCATGGTCGAACTCTAATTGTCGGTTCCAGGTGAGGTCAAGTTCGGCGAATTCAGTTAATTCAGTTAGAGGATAAGGCTTCTTTTCATCCGTGCCCATCTGTGATATCCGTGGTTACATCACAAGTTTGAGCGACGGATCGTGTGCGTATGAAAGCGAGAGTTCTACCATCGGACCCCGAAAGGAATTCGCTCGTCTTGCCCCCCATAATGGTTCTGATCGCCATATTAGCCATGAGACCAAGTTCCGCCTCCGCTGCCGAACCATTTCGTAAAGTTCTCACCAGCGCCAGCCAGAACCTCCACGTCGAGTTATGGGAAATGACGAGCAGGAAGGTCACACCTAAAAGTCCCGCCGCGTGGTTCGTGCGCAAGGTTACACTCCACGGCGGCAAACAGGAGGGCGTGGATTTGATCGTGGTGAACAACGGCAAGCTGGAAATTACCATCGTGCCCACGCGCGGCATGGGCGTGCTCAAGGCGCAGATGGGCGACGTGCGCCTGGGTTGGGATGCGCCGGTCAAAGACGTCGTGCATCCGCAGTGGATCAATTTGCAGAGCCGCGGCGGGCTCGGCTGGCTGGACGGGTTCAACGAATGGCTCTGCCGGTGCGGCCTCGAGAACAACGGCGGCCCCGGACCGGACAAATTCATCAACAACGTCGGCGACGAAGCCACCATGGAACTGACGTTGCACGGCAAGATTGCCAATCTTCCCGCACAGGAAGTCGAAGTCACTGTGGATCGCGAGCCGCCGTATAGAATCCGCGTGCGCGGCCGAGTGGACGAGAAAATGTTCTACGGCCCAAAGCTGGAACTCGAGACGGAGATTTCCACGGAGCCGGGCGCGAATTCGTTCCGGATCGCCGACGTAATCACCAATCGCGGCGGCCAGGAACAGGAATTCGAGATTCTCTACCACGCCAACTTTGGACAGCCGCTCCTGGAAGCAGGCGCGACGTTTCTCGCGCCGGTCGAACGCGTGACCCCGATGAACGAGCGCGCCGCCAAAGCAATGGCGACTTACCCGGAGTATCTCGGTCCGACGGCTGGGTTCATCGAACAGGTTTATTGTCTGCGGCCATTGGCTGATTCAGCCGGGCGGACCGTCGCCACGCTCCAAAATCGCGCCCGGGACCGCGGCGTCTCGATGGCTTATTCGATCCGGGAATTGCCCTATCTCACGCTCTGGAAGAACACCGCGGCGGAAGCCGAAGGCTATGTGACCGGCATCGAGCCCGGCACGAATTTCCCGAATCATCGGCGGATCGAACGAAAACTGGGCCGCGTCCCCAAGCTAGCTCCCGGAGCCAGCCACCGTGCGGCAATTGATTTCGAAATTCTCGGGAGCCGCGAACAAGTCAAGCGTGTCACCGAGCTCATCGGGTCGATACAAGCTGGGCGCAAGCCCGTCATCGATCCACAGCCTGAGAAGAAGGAGTGAAGTTTGTTTATGAAACCTCATCCCGTCACCCGCCGGCTCTTCATCAAGGAATCAATCAAGAAGACCACCGCCTTGGCCGCGACGGCCTCGATTGGGAGTTTGACGCGTTCGGTTCGCGGGGCGAATTCGCCGAGCAATTACGTGGTCTTGGGCCTGGTGGGCGCCGGCGGGCGCGGGACGAGCCACGCCAACGGTTTCTCCAAACTCCAGGGAGCCGAATTCAAATACATCTGCGACGTCAACGACCGCCAAGGCGTCCAGATGTTCCGGGACCTGGAGAAAAACCAGCCGCATCCCCTCAAGCGCGTCACGGACATGCGACGCGTGTTCGACGACAAAGAAGTGGACGCGGTGATCGTCGCCACTCCGGAGCATTGGCATGCGCTGGCCACAGTCTGGGCCTGCCAGGCGGGCAAGGATGTTTATGTCGAAAAGAACCCGTCGCTGACGATCTGGGAAGGCCGGAAAATGATCGAGGCCGCGCGCAAGTACCGGCGCATCGTCCAGGTCGGCTTTCAGAATCGCAGCGCGCCTTATGCGGTGTCGGCCCGCGAATATCTTCGAAGCGGCACGCTCGGCAAAATCGTCCATGTCAAAGTGTATAATTCCGAGCGTATTGAGATTTATGGGACGAAGCAATTGATGTATCTCGGCCGCCACGGCATGGGATGGCAAGTCATGGAAGTCGATGGCAAAGTCGTCGCCGAGGAGAAGGGGTATCATCCGGACAAGTGGCACCAGCCGAATTTCCTCGAGTGCATCCGCGCCCGGAACTTGCCGAACTCGGACATCGAGCAAGCGCACTACAGCGCGTGTCTGGTGCATTTCGGCAACGTTTCGTATCGGGTCGGCCAAAAGCAGCTTTACTTCGACGGCCAGACGGAGCGGTTTAGCAATAGCGAAGAAGCCAATCGCTTGCTGCGGCCCGCGTATCGGAAGCACTACCGAATTCCGGATAAGGTCTGACTCATGAACACCTTGCTTTCAATTCTGGCACGCGCTTCTGGACTAGGGTTTGCCATCGGCTTGGCTTTTTCGGTCGGCTGCAGCACAAAAAACGAAGCCCCATCCGCCGCCACCGGAGCCGACGCCAGCGGAGTCAAGCTCTCCATCAAAACCAAAGGAACCATTGGCCTGTCGGTTTTGACGCTCACCAATCCTTTTTTCAAAGAGATCGCCGACAGCATGACGGCCGAGGCGCGTCAGGCCGGTTACGAGGTGCTGGTCGTCAGCGGTGAGTTCGACGTCGCGAAGCAACAGAATCAGGTGAAGGATTTCATCGTCAAGAAAGTCGCGGCCATCGTTCTGACGCCTTGCGACTCGAAGTCGATTGGACCGGCGATTCAAGAAGCGAACGGCGCCGGCATCCCGGTTTTCACCGCGGACATCGCGTGCCTGGCGCCCGGCGTGAAAGTCGTCTCGCACATTGCCACGGACAATTACAGCGGCGGCAAAGAAGCAGCGAAAGCCATGATCGAGGCGCTTGGTGAAACCGGCGGAAGAATCGCGATCCTTGACCACAAGATCGTTGAATCGTGCATCCTGCGCGTTCAGGGCTTCAAGGAAGTGATCGAGAAACATAATGCCGGCCAAACCGCTGGTAGAATTCAAATCGTGTCCGAATTGCCCGGCGGCGGCGTGAAGGATCAGGGCTACAAGGCGGCGGAAGATCTGCTTCAAGCGCATCCGGACCTCGTGGGTATTTTCGCCATCAACGATCCGACAGCCCTGGGAGCCCGTGCCGCCCTGGAAAAAGCGGGCAAAGCCGATCAGATCAAACTGGTCGGCTTCGACGGCCAGCCGGAAGGCAAACAAGCGATCAAGGAAGGAAAGATCTACGCCGACCCCATTCAGTTCCCGGATAAGATCGGCGTGGAAACCGTGCGCGCGATTCTGAAACATTTCGCCGGAGAATCGGTGCCGGCGCAATTGCTCATTCCGACCGGGCTTTATCGCAAGGCAGATGCGGAGAGGGACCCGGCACTCCAATGAACACCGAACGTCGAACATCGAACACTGACCTCGTGGTTGGAGGTTGGACGTTTGAAGTTCAATGTTCGATGTTCAGTTTCTGATTTCCTTCAGACCAAACCGTGATCGCGGAGGAGTTGGTTTGCACAGGCAGCATCTTCCGGCGCCAGCGGCGGATGGAGTTCAAGGCGGTAGTTCAGCAGATGGTACCGCCCCCGGTCATGGCATTGGTCGATCAATGGCTGGAGGTTCAAAACCACGTCGGCATCCGTTGGACGCAAGGGAACGCGGATGGACGGCAGCCGCTCGCGCAGGCGTATCGGATACACCTCGCGCTCCCCAGGGCCCGTCGTGCGCGCAACGCAGATTCCGTAGCAGGCGCCGGCTCGTTGGAGGACATTCCGAACCTCTTGCGGAAAGACCGAAGCGCCTTGCCGTACCAAGTCAATTTCCACCAGGTTAGCTCCGTCACTGATAAAGCTTCGGCATTTTCGAAGGTAGCGCTCCCGGTCGGCCGATTCGAGTTTGTTCGTCGGGCTGAGCAACTCGAGCACCGTAATCAGACGCCCGGTCGCATCGCGAATCTCCAGCCAACGCTCGACCTCTTCGTCCAGGAAAACTCGGATCGGTTCGGTAGCCGGTGTTGCGGACAAGGTTGACATCACCGCGGTGGCGACGGGTTCTTTTAGAGTCCACGGTTCGCGGACTTGGACATCAGGGCGGTATGTGGCCGCCGACTCTCCCACGCCAATCGTGACGACTTCCTCTTCCGGTGCGGCGATCAGGTCAGGCGGGAGCTGCTCCTGCAACGCATCGCGCAGATACGTGATCAAGCCGTGTGTGCGCCCCGCCACTGTTGCTCGAAGAATGGGTTCATCCCTGGAAACGGATTCTTCGTCGTCATGCTCGACACGCTATCACAGGCCTGCAGCAGCAGCAATGAACCTTAAAGCCGCAGGTGGCACCGATGAGTCCAGTGCCGTTGACCCTAAGCAAAATCCAAGATTCGATGCCCGGACCCAGCAGCAATGTTTCGACATTGAACGCTCTTACGTGCGCTCGCTAATATTGTGGCTGTGCCACATTGCCCGGCTTGCACAGTCGCGTTGACGACTATTCGTCACCGGCAAGGCATTTTCTTTCAATGTCCCCAATGTGGCGGGCGAGCCGTGACGGTTCCCCAGATCCGGCGTGTGGCAGGCGATCGCTTTGCGACTCGCCTGCTCCGGGAGATCAATGCCAACCCGGAGCGCACGGAGCGTCCGTGCCCGTTTTGCGCAAAGCCAATGCGAATGTTCGCAGCGCAAGCTCCGCCACTGGAACTCGACGCCTGCAAACCGTGTGGCGTCGTTTGGTTCGATCCGGCTGAATTCGACCAAGTGCCGGCCGGCGCGATGGAATCGACCGACGAATTGCGCCTGCGCGGAATCGAGGCGGACGCAACGCGCCGGATCGAGCAAAGGAAAGAGCGGGCACTGGCGACAAGTGGGCCTGATCTGGGTTGGAAAACGATTCCTGCGCTCTTTGGCTTTCCTGTTGAATCCGAAACCGCCGCGTTGTCCCGCAAGCCGTGGTTGACGTGGTCGTTGGCTCTGATCATCAGCCTCGTGAGCCTGGCCGCCTTTGGCAATCTGGAAAACGCCGTCTCCGGGTTCGCGTTCGTGCCTTCTAAGGCGTGGCGGTACGGCGGGGTGACGCTGATCAGTTCATTCTTCCTTCACGCCGGCTTGCTCCATCTAATGGGGAACGTTTATTTCCTGCTCATCTTCGGCGACAACGTCGAGGATTATTTGGGGCGATGGCAGTATGCTCTCTTGATCCTGGCGGCGACGCTGGCGGGCGACGTGACCCACTGGCTGGTTCAAGCGCACTCGACAATCCCCTGCATCGGAGCGAGCGGGGGCATTTCGGGAATCATCGTGTTCTACGCGCTCCAATTTCCCCGCGCGCGCCTGGGATTTCTGTTCCGGTACTTTTTCTATTTTCGCTGGGTCCAGATCCCGGCCTGGGGCGCCTTGGCGCTTTGGCTCTTGCTTCAGGTTTTCACCGCCTACCTGCAGAGTTCAGGCTCCAGCAACGTCGCGGCCACGGCTCACCTGGGCGGCGCCGCGGCAGGTTTGGTGACCTGGATTATTGCGAGGAACGCCTCCGCCGCAAGATCAGTAACCTAACTCTGCTTTTCGCTTCTCCGCGGTGGCCAAGGGTTCTTTCTTGGCGGTGATGGCCGCTTGGCCGGCTTCTTTCACCCGTTTGGATTCCGTCGCGTTGAACTCGGTGCTTGCTTGAAATTCGTCCGGAACCGCGTTGTCAGCGTAGATGGCTTCGACCGGGCATTCGGCAACGCAGGCCGTGCAATCGATGCATTCGTCGGGGTGGATCACCAACTGGTTGTCGAGTTCGTAGAAGCAGGCGACCGGGCAGACTTCCACGCAATCGGTGAATTTGCACCCATCGCATTTCGAGGTGACGACGTGAGCCATAACAGTAATCTTTGGTTTGGTTTCGATTAAATGCGCGTTGATGGTTTATCGAAGCATCCTGTTTTGCAAGCCTGATCCATGTTAACCGAGCGTCCGCTTGCAGCCGAGCCTGCCGCTGTTCCGCTTCTGTGCATGCGCGGAATTTCCAAGTTGTTTCCCGGTGCGCGCGCGCTCGACGAGGTGGATCTGACATTGAACCGCGGCGAAGTGCTCGCCGTGGCCGGCGAAAACGGCGCGGGGAAGAGCACGTTGATCAAAATCCTGGCCGGGGCGCTTCAGCCCGATGCCGGCGCCATCCTCATTCACGGCGAGGACATCAAGTTCAGCGGCCCGACGGCTGCGCAGCGACTAGGCATCGCGGTGATCTATCAGGAATTCAATCTCGTGCCTTCGTTGACTGTCCGGGAGAATATTTTTCTGGGCCGAGAACGCGCCCAGGCGGGATTTGTCCGTGTGCGGGAAGAATCTCAAGCAGCCGGAGCGCTGTTCCAGCGGCTCGGCGTCGAGATCAATCCGGAAGCGAGATGCCAGAGTTTGACGGTGGCCCAGCAGCAACTCGTCGAGATCGCCAAAGCCTTGTCCCAACAAACGCAAATCATCGTCATGGACGAGCCGAGCGCGACCTTGACCACGCAGGAGGTCGAGCGGCTCTTTTCAGTCATTCGGGATTTGCGATCGCAGGGGATCGGCGTCATCTACATCAGCCACCGGTTGGACGAGATTTTCCAGATCGCCGATCGTGTGCTCGTCCTGCGCGATGGCCGGCACGTCGCCACGCGGCCGATGGCCAAGGCCGATCGCGACACTTTGATCGAGTTGATGGTCGGCCGGAAACTCGAAAGTGAATTCCCCAAGCGACGGGCCGTTATCGGTGAAGAGCGGCTCGTCGTGGAAGGTCTCGGGCGCGGCGAGAAAGTCCGGAACGTTTCGTTCGCCATCCGGCGCGGTGAAGTCTTGGGGCTGACGGGGTTGATCGGCGCCGGGCGAACCGAGACCGCTCGTTTGCTCTTCGGGGCCGACCGTCTGGAAACAGGCGCGATCCAGTTGGATGGTCGGAAATTGCGCCTGCGAAATCCTCGTGATGCGATTCGCGCCGGGATTGCGTTGCTGACTGAAGACCGCAAAGCCCAGGGTTTGGTGCTGGGCCGATCCGTTCGCGAAAACTTCGGGTTGCCGAATTTGCCGTTGCTGTCGAGGGCGGGCTTTGTTCGCCCGCGCCGGGAACGAAGTGCCCTGAGTCGCTACGTGGACAGTTTGCGAATTCGCGTTTCGCATCTGGATCAACCGGCGCGCCAACTTTCGGGCGGGAATCAACAAAAGGTTGTCCTGGCGAAATGGCTCGAACGCAATTGCCACGTGATCGTTTTCGATGAGCCAACGCGCGGTATTGATGTGGGCGCAAAATATGAGGTTTATCTCCTGCTGAATGAACTGGCCGCTCAAGGGAAAGCGATCTTGATGATCAGTTCCGAATTGCCGGAAGTCCTCGGCATGAGTGACCGCATTCTGGTCATGCACGAAGGCCGCATCACGGGAGAAATCACCGACATAGCGAGGGCCACGCAAGAACAGATCCTGCGCCTGGCGGTGGGATGAGATGTTGGGAAGATCGGAACAAACTCCATGCGAACCCATCGAACACCACCCCTCCTTTCCCGTGTCGTTTCAGATCACGGCATGTTGTTCGTTTTGCTGCTCCTGTGCGTTTACTACAGTTGGGTCACCTACGACGAGCAGCATCCCAC
>JACPRI010000324.1 GCA_016190065.1 Verrucomicrobiota bacterium
GCCAAGTTCACCAAGATCGCCCGGAACGCCGATGGCACGATCACCTTGGAATGGACCGGTGGTGGCACGCTGGAAGCCGCAACATCTGTAACTGGACCTTGGCAGGCAGTGACCGGCGCCACCAGCCCGTACAAGTTCACCCCGAGCGGGGCTCAACAGTTCGGACGTATCCGGCAGTAAACTGGTCCGTTAAGCTAATTCACAGAGGCCGAACACAAGTCCGGCCTCTTTTCATTTTCCACCGAAGGTTCTTGGAAGTTCACCACGCAGAATTTCTGCGCGCTGGAGGAGCCGCATCGGTACACTGCTCCCATCGGACCGCAGACCAGCCCGGTCCCTCGACTTTGGACATTTTTCGGCGGCGAACTCATCGGTGGGTTCACGTGCCAAGCCACGGAGGGGCGACAAGCTGGAGTTCCCCGCGGAGCCGAGTTGCTGCGGGCCGAGACCACCCGCGTTCCGATGGCGCTGTACACGGGGGCAAACCGGGATTAGGGCGCAGATCAGAGCCGCAAATGATCTGTAACTGATTTGCAGCTTGTTCGTCTTGCATTTAGTAACCCGATCAGAGATTAAGAAATAATCCCAGGGCTTCCGGACGGTTTCTTCGCGGCATGTGTGTGCTGCGCGGTGCGCCCGCCACGGCAGGTCTAACAACCAGAGTAGAACTAAAACCGCATGCAAACACGAATCAGATTACGTACAATTAGCCGGTTATGCGTGGCGACCTTCGCGTCAGTGTCGCTATTGTTGGGCCTGACCGCCCAGGCGCAATCCACCACTCCAAATGTAAAAGTCGAGATCCTCGGGATCGGAGCATCCTCGCTTCTCGGAGGTCCCCTGACGGATCCCGACGGCAACGGCCTGGATGAAATTGGTGGTGCTACCGATCCGTCCTGGGATTGGGCGGGGATTACTTCCAGCCACGAACCGGACTTCCAAGGCGGGGAAAATTCCTTCAACATTTTCGATCACAAAGTCGGCGGCGGGAATGACAAGTGGTGCTGCGACGATCCGACTCCGGGCAATCCTGTTTGGGTCGCCGTTCAGTTCCGTCAACCCGTCAGCCTCACCCATTTCACCATCGCTTCCGGCAACGACACACCGACGCGCGATCCGACAGATTGGGCGATTCAAGGATCCAATAATGGGACGAGTTACACCGATATTTACCGCTTCGTTGACACCACCGTTCCGTGGGACGCGCGCAACCAAGTGGTCAAGTTCACTCTGCCGTTTGCCTCTCAAGCCTACACCTACATCCGTTACATCGCCTACGACACGCCGGGGACCTTGCATCAAATCAACGAAATCGAATACTTCGGCCGCGTCGGCGGTGTTGAAGCGGCGCCCACGGTGTATTGGGAAGCCTTCAATGACCACCGGCCGACCGATGGCGTCACCAGTCCGAACGCTTCCACTTTTGACATGCGAGCTCAGGACAACGGGGGGGTCCTGCGAAACATAAAGGATGGTCAAGACCTCCGGGTTTCGGTCAAGGTGCGTGTGGAAGGCGACGGAGTACCGGATGACTTCGGTGCCAATACCCAACCTGACGCAGGCAGCCCCGCCGACAAACTCTTCAGCGGCAAAGTCGATGTCGGCAATTCCGGGATTCCTGGAGTCCGAAACAGTGTCAACACTCGACTGATCCTCGTTTTTTCGGGACTGAATCCGGGGCGACGCTATAATTTCGCCGGCACAGCCACCCGGGGTAACAATTACAACGACCGCTGGACCGTGTTCACGCTCTCCGGTGCCATTGCGTCGGTCGATGCCCACGTGGATGGCAGCTTAAACCAGAATATTTTCACCAAATCCACTTTTCCAGCCGGATCGCTCGCACCGAACCAGGTGGCGCTGAACTCGGGCGATAACAAAGCCGGTTCACTCGTCGCCTGGAATAGTATCAACCCGGGTGACGACGGGTCCATCGAGATCGCGGCGGCTCAATACATTGGCCCCGCCCCGTTCGGGGATCCCGCCGCCGGACCCTACGGCTATGGTTTCACTGCGATTTACCTCGCCGAAATTGGATTGAGCAGCGCGCTAGATGCCGACGGAGATGGCATACCCGACGCTGCGGAAAAACTGTACGGCTTCAATCCGAACGATCCGGCCGACGCCGCGCAGGACTTCGACAAGGACGGCGTCAGCAACCTGGATGAGTACAAGGCCGGCACCGATCCGGTCGATGTCACCAAGCCGACGGTCGCCTTAATCGTCGGGAGTCCCACCTTTAACCGGGTGACGATCACGTTCTCCGAGGAAGTCGATCCGGCAACGGCCGCTTTGGCCTCCAATTACTCAATCAGCCCGGCGCTCGCCGTGACCGCGGCGACCTACAGCAGGAGAGTGGTGAGCCTCACCACCGCCAATCAAACGCCCGGCGCCACGGCCTACACCGTAACTGTGAAAGGAGTCAGGGACATGTCAAAAAACGAGGTCGCCGCGAACACCACGGCGCTTTTCTATTCCTACATGACGACTCGGACGGGCGTCCTCAGGTTCGCCTATTGGACGGGGATCACCGGAACACCGGTGGATAATCTGCTAAATGATCCGAATTACCCGGCGACGCCGACCGGAGTGGGTGCCATCTTCTCGTTCAACAGCCGCGACTTCTTCCCGACTGACTCGCTCGAAAACTACGGGGCGGTCATTGAAGGGTTTGTCACGCCGACGGAGTCAGCAAGTTACGACTTCTTCCTCCGGAGCGATGATGCCTCACAGCTTTTTCTCAGCAGTGACGACAAGGAAGCGAACCTGGCGATGATCGCCGAGGAAACCGGTTGCTGCGGCGCCTTCATGGAGCCTTCGACCGGCGACGGCGCAACCACGGCGGCTCCGATTGCCTTGGTGGCCGGCCGGAAGTACTTCATCCGCGTCATCTACAAAGAAGGGGGTGGCGGAGATTTCGCCCAGGTGGCCTGGAGGAAGACGACTGATAAAACTCCGGCGGGCTCGCTGCTCCCGATTCCGGGCCAGTTCCTCTCGGCTGCGGTGGATTTGCCGGCTCCGGCGGAAGGCGCATTCACGATCCAGTCTCCGGGCCCCAATGCCAGGAATTTCAAGCCGGCTAACCCGGTGACGATCGCTCATCGCGACGGCAAGACGGAGTGGTCGGCGGCCAACGTGACTCTGAAGTTCGACGGCGTGGACGTGAAACCTACCTTCACCAAGACAGGAAACCTGGCGACGATCGAATACAAACCGAGTACGCTCCTCGCCAGCAAGTCAACCCATACGGTAAGCCTCGGCTACCTCGATCCGGGCGGGAAACCAGCGACGCTGAATTGGTCGTTCGAGACCGCCGAATACAAAGGGCCGGTGAAAGATCTGGTTAAAGGCTATGAGGCCCTCATTCTGGGATCTGCCGCGCTCACCGCAGACAAGGGCGGTTTCTCCGGCAAGGCTGGTGATTACGCCGTCGATTTCGGCCGGGGGAGCGGGCAATCCGTCCTCGTTTCGGACGCAAGCTTCCTCAACGCCGCCACGGCTGCCGACCAGTTGACATTCGCCCTCTGGATCAAGAAGTACGACACGGCGAACAATTCCGCGTTCTGGGCCGACTCACCTTCGAGTTCGGGAGGTATGCGCGGATTCCAATCCCACACGCCTTGGAGCGACAACAACGTCTATTTCGACACGGCGGGTTGCTGCGATGGCGGTACTCAGCGCATCAGTGCCGGCATCGATACCTTCGCCGGTTTCACCGGTGATGTGTCCTGGTGGACCAATTCTTGGCACCACTTCGCGTTCACGAAGAACGCCTCCAGCAAGAAAATCTGGATCGATGGGACGCTGTTCCACGAAGGCGACAACACGAACCCGCTCCCCACGGACTTCGCTCGCATCTGGATCGGCGCTGAAGGCGGCGGGCCAAACGCGGGGACGGCGAACAACTTCCACGGACTGCAGGATGACTTTGCTATCTTTGGAACTGCCCTGGCAGAAGCGGATGTCAAGAAGCTCGCCGCCGGCGGGTCTCCATCCACCTTAGGTGCGGCCACAAAACTGGTCGCTTACTGGGACTTTAATTCCCTGCCGGTGGCTGCGGCCAAGTTCACCAAGATCGCCCGGAACGCCGATGGCACGATCACCTTGGAATGGACCGGTGGTGGCACGCTGGAAGCCGCAACATCTGTAACTGGACCTTGGCAGGCAGTGACCGGCGCCACCAGCCCGTACAAGTTCACC
>JACPRI010000318.1 GCA_016190065.1 Verrucomicrobiota bacterium
GCAGGCCTATTCCATTCAATAAAATCAAGCCTTTTCTCATGCTCGAATCAATTTTTCTTCCGCACCTTATCGGTCACGTCTCAGGAAATTATACATTCCCCAATTTTCGGACAGGCTCTGAAAGCCGAGGCCGAAACGGTTGCCGCTGTTTTCCAGAAAGCGGGCCACGACCGGACTGCGTTATACCGCGATGTTCGCAAGCGACGCGGTGATGGGAATTTCACCGACAAGGGGCGGAAAAAAATCAGCCGGTCGCCCGCGAGCAGGCTGATATTCGAGCGAGCTGGCAAGCTTGCGGCGGATGCACCAGTTGTCACTTCGCTCCATTTGCTGTTCGCGCTTCTCGAAACGCCGGGAACTCGCATTACAGCGGCGTTGGCGGAAAAGTCTCCGGGCGCGGGAATGCTGAAGCAGGCGGTTCTCGCTTGCATCTTTCCGTCACCGTCTCCACGCCAGCAGTCGTCAGCCAGTTTCCTGAGCGTATTTGGAAAAGACCTCACACAGCTTGCGCGCGATGACAAGCTTCAACCTTGTATCGGGCGGCGAGATGAGCTGCTGCAAATCATCCGTGCGCTCAGTCGTGAGACGAAAAGCAATCCGGTTCTGTTGGGAGATGCTGGCGTTGGAAAGACGGCAATCGTTGAAGGTCTGGCGTGGCGTATGGCGCGGAACAAAGACGCTGCGCTCACGGGCAAGCGCATCGTGCAACTCAATGTGGCCGATCTCGTGGCTGGTGCATCGTCGCGCGGGGAGTTTGAGGCGCGGATGCAGGGCTTGGTCCGCGAAGTTGCCGCGTCGCCCGATGTGATTCTATTCATTGACGAACTTCACACGCTCGTTGGCGCGGGTGCGGGCAGCGGCCCACTTGACGCCGCCAACATCATGAAGCCGGCGCTCGCGCGCGGCGAATTGCGGTGTGTCGGCGCGACCACGCTGGCCGAGTTCCAAAAATACATCGAAAGAGACGCGGCGCTGGAGCGTCGCTTTCAACCCATCACTGTCAGCGAGCCGACAGCCGACGAAGCCGTTGAAATCCTCGCCGAAGGCTACTTGAAGCGCTTCGAGGGAAAGCATGGCGTTACGATTTTGCCGGAGGCGATTCAGGCAGCCGTTTCATTGAGCGTTCGCTTCATGCGCGAGCGGCGCTTGCCGGACAAAGCGGTGGATTTGCTCGATGAGGCGTGCGCGCGGATTGCAGTCCCGATCCTCAGCGCGCAACCGGGCGACAACACCGACGCGGCAATCGTCACTGCTGATGTTGTCCGTCAGGCAGTCGCAGAGAAGACCGGGATTCCTCTCGCGCAGATGGACGAGGGCGAGCGTAAGCGCCTCGGCGAAATGGCCGATCAACTCAAGCGCCGCGTCATCGGTCAGGACAAGGCTTGTGAAACAGTCGCCCAAGCCGTCCAGCGTTCTCGCGTCGGGCTGAAGGCCCCGAATCGGCCTGTGGCCGTGTTGCTGTTCGTCGGACCAACTGGCGTTGGCAAGACAGAACTGGCAAAGGCGACAGCGTCATTTCTGTTCGACAGCGAACGCGCGATGGTTCGCTTGGACATGAGCGAGTTCATGGAGAAGCACACTGTTTCGCGGCTCATCGGCTCGCCGCCCGGCTACGTCGGCCACGATGAGGAGGGGCAATTGACTGGCCCGCTCCGTCGCTCGCCGTATTGCGTCGTGCTCCTTGATGAAGTCGAAAAGGCGCACCCGGACGTGCTCAACTTGTTCCTCCAAGTGTTCGAAGACGGCAGGTTGACCGATGCGAAAGGCCGCACCGCCGACGCATCCAACGCCCTGTTCATCATCACGTCGAACGTGGGCCAGACTCGTTCTCGCCCGGCAATCGGCTTTGGGCAAAGGGTAGGTGATGAACAGCCGCCAAGCCTGGAAGCAGCCGTTCGCAACGCATTTCGCCCGGAATTCTTCAACCGACTCGACGCGGTTGTTGCCTTCAATCCACTGTCCGCCGATGACTTGGAGAAGATTGCAGAGCTGATGCTCGGCCAAATCAAAGACCGACTTGGCACGCAGGGCATCGAAATTGTGATTACCAAGGAAGCCGTCGCTTGGATTTGCGCTCATGATCAAGACGCATCACTTGGCGCTCGGCCTGTGCGCCGCACAATTGAGCGAGCCGTCGAGAATCCACTTGCGACCATGCTGGTGCAGGCGGAGATCAATTCAGGTGACCGCGTCGTCATCGTCGTCAGGGATCAGGCGCTGTCGTTTGCAGTGACACAGAAAGGCACCGGCTGAACGCGACCATCGCGTTTTGTGTTATGAGCGACTTGAAACCCGGTGATTTCATTGCAGGCGAATACCGTGTCCGCCGAGTCTTCGGGGGGCATGGCAGATCTGGGATGGGCGTGGTTTATCTTGTCGAAGGCCGCTCATCCGAAATGCCGTTTGTCCTCAAGACATTTCAAAGCAAACGCGCCAACCCATCGTCATTGGCGCGATTCAAAGCCGAAGCTGAAACATGGATCAACATCGGGAAACACCCGAACATCGTCCAGTGTCATTGGGTTCGTGAGTTTTCTGACCAGCTTTTCGTGGCTGCGGAGTTTATCTGGCCAGATGACGCAGGTCGCAACACTCTCACGCAGCATCTTGCCAGCGGAGGTCTGACGCTACGGCAGCAACTTAACTGGATTGCCCACTTTTGTTTCGGCATGAAGCACGCGATGGCGCACGGAATGGGGGCACACCGCGACATCAAGCCTGACAACTTAATGGTGGACAATCAGGGACGGCTTAAAGTTACCGACTTCGGATTGGCGAAAGGGCTTTCTCTCGCCGAACATAACGACACTTTTCAGGCCAGCGACGGCGCCGATGAGAGTTTAACAGTCGCAGGCACTGCGTTTGGCACTCCGCCGTTCATGTCACCCGAACAGTTTGCTGACTCGTCGGCGGTGGACCACCGCGCAGACATCTACGGCTTGGGTGTTGTCATCTACCTGATGATTTCGGGCGGCAAAATGCCAATCGTGGTGGCCAAGAGGAGCGATGATTACTTCGGGCAATGGGCATTGGCACACCGCCAGCAACGGATTGTCAGGCTCGACAGCCCCTTGATGGACTTCGCTGCGAAGTGTCTTGAGAAGGATGCCAACCGCCGTTTCCAATCCTATGACGAGATTTTTGAGGCTGTTGGGCAGGCTTGTCGTAAACACGGCTTTGCCATTCCGCACGATGAACAGGACGCTCGCGCTGAATTTGAACGGCAATGGGGGATTGCCATGTCACTCAACAATCTCGGCCGCGCCGAAGAAGCCATAACGAAGCTACAACAAATGGCGGTTCGTTGGCAGGACTCCTCGGAAGTCCATACGGAAATGGGTGCTGCTTACTCAAAACTCTGGAAGTTGCAGGAAGCCCTGCAAGCAACAGAAAAGTCTCTCGCGTTGTATAAATACAGCACGGCCGCCTGGAACAACCTCGGCGCAATTCTAACCAACCTCGACCGAATCCCAGATGCGAAGAACGCCTATAGAAAGGCTCTGGAAATCGAACCAGAAAACACTGGAGCTATGATTGGTTTGGCCCAGTTGCACATGGCGGAGGTAGAATTGAATGAAGCAAGGCAGCTCTGTGAACTGGCACTTTTCTGGCGACCAGAGAAACCCAGCGTTCTCATGGTCGCATCGGCCTGCCTGATGCAATGCGGCGAAGGCAAAAGAGCAGCCGATCTGCTGGAAAAACTGGTCCTGCTTCCCCCCGAAACAAAAGATTGGTCATCCGACTTCAAGACACGAACGACTTGGTTTAATCTCGCGCTTTGCCGCCAAAGTCTCGGCAATCTTGAGGGAAGCATCCACGCTTTCCAAAAAGTCCTGAAACTTGATCCAAAGGATGCCAAGGCGTTGACATTCCTTGCTCAATCTTTGGTGCATCTCGGCCGGGAGGAAGAAGCATTGGCATACCTGGACAAATCGCTTGTGTGCGATTCGCGGTTTATTCCCACTTGGGTCAACAAAGGTAACGCGCTCCATATGCTGGGCAAACCTGCTGAGGCTCTCGCATGTTTTCAGGAAGCGCAGAAGCTCGGCGATCCCAACGCTGTCAGAAGCGTCGAGCAGTGCCAGAGGCTGCTGTCACGTGACAATGACTTTTTCGAGCGTGGTTACGCTTTCCACCAGGCCGGCAACTTTGAGGAAGCGATTCGTTGTTACGATGCCGGGCTGGCCGTGGATGCGAACCACCCAGACATTTGGAACAGCAAGGGCCTCGCCCTGAAGGCGCTTGGGAAGGTTCGCGAGGCCATTGAATGCCACGAAAGAGCCTTGGCCATTGACCCAAAGAACGCAGGCGCATGGAACGGCAAAGGCAACCGTTCTGTGGATCTCGGCATGCACGAACAAGCTCTCGACTGCTACAGCCAAGCTTTGGCGATCAATCCGCGCGATGTGAATGCCTGGTATGCCAGAGGGAGCGCATCGAAGGCGCTTGGCAAGTTGGACGAGGCAATTGCCTGCTACGACAAGGCACTGGCCATCGAACCACGAATGATTATCGTTTGGCGTGACAAAGCGGCCACACTTTGCAGGCAGGGCCGGTCTCGGGACGCTTTGTTGTGCTACGACAAGACATTGGAAATTACCCCGCAAGACCCAAGCACATTGCTTTTGAAAGGAGACGCTTTGGGCACGCTTGGGCGCTATCAGGAGGCGCTCGTGTGTTTTCAGGATGCAGAGAAACTCGGCGATCCCAACGCCGCGAAAGGTGTTGAGCAGTGCCGGAGGTTGCTCGCTCCTGATGCGGACCGGTATTTCCGGCTCGGCTCTGACTATCAACAGGAAGGCAACAACGCCGAGGCAATCCGCTGCTATGAAAAGGGGCTTGCGATTAACCCGAACAACGGCGTGATTTGGAGCAACAAGGGCGCTGCTTTGCTGGCGTTGAAACGCGGCGCAGAGGCCGTCGTCTGCTTTGATCGGGCCATTGCACTCGATCCACGCGATGCCAGCGCGTGGAACAACAAGGGCTGCGCCCTCTTATCTTTGGGCCAGCAATCCGAAGGGTGGGCTTGCCTTCAAGAGGCAAAACGTTTGCGAAAATGAGGCGCAAATCGGTGATGCGATCCGCTGCGCCAAGCTGGGAAAGCGTTGGCCACCGCGCAGTATGAGTTTCCCATTCGCAGATGTGGAGCGAGCGATAAACGGACTTCGCTCAAAATTGAAGTGCGCTCCAAACACTCGACTCCAAGCCGAGTTCGAAGCCGGCCTGCACCCAAATCTGCTGGCGTATCAGAAACGACAAGCAGGCGGGACTCCGTTGCCGGCTTTGGAAAAATACCTCGTTGGAGCGACGAGCTATCTGCATCAGCCGAGCAATTATTACGACATCTTCGGCGCGGGTCGTTGCGTGATAATCGTCCAACTCCTGGACGCGGCGTTGGAGGTATTGCAGGCAAAGCAAATCAAAGGACTGCCAAGGCGCGTCGAACGTCTTCTCCGAATCGTTGCCCCCGACGAATTCGACTCCACCGCCTTTGAGTTAATCACGGCGGCGCGCTACGCGCTGGTCGCTGGCGTTGACCGCATCGAGTTCATTGCCGAGCAGCCCCCAAACCGCACTCCCGATATTTTGCTGAAGCGCGGCGGAGCGGACTCGTTCGTCGAGTGCAAGAAGGTGGTTCGGGTAAGAGATTTCAGCGTTGATACGCGAAACACGGTTCGAGAATCACTCAATGGTGTTATTTCCTCTTTTCGGCGGCAGGGGGCTTCTGTTTTGGCCGAAGTCGCCTTCAACTGCGACCCCAAGTGCGTAAGCCCGTCCGGCTTGTTTCAAGCATGTGAGGCCGCGCTCAATGATCGCGTGCCCATCGTCACTTCCGAATTCACAGTCAAAGCGACGCGGCTACCAAAGTTTGAAAGCAAAGACTTCACGCTTCACCCCTCTCCTCATTTCTCTTGGGTTCGTTATGGCTACAGAATACGCGGCGAGTGGTTCGGTGTCGTTCATCAGGTATTTGGGAAACCCGCGCGCTTGGCGAACTTGCCGAAGCACCTGCAAGGAGGTTTGTCCACATGGCTCGATTCGGTCGAATGGGATGCCGCGATCAAATGGAAAATCACCGCCGAAGACGTCGGCGGCAGGTATCGCCGCTTTGCATTTGATGGGCTGTTCGCCGCCATTGAGCAAATCAACAGTGCCGGCTTGGACTCGACGGTTCACCTATGGTTGGAAACCGATTACTTCATCGGTGGAAGGCGCGAGGTATTGCTCGACTTTTTCAGGCGGTTGTCGGCGAACGTGCAACACACCGTCGGCTGGATCGTGATCAACGAAACATTGCTCGATGTTTCGCCCAAGGGTCGGTTTGATCTCATTGAACACGCGCACATGATTCAAGGACCAACTGCGACTGCGCCGCACCCGCTAGTTTCGGGAGTGTTCGGCTTGTCCAGTCCGACACCGACAACCGAGGAATTCGGCGTTGGCAATGATTTGCCTGATATAGATGAGGATTGACCCGAACCTGAGTTGGCCGAGCCTTGCAACCATTTTGCCGGAATGGAAAATCGTTTTGCCCAACGCCTGACTGCGCCGAGGCTTCCGCCTTCACGAAGGTTCCGTCGGACAGGTCGGCGAGGCCGGCCGACTTCGTCATCGAAGGCTGCGTTGATCCGCCGTCGCTTCGCTATGGCGTGACAAGCCCGCTTGAGAAGCCGAAGACCGGCGGAGGCTCTTTCGGCGATCACACCGGGTATTACACGTTGCCCGAGCCGTATCCCGCCTGCGCGAGGCCGAAGCTCCGGCGCGGCGAAGGCCCGTCTTCCACGTCACCGCCATCACGCACCGGCCAGCGGGGTTTTGCAGGCTTGTTGCGTGCGGAACGATGCGGTAACTTGTTCCCATGAAAACACTGACGGTCGAGGAAGCGATGGCTGGCTTGGGCCGGTGGCTGGACCGGGCGCTGGCGGGTGAGCAGATCCAAATCCGCAAGGGCGACGCGGTGGTGGAGTTGCGCCCGGCGCGGCCCGCCCAATCCGCCGCGACGGAAGCGTTGTCGCCGCGCGAGGCGCTGCGGCGTTTGCAGGAGGAAGCGCGTTTGAAGCCGGAACAGGCCGCGCAATACTTGCGTGAGGTGCGCGAGGAACGTCTGGCGGCTGAGGACCGGCGTCCGGCATGATCCATCTCGATACGAACTACCTCATCGGCTTGCCGGTGAAAGGGTCGGCGTGCGCGCTGGAGGTGGACGGCTGGCTCGCGGCGGGAGAATCGTTGGCTGCCAGCGCCATCGCATGGACGGAATTTCTCAACGGACCGGTCACGCCGCTGGAGGTCAGCCGGGCGGAGGCGGTTTTGCAATCGCGGATTGTTCCCTTTGGCCAACCTGAAGCGGCGTTGGCAGCCGAGTTGTTCAACCAGACCGGGCGGCGGCGTGGTTCGCGGTTTGATTGTCTTATTGCAGCGACGGCAATTCGGGCGGAGGCGGAAGTCGCCACGGTCAATCTGCCGGATTTCAAGGTCTTCGTGCCGCAGGGACTGAAACTGGCCGTCGCTCCTGTTCCGCTGCCTCCCCCATCTGCTTCAGAGACGCCAAGCGGGAGCAATTAACCAGCACTGCGCCAGTGGTCCGGGTGGAGTCGGGTTGGCTCAAACTTGGTTTTATTTCACCGAGTTGGCCGAGACTTGAAAACACTTTGTCTGAATTGAGAACTGGTTTGCCCAACCTCGACTTCGTCATCTGAGGATACATTGATCCGCCGTCGCTTCGCTATTGCGTGACAAGCCCGCTTGAGAAGCTGAGGCGTCGCGAAGGCTCTTTCGGCGACCCCACCGGCGACTACACCTTGCCGGAGCCGTAGCCCGTCTTCCAGGCGAGTTTGCATTTGAGCGATTTGAGCGCGGGGTGACTTGCCTTTGGATCAAGTTCAGCGTAGGAAATAACCGTGAGTGTGACCGGAAAAATCGTCAACGGCGCGGTCGTCCTCCCGCCGGGAACAAAACTCCCGGAGGGAGCGGAAGTTAAGATTGAAACCATCGCCACAGAGGATCCGTTCCTCGCGGCAGTGGAACGGCTCGCCAAACCGCGACCGCATCTGCCGAAGGATTACGCGCTCAACCACGGCCACTATCTCCGTGGCGAGCCGAAGAAATGACGACCGTCTTTGCCGACACGTTTTATTTTCTCGCCCTCCTGGATTCCCGCGAAGATCGTCACCACCAAGCCTTCGACGTTTCCCGCGATCCGCAACTTCGCATCCTTACGACCGAATGGGCGCTGGCCGAGTTTGGCGACGCTTATTGCCACCCGAAGGATCGCGCCGATTTCGTGGCGCTCTATCGTTCGCTCCTCAATCATCCTCGCGTCAAAATCGTTCCTGCCGACACCCGGCTCTTTCAGCGCGGGGTGGAGTTCTTCGAGCAGCGGCAGGACAAAGAGTGGTCGTTGTCCCGTCTTGCTTCCAAGTCTGTTTCCCGGCATTTTGGATCCATGAAACTTCTCGAACGCATCACCGTCGAGCCGGGCAAGTGCGGCGGACGGCCGTGTATTCGCGGGATGCGCATCCGCGTGAAGGACGTGCTCGACATGCTGGCGGATGGAGCGGCGCAGGAGGAAATCCTCGCCGATTTCCCAGACTTGCAGCCGGAAGATATCCAAGCCTCCATCGCCTACGCGGCCAGATATCTTGACCACTCGGTCCTGGTGACCACCTGAGCGGATGCGCTTTCTGTCGAAGCCTCACCTCTGTTTCCGGTTGCCTTTTGTTCGAATAAAATCCGTGCCCAGATTCAAATGAAAACCATCCTCATCGCCCTCGCCTGTTCCCTTTGTGCCGCCTTCCAAATTCAAGCTGCCTCTGCTGAGGGATGGACCACCGTCGCGCCGCGCGACGAGATTCGCCCGCAGTTTCAACTCACGGCAGCCGGAGGCAAATCCGGGCACGGCACCCTCGCCATTCGCGCCGATGAACGCGAGGGTCTGCACGGCTGGTGGCAGAAGACTTTTCCCGTGACGGCCGGGCAGCACTACCGCTTTTCCGCGTGGCGCCGGACGGAGAATGTCGCCGTGCCCCGTCGCAGCGTGCTGGCCCGTGTGGTTTGGCGCGATGACGCGGGAAAGGACGTCCCGCGGCGCGAAGGAGTGTTGACGACTTTTGCGAAGAATGTCGTGCCGACCGCGGAGCCGGAGTATCCGCGTGAGATTCTCGTGAAGAGCGCGAGCAATGACAATTGGGTTGAAGTGTCCGGCGTTTACCAAGCGCCAACGGGCGCAACTCAGGCGCGAGTGGAGCTGCATCTGTTATGGGCGCCTAATGCAAAGGCCGAGTGGAGCGACGTTTCCTTCCTGCCCACCGAAGCGCCGACGCCGCGCAAAGTTCGCCTTGCTTCCGTGCATTACCGCCCGCGCGACGCCAAAACGCTCAGGGACGCTTGCCGCCAATTCGCGCCGCTCATCGAAGATGCCGCGCGCCGCCAAGCCGACCTGGTCGTGCTGGGGGAGACGTTGACCTACGCCGGCGTCGGCTCGAGCTACGCGAGTTGTGCCGAGACTATTCCCGGGCCTTCGACCGATTACTTCGGTCAACTGGCGAAAAAGCATCAACTCCACATCGTCGCCGGCCTCATCGAACGCGACCGGCATCAATTATTCAACGTGGCCGTGCTCATCGGACCCGATGGCAAGGTCGCGGGCAAATATCGCAAAGTCTGTCTGCCGGACGGCGAATACGACAAAGGCATGTCGCCGGGCACCGATTATCCGGTCTTCGAGACACGCCTGGGCAAGATCGGCATGATGATTTGCTATGACGGATTCTTTCCTGAAGTCGCGCGCGAGTTGAGCAATCGCGGCGCGGAGATCATCGCGTGGCCCGTGTGGGGCTGCAATCCCGAGCAGGCGCGCGCCCGCGCGTGCGAGAACCAGGTCTATCTTGTGAGCAGCACCTACGAAGACGTGTCGCGCGATTGGATGCTCACCGCCGTCTTCGGCCAGGACGGCAGCGTGCTCGCGAACGCAAGGGAATGGGGAACCGTCTGCGTCGCCGAAGTCGATCTGGACCAGCGGACCCTTTGGCCGTGGCTGGGTGATTTCAAAGCCCAGATTCCACGGCAACGTCCGGTCGCGCGTGGAGAGTAAACCCACAAACGGCACTTCATTAAACGCAAAGATCGCAGAGATCCCAACGCGGCGAACCGCAACCGAATTGACCACGGAATACACGGATCACACGGATCAAAGACATAAGCAAAACCCGCCATCCGTGTACATCGGCGAAATCCGCGGCACGTCACCGAAAACGAAAACTTGCACCGGGGGCGGGCTGATGATCTCCGCGTATTTAAGTTTCGTTCGTCGCGGATTCCATGCATCCGACGGCACAGACCGTGTCCCCAGATAAAGACTCAGCGCGTAACTGAGCGCACGGGGCAGCCGGTTGCTGGCTTTCGTCAGCGATCGATCCAGCAGAGTTGGAGGTGTTTGAGATTTCCCCTCAAAGCCAATTTACAACTTGCCGCACGCCTGCCAGCCATACACTGTCCCGCCATGCTGAGACCGGACAAGAAGTACACCGTTTACGACCTGCGACAGCTCAAAGGCAAACGCTGCCTAATTCATGTTCATGTCAAATCGCCAGAGGAGGCGGCCGCAGCGGAAGCGGCCGGGATAGACTTGTTGAGCTGCAGTTTCGACTCGCCGGCATCGCAGGCGCGATTGCCGCTGCTCGTGGCCGCGGCTCCAAAAAGTTTCATCTCGGGCGCCACCCCGCACGGGATGGCTTCGCAGGAAGAGGCGATCCGCATTGGATTCCAGGCGCTGGAACTGGGCGCGAGCTCGGTCTATTGCTCGGCCAGTCCATTTCTGATTGAGGCGATGGCGCGGGAGGGAATCCCGGTGGTCGGCCACTTGGGAATGGTGCCGCGCCACGCGACCTGGACGAACATTCGCGCAATCGGCAGGAGTGCCATCGAGGCCAAGAACCTTTTCGACCAGATGAAGCGCCTGGAAAATGCCGGCGCCTACGCGGCGGAACTTGAATTGGTGCCCCACAAGCTCGCTGCGTATCTCTGCAAGAAAACCTCGATGCTTCTGATGTCCTTAGGTTCCGGCACTGGCTGCGACTCGCAGTTCCTGTTCTCCGACGACATCCTCGGAGACTACGACGAACGCATTCCCCGCCATGCCAAGGCATACCGGAACTTCCTTAAAGAATACCGGCGTTTGCAGAACGAGCGCATCGCGGCCTTCAAGGAATACGCCGAAGACGTGAAGAGCGGCCGTTTTCCGGAAGCCAGGCACCTGGTCGAAATGGATGAGGCAGCGTTCACCGATGCCGTCGAAGCGATCGAGGGGAATGGCCATTCGTGAACTGCGGAGGGAAGCACCAGATTCACGCGCCGAGCCCCTCATGGCGGCATTTTTACCGTCGATCCTCCATGAGAGTTACATTTCGCGCGTCGGGTGGAAGTTCCCTTCCTGGGAGGGGTGAAGGGGTGGGTTGGTTCCTCCCAGGAAGGGAACTGACAATCGACGCACGAAACGTGGCTCCCCTCCTGGGAGGGGAAGGGGTGGGTTCATGGTCCCAATGCGTGATTTCATGGTCGTGGAGGCTCTGTCGTTGCAGCGGTGCGGCAGCGCCACCCCACCAACGTCTGGTTCATGGTCCGTGCGCAGTTTCTCTCAGAACTCGAAGCTTCCCTTGAACCGCCGCTCTTTTCATGCACAATGCGGCGAACCATTATGAACTCGATACCGCACTCTCACACTACTTCCCCCATCACGCGCCGGAACTTCTTCAAGACCAGCGCGATCATCACGGCCGGCCTCGCGTCGCTCTCGAGGCACGCGCGGGCGCAAGTCAACAAGAACAGCAAGCTGCGCATCTTCCAGATAGGCGTCGGCGGCGTGGCGGGCATGCAACGGAGCGGTTTGAAGGGCCATCCGCAGGTGGAATGGGCGGGGTTCTGCGACGTGGACCGCCGTCAACTGGACCAGATCAAGAAGCAACATCCCGAGGCCTGGACGCTCAGCGATTATCGCGAGGCCTTCGCCAATCGCGTCCATGATTTCGATGCGGTGATTGTGGACATCCCGGACTTTCATCACGCCCCGGCGATGCTGACGGCGTTGAAGCACAACAAACATGTTTATGGACAGAAGCCGCTGGTGCATCAGCTCGCGGAGTTGCGGATGATGCGCGACGCCCTGGACGCACGACCGCATCTCGTGACGCAGATGGGCAATCAACGCGCCTGCAATAAGGGCCGCATGGTGTCGGTGGAAATCCTGCGCAAGAACCAACTGGGCCGTCCGGTCGAGGCCTGGGTCTGGACGGGCGGTGTCGCGCGCGGTCATTACTTCGCCGATCCGTGGATGGCTTATCCGCCGGCCCAGCCGGTGCCAGATTACTTGAATTGGGATTTGTGGCGCGGGCCCATCGACCATGAGATGCCCTACAGCGAAGACCTCGCCCCGCGGCGGTGGCGCACGTTTTGGGAAACGGGCGGAGGTCAGCTCGCCGATTGGGGATGCCACCTGCTCGACCTGCTTTATTTTGCCTATGACTTGCCTTCGCCGGAAGCCGTCATCACGCACACGCCCAAGCCGTCGGGCATCGGCCACACCGCCCATAACCAGAGCACCCTCACCTATCCGGGCGGCGGCAAGTTCGCCCGCGAGAAGTTCGTGGTGCATTACAACGACGACGCACTGCTGCCGTCTTTTGCCGCGCTGGGATTGCCGCCGGTGAAGCCCGGAGCGAATCACACCCTGGTCGTGTGCGAAGAAGGGACGCTGTTGCTGCAAGCCGACGGAGCGATCAAGATCTTCCGCAAGGGGCAGGAAGTGAAAGATGAACCGCCGCCGGAAGTGGCGCCGCGCAATCACTGGAAGGACTGGGCGGACAATTGTCTGGGCGCCAAGAAGCCGCTCTGGACGCCGTTCCAAATCGGCTGGCGGATCACCGAACCGGCGTTGCTCGCGGTGAAAGCGACGCGTTTCCCGGGCCAGGAATTGCGCTGGGACGCCGCGAATTTCCGTTTCAGCAATCACGAAAAAGCCAACGCGGAAATCGTGTCGCGCACCTATCGAGAAGGCTTCGCCCCGCCGATGGTGAGTTGAAGCTGGGGACTGAGAGAACGGGCCAGCACCAGTCCGAATAGTTGTGATTATTAGAGAGTGATCCGAACTCGAAGCGCAGATTTTCTGGGCTGCGAGCCAACCCCCCTCGCGGGCGTGCTTCATCGCGCTTGGAAAACCTTCCCGGTCGATTAGAGTGGACCCGTGGCCGGTCCTTCCGACACTCACGACAGCCTTTTGCAGAAGCGAACCATCTTCGCCACGACGCATTGGAGTGTGGTGCTGGCGGCGGGAGCGGCCGATTCGCCTCACGCCGCAGCCGCGTTGGAAAATCTCTGTCAGGTCTATTGGTACCCGCTCTACGCTTACGTCCGGCGGGCCGGGCACCCGCCTCATGACTCCCAGGACTTGACTCAGGAATTCTTTGCGCGATTGCTCGGCCGGAACGATCTGGCTCAAGTGCGGCCGGAGAAGGGCAAATTCCGTTCGTTCCTGCTAGCCTCGATGAAGCACTTCCTGGCCAATGAATGGAAGAAAGCCAAACGGCTCAAGCGCGGCGGCGGCCAGACTTTCGTCCCGATTGATGTCACTGACTGTGAGACCCGCTACGGCGAGGAACCGGCCGATCTCGTCGCGCCCGACAAAATCTTCGAGCGCCGCTGGGCGCTGACGTTGCTCGAACGAACCCTGGCTCAGTTGCGGCAGGAATATGCGGCAGACGGACGGACGGAACTTTTCGAGGTCCTCAAAACCTTCCTGATCGGCGGAACGGACTTGCCGACTTACGCTGAAATTGCTTCTGGTCTCGGTTTGCGTGAAGACACCGTCAAAATGTCTGTCCATCGCTTGCGCAAACGGTACCGCGAGACTCTCCGACAAGAGGTCGCCCACACGGTTTCCAGTCCCGCCGAGATTGATGAAGAGTTGAGACATCTGTTCGATGCGCTCTTGTGAAGGCTACCGAAAATGGCCGAGGCTTTGGAACCACTAACTGACACTAATCAGCACTAATGAAGAAACTGGCTTCCACTGAGCAACGTATCAAATCCTTCAGCACGCCAGTTCACCGCGATTTAGTGTCCATGAGTGCTCCTGAGTGATTAAGATTCCCGGTTACCTGCGCTGGGTTTCGTTCCTGTATCGGGTAAAAGCAGTGCGAAGCGAATGGTCGATGGAAATTGTTTAACCGCGAATTCAGGGCACGACTTGCTTCTTATTCGGCATCTCGTCCAGGAGCCATTATCGAGTGCTTTTGATCCTGACCGGGATCATGACGGTGAGTCTGGTCCCCGTGGCTCCGGTGATTTCGAACGACAGCAGTCTCTTCTGGGTCCGTTCTTCATGGGGACGTTGTCTGCGTTGGTGGTTTACCGTTCTTCGAAGTACTTATCCGGCCGGCGCGTGCGTCCGTCCGAGACGCCTCGATCGAAATAACTCGAAACATTTCCGGTTACCTTTGGCTGCTTTCGGTTCTGTATGGGGTAGAAGTTGAACGAAGCGAAAGGCTGATTATGAATGGTCAAAAATCGTGTCCTAAATGCGGAGCCGCCTTGCCCGGCGACGCGCCTGAGGGGTTGTGCCCGCAGTGCCTGGTCAAAGGCGGACTGGGCGACAGCCAAGCCAGGACAGCGCCGGGCACCGAAAACGAAAATCCAAAATCGAAAATCCATAATCCCGCCGCGCCCCCGACCCCTGCCGAATTGGCGCCCCACTTTCCGCAGCTCGAAATCCTCGAGCTGATCGGCCAAGGCGGCATGGGCATTGTCTATAAGGCGCGTCAGCCGCATCTGGATCGCCCGGTCGCGTTGAAGATTCTGACGCCGGAAATCGGGCGCGACCCGACGTTTGCGGAGCGCTTCGGGCGCGAGGCAAAGGCCCTGGCCAGGCTCAATCACCCGAACATCGTAGGTGTTTTCGATTTCGGGCAGGCGGGCGGCTACTATTACTTCCTCATGGAGTTCGTCGATGGCGTGAACTTGCGGCAACTGGAGCAATCGCGCCCGCTCACGCCGGAGGAGGCGCTCTCCATCGTGCCGAAGATCTGCGAGGCGCTGCAATACGCGCACGACGAAGGGATCGTCCATCGGGACATCAAGCCGGGCAACCTTCTGATCGACAAAAAAGGGCGGGTGAAGATCGCGGACTTTGGCCTCGCGAAGCTGGTTGGAAAAACGCCCGCGGACCCGGCGCTTACTCAATCGCATCAAATGATGGGCACTCCGGCTTACATGGCGCCGGAGCAAATGAAGCGACCCGCGGAGGTGGATCATCGGGCGGACATCTACTCGCTTGGGGTCGTGTTCTACGAGATGCTGACGGGCGAGCTGCCGATGGGCCGTTTTGCGCTGCCGTCGGAAAAGGTGCAAGTGGACATCCGGCTCGATGACGTGGTGCTGAAGTCGTTGGAGCGCGACGTCGAGCGCCGCTACCAGCACGTCAGCGAAGTGAAGACCGACGTGGAGAGCATTTCCGGCATGGTTGAAAAGTTGCCGCCAGCCCTGCGACGCGCCTTCGGGTTCGAATACCGCTCCAAGGCGGAACTGTTCGGCCTGCCGCTCGTGCACATCACGTCAGGTCCGGACCCGACGACGGGACGGGCGCGTGTGGCCAAGGGCATCCTCGCCATCGGTGACAAGTCCAGGGGCGTGATCGCGCTCGGCGGCGCGGCGTATGGCGTGCTGGCGTTTGGCGGTTTTGCCATGGGCGGGCTGGCAGTTGGGGGCATCGGCATCGGCGTTCTCACGTTTAGCGGTTTGGGACTGGCGCTGTTTTTGGCTTACAGTGCCGTTGCGGTCGCGCCCTTCGCGTTCGGCGGTGTGGCCATTGGTATTTATGCGGCTGGCGGCTTTGCCCTGGGCGTGCACGCGAGCAGTGGCAAGACAGCCGACCCCGTCGTGCAGGAGCTGTTCTCCCAGTGGCGGATTTATCGAGTTTGGTTCTGGGCTGGGATGATTTCGTCGATGGCGTCTATGGCTGCGAGCTTTGGGGCGACTGCGTGGGCGCGACGAAAAGTATTCAAGGAGCAAAGTCCCACCGGTGGCTCACCTCGCGCTGGAATCGGCCTGTCTCTTTCACAGGACGAAGCGCTCCGTCGCGTTCTGCACAACCCGGCGACCGGCATGTTGATTACCGGCATCATCTATTGGGCGACCATCCCTCTCGCCTTTTGGCTTCTGCTGGGACCCGAAGCGAATCGGTCCACTGCGACCACCACGAACATTCTTCTCAGCTTTGGGTTCATGCCTTTGATCGTGGGCCTGTTCATGATCCTGGGCGGAATAAAGATGAAACGATTTGAATCCTACCGGTTCGCGGTCGCAGCGAGCATTCTCCCGATTGTCGTTCTGGCTCTCAAATTGACTGGCTTAATGTTCAAGACACTGGCGATCGGCCCGGGGGACCTGGTCGGCGCGCCCATGGGTTTATGGGCTCTCGTTGTGTTAACCCGCCGCGATGTGAAGCGGGCGTTTGCAGTCTCCGAGCATGGCGAAGCGCAAACCGCGCACCAGCGTCAAGGAAACGAACGGGTCAAGGCCAACGCCGGCACAGACCTGCTCGCTTCCACTCCGATCAAAGCGTCCGTTGGGGAAAAAGCCGGGCCCGGACCAAAGACTACTTGACGAGGTCGTGCTCAAGTCCCTCGAGAAGGAACCGGAGCGAGCGAGCGAGGTGAAGGCTCGGTTGGCAGCCATCTCGAATGCCGCTCCTCCGTTGCAACCGACGCATCCTCCTGGTCTATCGATCAAACAGCCTCCAGCTCCCAAACTAGCTTTGCGGTTAGATCGTTAGATCAATCGGTCGCCCTCTCGCCGTATCATGGTCGGACCACGAGAATCAGCTCGAAGCCATCCCGCTTCGCACTCGAAGCAAGTGGAGTGTTATCGGCCAGGCCGCGTAGCGGGCGGCTCGTAGCCTTTGTGCCAGTAAAGGGACCAAAGCTTCTCCAGCTTCACCAACTCGGTGTGGCCATCCTGGAACGAAACGTTGATGGCGCCGGGCAAGACATTCTTCGGGTCAAAATTCCTCGGCACCGCTCCACTGTGGCTGTGGCGCGGAATGGTCAAACGGCCCATCATCGCGGCGCGGCCGGGATCGCCTTTGTAAAGGTCCCGGGGCGGCCTGTCCTTGGCGAGCGGCCAGGCGTTGACCCAGACGGCATCGTACATCACGGGCGTTTGCGCAGGATGAACGATGTCCGTTTCACTTTTGTACGCTGCATTTTGCGCTCGGGGCATGCCTTCGACGAAATCGTCCGGCCAGCTCCCGGTGTACATCCATCCGTTGTACCCGTAACTTGCTTGATTGAAGTCGGCCGGACTGGTGGACTCACTGGCGGGATTGACCCAGGTCTGATCCAGCGTGCCATAATACGGATCGACGCGTTTGTTGGTTGGCAGCGCACGAGTGGCCGGGCAAAAACGCACTTTATGGGCCGACGAATAGTTGTCCATGAGGGCACGCACCCAGTCGCCCTTGCCGCCAAAGAGATCCCACGGCCAGCCATGGCCAAGGTCGTTGAGATACATGAAATTCGCCAGGGCGAGCTGTTTGAGGTTGCCATTGCACTGGATCGCCTGCGCCTTGGCTTTGGCGCGCGAAAGCGCCGGGAGCAGCATGCCGGCGAGGATCGCGATGATGGCAATCACTACGAGCAATTCAATCAGGGTGAAACCCCTCTGGGCGGCGCCTTGCGGTCCGTGGTTCATTTTTGTTCCTTCGCCGACAGTCGGTGAACCTTGAGGTTGCTGATGGGATCTGGTTTTCTAAGCCTGATCCGACCTTAGCGTGCGGTAGCATCGAAACAAGAAGAAAGTCAGAAAGTCGGTTACCTTTAGTGGATTTTGTTTCTGTAAAGGGTAAATGTTGAACAAAGCGAACGGTCCGGTATGAACGGTCCCAAAAGCTGTCCCAAATGCGGCGCAACCCTGCCCGCCGACGCGCCGGAAGGACTGTGCCCGCAATGCCTGGTCAAAGGCGGACTGGGCGACAGCCAAGCCAGGACGGCGCCGGACACCGAAATTGAGAATCCAAAATCGAAACTCCAAAATGCCGCCGCGCCCCCGACCCCTGCCGAACTGGCGCCCCACTTCCCGCAGCTCGAAATTCTCGAACTGATCGGCCAGGGCGGCATGGGCATCGTCTATAAGGCGCGCCAGCCGCACCTCGACCGATTCGTTGCGCTGAAGATTCTGACACCAGAGATCGGAGGCGATCCGACGTTTGCGGAGCGCTTCGCGCGCGAGGCCAAAGCATTGGCGCGGCTCAACCACCCGAACATCGTAGGAGTTTTCGATTTTGGGCAGGCCGGTGGCAATTACTACTTCCTCATGGAGTTCGTCGATGGCGTGAATTTGCGGCAACTCGAGCAATCGCGACGGCTCTCGCCAGCGGAAGCGCTCTCCATCGTGCCAAAGATTTGCGAGGCGCTCCAATACGCGCACGACGAAGGGATCGTCCATCGCGACATCAAACCGGGGAATCTTCTAATCGACAAAAAAGGCCGAGTGAAGATCGCGGACTTTGGACTGGCGAAGCTGGTGGGCAAAGCGCCGGCCGATTTGACCCTGACGCATTCGCATCAAATGATGGGCACGCCGGCTTACATGGCGCCGGAGCAAATGGAGCGGCCAGCGGACGTGGACCATCGTGCGGACATCTACTCGTTGGGCGTGGTATTCTACGAAATGCTGACGGGTGAACTGCCCCTTGGCCGCTTCGCGCCACCCTCGCAGAAGGTGCAGGTGGACGTGCGGCTTGATGAGGTGGTGCTCAAGTCGCTGGAAAAGGAACCGGAGCGGCGCTACCAGACCGCCAGCGCGGTGAAGGCGGATGTGGACACGATTGCGTCGGGCAAGGCGAGTGCGCCGTTGCCACCGGCTGCACCCGCTTCGACAAGAAGCGAGCAAGGCATTCAGAGTGAAATGCTCGCTGCGCCGGGCTTTTCAGGCAAAGCGATTCTCGGAGCAGTCTGGGCGTTCTTTGTCATACCGGCCGCACTGGTGATTACGGCGGCAATATTCTCGTTAAGGGACGCACCTTCGCTACGATTATGGTCTGACGTCCTGGTCGAAATCATCCTCGCTTTGCCGGGAGTAACGGCCCCAGTAGGCACGACCGTCCTTGGCTTGCTTGCGCTGCACGACATCCGGCACTCGCGTGGGCGGATCGCCGGGCTGGGATTGGCGCTCACGGACGCGCTGCTGTTCCCGTTGCTGGTGATCGACGTTGCGATGTTTCTCGTGTGCGTGGTTGGCGGCCGTTACGCAGCACTGGCGGTCTCCCTTCACCCACTCACGTCTGCCTTCAATTTCGTGATCCTCTGCTCGATGATTGTGGGCGTGTTGGCCTGTGTTGGTGCGGACTTCTTGATCGTCCGCGCTTCCTGGCGTGCCATCAATAGGCCGGTCGCCGCGCCCCTGGCTGAACCACTAAGACAACGCCCCGCTCCGATCGAATCAGGCCTTTCCACGGAGGGAGCGCTTCAACAAGTCAAAGGCCCCGCCATCGGTCTTCTTGCGACGGGGGTCTTCAACTGGATCGTCGGTTTAGTCATGATGATTTTACTGGCTTACGATGTCTTCCCGCTTCCGCGCGGCCACGACGCGGTGCCTGAAGACCTTCCAGGTTGGGTTATTCTGAGCATCATGTTGACGAGCGGCCTAATCGTTTTCGGAGGTTTGAAGATGATGAAGCTGGAGAATTACTGGGCGGCGATCGTGGGCTGCGCACTGGCAATGCTCTCCGGACCAGGAAACCTGGTTGGCTTTCCCCTCGGGATTTGGGCGTTGGTGGTGTTGCTGCGTGCGGAGATCAAAGAAGCGTTTCGCCAGCAGAAGGCTCTTCAGCGAACGTCGCAGCCCCCTCCATCGCAGGGTTGAGAAGCGGATGGGTACGATCCAGGTGACTCCATGCATTCGCCTTCGCTGAATCCACCCGGCACAGCCGATTCGTCCCGCTTAGGGCTCGAATCCTATCGGGTCTTCGTGGCGGTGGCTGGGATAACTATCCCGGTTTCTGTCGCTCGGCGGACCGCTATGGCAGCCATTCGCCGTCGCTTCGGACATCATGGGCGGGCTTTCGCGTCGTTCGGGAACCTTAAGGATTAGAAACTCCGCGTCGTTCGTTGTTGTGCTCGTAGTCGTCCTCATTAAGGCGGACTTGGCCGGACCTATGCGCGAACGGAAGGGTTCCAACATGAACGCGCAGGAGACTCACCACTCCATCAATCCGGTTCGGCCAGTCTCCACCGCACCAGAAAGTCGTGAGCCTGCTTCCCTCGCTTTTCTCAGCCCAACCACACACTGGACAGCGCGGCCAATCTTTGGACAATCGCGGCCAGTGAAACAATCGATCGTCACGTTGGACATGGAAGGCGTCTTGACGCCGGAGATTTGGATCGCTGTCGCCGAGAAGACGAAGATTCCGGAATTGCGCCGCACCACTCGCGACGAACCCGATTATGACAAGCTGATGCGCGGGCGGCTGAAGATTCTGGACGCGCACGGATTGAAGCTTTCGGACATCCAGCAAGTCATCGGTAGCCTGCGTCCGCTTGAGGGTGCGTTGGGTTTCTTGCGCGAGCTTCGCGCGACCGTCCAGGTCGTGATTCTCTCCGACACCTTCGAGCAATTCGCCCAGCCGCTGCTCCGCCAACTGGAGTGGCCTACGCTCCTCTGCCATCGCCTGGAGGTCATGAACGACCGGATCGTGGATTACAAAATCCGCATCCCCGAGCAAAAGAAGCAAACGGTGGCTGCGTTCAAACGCATGAACTATCGCGTCATCGCGGCGGGCGATTCCTACAACGACACCGCGATGCTCCTCGAGGCCGATCTGGGCTTTCTCTTCCATGCACCCGAAAACGTCCGCAAAGAATTTCCGCAATTCAAGGCCGTGGAGGCTTACGCCGATCTTCTGAGCCTGATCCAAGAGGCGCTTTGAGTCACGGAAGTGCGGAGCACACGCGCCCGCGCGTGATTCGACCGGCGCCTCGCCGGTCGAATCGGCCGCAGGATTCAATCACTAAGACGACGATTCGATTCAACGCCCGAATGGGGTCGGCGAGGGCGCCGACCACGGCACGCGAGGCGCGTGCGCTCCCCATCAATCCTCGGCCTTCGAATCCCGGCTCGTGAGATCCCGAACCGCTTCGACCACATTTTTACCCTCGTAAAGCATGGCGTACACTTCGCCGATGATCGGCGTCACGACCTGAAGCTTGCGCGCGAGTTGAAATGCCGAGCGCGCCGTGGGCACGCCTTCGGCAACCGTGACCGTGCGGGCCAGAATGTCATCGAGTTTTCCACCACGCGCCAGCCGTTCGCCCAGGCCGCGATTCCGGCTCAGCTTGGAAAAGCAAGTCACCGCCAAATCCCCCAGCCCGCTCAGCCCGGAAAAAGTTTCCGGCTGCGCGCCGCACGCCACCCCGAGCCGGCGGATTTCGACAATGGCCCGCGTGATCAGCGCCGCCTTGGAATTGTCGCCGAAGCCCAGGCCGTCGCACATCCCGGCCGCGATCGCGATGACATTTTTCAACGCGCCCCCAAGTTCGACTCCGGTCAGGTCGGCGCTGGTATAAACCCGAAACGTCGGGCGATGGAAAAGTCTCTGCACCGCCTGCGCCGTTTCCAGGTCCACGCTGGCGGCGACACACGCCGTGGGAATTCCGCGCGCGACTTCCGGCGCCAGCGTGGGGCCGGAGAGCGTGGCGTGTTTCGATCGTGGCGCCGTCACGCCCAGGATGCCGCACATCGTCCATCCGGTGTCGTGCTCAATGCCCTTGGTCACGCTGACCACGATTCCCTGAAAGGAGTCCAGGTGGCGAGTGACTTCGCGAAAGGCCTTGGACGGGACAGCGACGACGGCACATTCGGCTCCGGCGACCGCGCACGAAATCTCCTTTTCAATTCGCCAATCGTCCGGAAGCGGGACGTCGGGAAGGTAGCGCGCGTTGGCGCCGGATTGCTGCATCTCCTCCAAATGAGCGGGATCGTGCCCCCAGAGCGTGACCGAATGTTTGCCTTGCGACAATAAGCGCCCCAGGGCTGTCCCCCAACCTCCGGCGCCGAGAACAGTGACTTTCATCCGTTCGAAGCGGTTGACGATCGCGCCTTTTTGAAACTGACCCGACTCTCGCTGCCTTTGACCAGCCGTTGAATGTTGGAGCGATGCTTGTAGATCGCCAGCGCGCTCATCGCTGCCGCCACGCCGATCATCAGCCGGCTTTTGCCCGTCAGCCAGGTTGCGAACGGCAAAACGGCGGCCGCAGAAACCGACGCCAGCGACACGTAACGACTCAAGCCGAAGACCACAATCCAGACGCCCAGGATAATCAAAAACGGTACGGGCAGCAGCGAGACCAGGACACCGGCGGACGTGGCGATGCCTTTGCCGCCTTTGAATCCGAGCCAGCACGTGTAATTGTGGCCGAGGATGGCCGCGATGCCGGCGATGATGGAAAGTACTTCCTGCAATTGCGCCCCGGACCCGGATCGAAAAGACGAAACCGCGATCCGAACCAGGAGCGTGCACGCCAGGTAACCCTTCAGCGCATCGACTGCGAGGACCGCGATGCCGGCAGGTTTCCCCAGACTGCGAAAGACATTCGTCGCGCCGATGTTTCCGCTGCCCACGGTGCGGATGTCCAGGCCGCGCGCTTTGCCGAACAGAAAGCCCGTGGGGAGGGAGCCGAGCAAATAAGCCGCCAACGCCACGACCAGGTAAAGCACAAGTTCCACGCGCCGAATCTAGGCCGAGGGTCGCGAAAGCAGCAAGAGGGAACTGGAGCCGAGACCCCGCTTGCTTCCGCCGCAAGCATTCGCTACCGTGCGCGCTTTGAATTTTGAATGCCTGCTCTTGGCTGACCGTGATGGTGCAGGATTGCGGCGAGGCGCCGCAATCGACACGCGAGGCGCGTGTGCTCCCCAATTCCGACTGCATCCTTACGGCGGGACACTGGCCAGTGACTGAGCCCTGATTGCTGAACACTGACTCCTGATCTATGTCCGATTCCTACATTCAAAGCCTCTTTGCCGAACGCATTGGCGGACGACAGTACGGCAAATCCACCGCCATTTACAAATTTGCGAAGATCAAGAGCGCCAAACGCGCGGCGCTCGCGGCGCATCCTGGTGCCGAAATCATCGACATGGGCGTCGGCGAGCCGGATGAAATGGCGTTTCCGGCCACCGTGGCTGAACTTCAGAAAGAAGTGCTCAAGCCGGAGAATCGCGGTTACGCCGACAATGGCGACGCGGTCTTGAAGGCGGCGGCAACTCGTTATCTGGAGCGCGTGTGCGGGGTCAAAGGCATCAATCCCGAGACCGAGATCATTCATTCGATCGGCAGCAAGGCGGCGCTCTCCATCCTGCCCGCGGCGCTGATTAATCCGGGCGATTACGTGCTCATGACCACGCCGGGATATCCAGTCTTTGGCACGCACGCCAAGTATTATGGCGGCCTCGTGCACAACCTGCCGCTCACGGACGCAAACCGCTTCCTGCCCGATCTGGATTCCATCCCGCAGGACGTGTTGCGCAAAGCGAAGGTGCTCGTCTTGAATTATCCGAACAATCCGACCGGGGCGAGCGCGACGCCGGAGTTTTTCGACAAAGCGGTTGAGTTTGCCCTCAAGAACAACATCGTTGTCATGCACGATGCGGCCTACGCGGCGCTGGTTTTTGAAGGCAAGCCGCTGAGCTTTCTGGCCACGCCCGGCGCCAAGGAAGTCGGCATTGAACTGCATTCGACGAGCAAGAGTTTCAACATGACGGGATGGCGCTGCGGATTCGTGGCCGGAAACGAGTTGCTCGTGAAGGCCTACGGCGACGTGAAGGACAACACGGACTCCGGCCAGTTCCTCGCCATTCAACACGCGGCCGCCTATTGCTTCGATCACCCGGAGATCACGGAGCAAATCGCAGCGAAATATTCGCGCCGCATGGATGCTTTGGTCCAGACGCTGCGAGCGGTGGGCTTGAACGCGACCAAACCGAAAGGGTCTTTCTTTCTCTACGTGAAGGCACCGAAGGCAGCCGTGAAGAAGGACGGCCAGCGCATCGAGTTCATGACCGCCGAGGACGCCTCGCAATGGCTGATCATGGAAAAGCTCATTTCGACCGTGCCGTGGGACGACGCCGGGCCCTACCTGCGGTTCAGCGTCACATTCGGCGCGAAGGATCAAGCGGACGAGAAGCGAGTGCTGGCGGAGGTGGGAAACCGGCTGAGCGATGTGCGATTTGAGTTCTAACCTCGCACATTCAAGTGTCCTCGGGGAGCGCACGCGCCTCGCGTGCTAATTGCGGCGCCTCGCCGCAATCCTCCACCGATGCCCTGCAAACTGCTGCTGCAAGGAGGCCGCCGCACTCGTTGGCGGGGCGCCGACGAGAACACGCGAGGCGCGTGTGCTCCCCGGCGATGTGGTTCGCACCACCTACAGTTCATCCTCTCGCGCGGCATAGAAGAGTTGGTAAGCTCGATCGTAATCAACTTCGGGAACAAACACTTTCGCCTCGCGGCTCAGGTCGGCGTCATCGGGGAGATTGGGATCGACGAATTCCTGCGTCGCCGCAATGCCATGCTTTTCCAGCATGACGACCAGCATCTCGGTGTTGATGACCGGACCGGTGTAAAACAGCTTCACGCCGGAAGTCTGCCTGGCGAACAAGCCGGGGCAACGAGTTTTTGGCGTGGGGAGTGCAGGCGCGTGCGTGGTTGGTGCCCTCGCCGACCGCGCCATTCACCCAAAGGAGTCACCGCTTGGTGAATGGGTTTCGACAACGTTCCGACCGGCGAGGCGCCCGTCGAGACACGCGAGGGCGCGTGTGCTCCCCAAATCACGGAACAGCCAAGCGAATCGGAGGCGTGTCCGCCGTTTTGACCTGATCCTGCAGACGTTGAGCGGTGACTTGCTGCACGCTCCCGTCACCCAGGACGATGTTGCCCTGGCCGTCGTGGAGTTCCCGACTCCAACCCACCACATTGTTCGTTGATAACTCAAGGATCCCACTTTTCACCGGGATGCCGTTCGTAGTCAGATTCCGGTCGCCGGACAGCAAAGATTGAGGCCGTGTTTCACTTGAATCCAAACCGATGAAGTAACTGATGTTCCGGTTCCGAAGACTGCTCCAATTGGTCGCCTCCGTCCGATAGTCGTTGGGGCAGCGCAAAATCTTCGGCGTGCTCAGTTCGTTCGACATGGACTGAAAGTGGCGGAACACTTCGATCACATTGGTGTGATCCAGCGAGCCGCCCTGCCTCATTGGAAGCGACATGGGGAAGAGATCACCATGGTCGGTCGCGAAGATTCGGAAAGCCAACCCCACGTTCTTCAAGTTGTTAATGCATTTGATACGGTCTGCCTTCCCTCTTTTCTTATCACCGGCCGGGATCGCCATGAGAACAATCACGACCACGACGCCGATGATCACCAGCAATTCGACGAGGGTAAATCCGCGTCGGCCTCGGCTGTTCACGTCAGGTTTCACGTCCTTCAAGGTAGGGCGATTCGGTTCGTGGCCAAGCCGGAAGTTAAGATGAAAGTGGTCAATCGCTGGCTGTTGCACTGTTGCACGCTGCCATCACCCAGCGCGACGTTGCCGCGAAACCGGTGCTGATCCTTGGTCCAACCCAAATTCATGCCGGCGGTGATGGCGTGAACTCCAGGTCCGAGCGCGATGCTGTTCGTCATCAAATTCCGGTCGCCAACCAGCAGAGCCGTCGGAAGCTTCTCCGAGACATCCACCCCCAGGAAGTAACTGATGTTTTCATTGCGCAGGCTGGCAAAACCGGTTGCGGCTTTTCGGGCGTCCGCCGGGCAGAGGAGGAGAACGGGTGTGCTCAATTCATTGGCGAGAGACTGAAAGTATTCAACGATCGTCCGGCGCGAGGGGTTTGTTTCAGGTCCCGGAGAGTTGGCCGCATTGACGAGCTTTTGCATCGGATACAGATTACTGTTACCGGTGGAGAAGATGCGGAAGGCAAGGCCCATATTCTTCAGATTGTTCACGCAGGTGATGCGTTGCGATTTCTGCTTGAGTTGATAAGTCAGAGGCACCAGCAGCAGGAAAAGGAGAGCGATCGTCAAGAGGATGACCACCAATTCCGTGAGGGTGAATGCGCGGCGCCTCTCCTGTTCCCGGGGAAGTTGCATGGAACCTTCTTCAGCATTACCAATGCCTGCCTGGTTTGAAGCTCGTTCCACCTGGTTTCACAGGCTGAAATGCGCCATTCTCACGCTCCGCGCGCGAAATCCACCATGGGGAGAGCGGCACTGTCTATAAGCTTAGCGCGGTAAGGACGCGTTCCACCGCGTCCCTGACTTCTTCTCATCGTGATCCTCAACAGCGCCAGCAGCCGTCGCGCCGGGCAGACGAATGGCTTGGCGCGTTGATACTCTGTCCGGTTTTGATTTGGCAACCGCCGATTTTCTGCCTGAATAACCCCGCATGAAATTCGCCATTTGCAACGAGACGTTTCAAAGTTGGAAGATCGACGACGCGATCGCTTACGTCGCCAAAGCCGGATATGACGCCATCGAAATCGCGCCCTTCACGCTCACAAAATACGTGACGGACGTTCCCGCCGCGGAGCGTCAAAGAATTCGTGACACGGCGCGGCGCGCGGGCATTGCCGTGTCCGGCATTCACTGGGTGTTGGTGCAAGCCGAAGGGATGTACGTCACCCATCCGGACAAAGCGGTCCGGGATAGGACGGCCAAGTATTTTTGCGACCTGGTCGATTTTTGCGCGGACCTGGGCGGCGGCATCATTGTGGTCGGCTCACCCAAGCAGCGCAATCTGCTGGCTGGGGTGTCGTATGAGCAGGCCTGGGATTGGGCGACTGGCGTGTTTCGCGATTCGGTGATGAAGGCGGAGCAGCGCGCGGTGACGATCTGTTTCGAGCCATTGGCGCCCAGCGAAACCAATTTCATCAACACCGCGGCTGAAGGCATCCGCTTCGTGCAGCAACTCAACACCCCACACTTCAAAATCATCTTGGACGTTAAAGCGATGTGCTCGGACTCCAAGCCGATTCCGCAAATCATCCGCGAGTCCTGGCCCAATTTTGCTTACTTCCACGCCAACGATAAGAACCTGAAGGGCCCGGGTTTTGGCGACGTGGATTTCAAACCCATCGCCGCGGCTTTGAAGGAAGTGGGCTACACAGGGTACGTCTCCGTCGAGGTGTTCAATTACGACGAAGGCCCGGAAGTCATCGCCACGAAGAGTCTGGATTACCTCAAGCGCGTTTTCTGTTAGCTTTTCAGTGGAGATGGGGAGCGCACGCGCCCCGCGTGCGGTGGTCGGCGCCCTCGCCGACCACATCGACTGTTCCGCTGGATTGACCGTTTACTGAGTGACTTACAAGACGGTTCTGACCGGCGAGGCGCCGGTCAGAACACGCGAGGGCGCGTGTGCTCCCCTCAATTCGGACGCTGGGCCGGAGCAACCCAGTTCTTGTGCCAGCTCAATTTCCAAAGTTGTTCCAGAGGCGAAGGCGAAGCGTGGCCATCGACAAAAACAAGGTTGATCGCGGCTGGCAGTTTCACGCCCGGAGGCAGATTCTTGGGAACTCCGTTGAGACCGGAGCCGTGCCGGGCCAAACTGATGCGCGAGATGCCGGCGCTTGAGCCGGAGTCGCCATCGTGCAGGTTCCGCGCCGGCCGGTCCTGCTCTTGCGGCCAGGCATCGACCCACATGGAATCGCAGAACACCGGCGTTTGTGATGGGCTTTTAACGTCGTCTTCCGTGCGGAACGCATTTTTCACGCTGGGGAACAGTCCCTGTGCATCCGGCCAATCTCCTGAATACATCCAGCCATTCAAGGCGTAGCTGCCAGACCAGCGCGGTTCCTTCGTCCCAGGCCTGAGCTGTGAACCCCACACCCAGGCCGTCGTGGCGGAGCCGGACGGCTTCTTGGGATTATACGGCGCCACCGGACAAAGCCGCACCTGATCCACATTGGCGTAATTGAGGATCAGCCCGCTCATCCAGAGGTCGCCGTCGATGCGATACGGCAGAATTTTTCCCGCGTCATTGATGTACATGAAATTGGCCATGCCAAGCTGTTTGAGATTCCCGAGGCATTTGATGCTTTGCGCCTTGGATTTGGATTTCGCCAGCGCGGGCAAGAGCATGCCCGCCAGGATGGCAATGATGGCGATCACGACGAGCAACTCGATCAGCGTAAATCCATCGCGGGAGCGGGAATCTTTGATTCCGGCGGCTGTAGAACTGGAGTTTGACATAGTCAGCGTTTCAGCGCTCTCGGGGTGGTCTTGGCAGAAAGACTAATCTTGGGCTGGTCGAAACACAACCGGGCTTTCGCGACAGCAGTGCTCTCCATGAACTGGTAGAGACGGATTCCACTCCGTCTCTGGCTTTATTCCACGATCGAAAAAGCAAAATCAGGGACGCGGTGGAACGCGTCCTTACCGGTGTTGGGAAGAATTGTTTCCGCGTCAACGGATGGCAATCCGGTAATACTCGGCGGCGCCGGAGGGCCTTGGAAAGCTGGTCGTGACAATGCCGGGCGATCCCGGCGCAAAGCTGACGCCGGCGACATCGGTCCATTGTGGATTGACGATCGTGGAAGATTTCTGGAGCACGTGCCGGCCCAGGGCCTCCGAACTTTGCACCGAGAGCTGAATATTATTGGCGGCCAGGGAGATTTTGCTGATCGAGATTTGGGCCAACGCTGCGCCGAGGAGTTTGAGGTGCGCGTAGGTAAACTCATTGTGCGCGCGCCCGCTCCAGCCCGGTTGCGCTTTGCGCCCTTCGCCGTCGTCATCGTTTTGGTCGAGGTGATAGCCGATCACCGCGCCGTCTTTCGGATTCAGCAGGGCGCTTTTCTTGATTTTGAATTCCACCTGATAGCCCTTGGCGGTCTTGGTGGTCGCAGCGAACCAGTCCGCGGCTTGCCCGAAAGTCGGATTGTTTGATTCATTGTCGCGCCAGGCGCCATTGGCCGTGAGAACATATTGCCCCTCGAACTGGCCCGGGCCGCGGCCGAGGTCATGGCTGTGATCCGCATCGAATAAGATTTCGACGCTGTCATCCTCCCACGTGGATCTGTCCTCGGACCCGGCGTCCGCGGTGTCGTTCACGACTTTGTCATCCGTGACATCAAAAGCCGCATAAATGGCTTCGTCGTCGTGAACGATCCAGGCGGAATATCCGTGATCGCCCGGCTGAAAGGTGTCGTCGCCGGAAGGCACGTCATAGATGGCGTTGTAAACGTCCACCTTGATTTCCTTGGCGCCGGCGTACTCGCTCGCGTTCACGACGCCATCCACGGTCGGCGCTTTGACTTTGGGCGCTTCATAAGCGCGGGGATTCCCGATGAACAGGTTGCCATAGCTGGCTTCGGTGTGCGGCCGGCCCACCCAGATGACTTGCCGCTCACCCCCGCCGCCGTCGTCATCATCATTCACTGCGACCGTGAAGCCGATGATATCGCCTTCCTTCGGATTGCCCAGGGCGCTCAATGAAATCTGGAACTCCGCCTCATACCCGTTCTCATTGCCGGCGGTATCGGTCGTTCGCGCTGTTTTCGCATACCAGGCAGCGTTGGGGCCGTAGCCGGGATTGCCCGCTTCGGCTTCGCGATACGCATTGTTCACCGTGATCACGTACTGGCCGCCGGTGCCGACGACTTCTTTGTTTGTGCCCGAGGTGTCCCGCGTGGCGACATTGCTGTTGTCACCATCGACAAAGACTTCGACACTGTCGTCCATCCACGTGTTGCCGTTCTTGCTATCCGCCTCGGCGCTGTCGGCGGTCAAGATATCATCCCGGACGCGTACCGCCACGTAGAGGTATTTGTCGTCATAGCCGGTCCAAATGTCGAAGCGAAGGTCATTCGCATCGACCGGCGGATTGACCGAGCCGTCGCCCGTGCTTCCGCCGCGGATGCCGTCTTCCCATCTTGAATCACCCCGGACGTGCCAATAGGATTGACCGTTAGAGCCGATCGAGCCTCCCGCGCGGACCCAGGATTCGCCTCCCGGAATGTCGATCTTGCCGTCAATGGTAGGCGGCGCGGGCAAACGCAAGGCCATTTGGGTTTTGGTCTGGTCAAGAGTCGCCCGGTCGCAAAAGACGGATGCCGAGCTAACAATCAACGCGAGGGTTGAGATAAGACGCCGATGCATATTCGTTTCTCTGGTTTTCAAGGTTATCACCGTGCACTTCCTCCAACGGTGTCGCAGCGATCATTTGATTTTCACGTTTCTGTGTCAACTCTCATCTCGCTCGCCCCAGCCATTGGTGCGCATCTCCAAATGAGGCCACTGCTTTCGCTCCCGCGAAGGCGTAGCGCAGATTTTCAATCTGCCGTATCGCAGAATTGCATTCTGCGCGGCTTCGGCCAAATCCAGCGCGCCCACGACGCGCGACGCCCCGCCGATTGCAAATCGGCGATACGGCAGATTGCAAATATGCACTACGAGCGGCCGACATCAGTCGTCATTCGGAGGTGCATCCGGGCCATGGCCAAAATGGGAATTGGGCTCGCACTCATCGTCCTGCCCCACGCCAACGGCGCCGGCCCGGCGCTCTCCAGCGAAAAGCTCAATTCGGCCGTCGATTCCGCTTCACGAACGCTCTTCGAGCGAGCCGCTCCGCAGGGGTCGGGGATCGATTTGGTCCAGCACTTTCCCACGAATCCCACACTCGATATGCTGCAAGACCAGCGTTCCGGCGCCGGAGTTTGCATCGGCGACTACGATCTGGATGGGAAGGCCGACATTTACATCACGAATTACGACCGAGGTAATCGGCTCTATCGTAACCTCGGCCATTGGCGATTTGAGGACGTCACGCACAAGGCGCGCGTTTCCGGAGCGGGACGTTGGTGTGGCGGCGCAACGTTTGCGGACGTGGACAACGACGGCGATCTTGATTTGTACGTCTGCGTGTTCGGCGCTGCCAATCTGCTTTATGTCAATCAGGGCGACGGAACATTTCGCGAGGAAGCGAAAGCCTTCGGGCTTGATTTCGCCGGCGCCAGCGTCATGGCCGCATTTGGGGACTACGACCGTGACGGCCTGCTGGATGCTTATCTGGTCACGGGGCGGCTGACGTTGGAAAAGAATCACCGAGTTCCCAGCTCGTCACGGGAAGCATTCCAGCGCGGAGCGATTGAAGCGACCTCGGACGGGAAGATCCGCGTCAGCCCGGCGTATCGTGAATTGTTCGCCGCCATCAGCAAAGGCGACGGGCGATCCGAACTGATCATCGCGGGCCAGACGGATTACTTGTTCCACAATTCCGCCGCGCGGCGATTCACCGTCGTGAACGAAGCGGCAGGAATCTCCGGCTATCACATCGGGCTGGCGGCGCTCTGGTGGGATTACAACGAAGACGGATTTCCCGACCTCTACGTCAGCAACGACTACAAAGGGCCGGACCAGCTTTACCGGAACAACGGCAATGGAACCTTCTCCGATATCACCCCGAACGCGCTGCCGGCCGTCCCCTGGTCTTCGATGGGCAGCGACATTGCGGACATCAACAACGATCAGCGCATCGACCTTTTCGCTACCGACATGTCGGGTTCCACCCACGCGCGGCGCCTTCTGAATTACAGCGAGCCGGAAAAGGACCGCTGGTTCTTGCTCCGCGCCCATCCGCCCCAGTACCGGCGCAACATGCTCTTCGTCAATACCGGGATGGATCGATTCCTCGAACTGGCTTATCTCGCGGGCCTGGACAGCACGGATTGGACGTGGTCGCCGAAATTCGGAGACCTGGACAACGACGGCTGGACGGACCTCTTTATTGCCAACGGCATGTCCCGCGACTTTATCAATCGCGAGCAGGTCGATAGCCTCGCGCGAAACTCCGGCTGGATTCGCGCGCCCGTTTTGCGTGAGGCGAACTTCGCGTTCCGCAACCGGGGCGATTTTCGCTTCGAGAACGTCGGGCAACCCTGGGGCTTGGATCACGTCTCCGCCAGTTATGGAGCGGCCCTGGCAGACCTTGATCGCGATGGCGATTTGGATTTGGTCGTGAATAATTTCGATGAACCGATTTCCGTTTTCCGCAACACGGGAAGCGCGGGTCACCGTCTCCTGATACGGCTGAAGGGGAAGGCGAGCAATGCGTGGGGCATTGGCGCGACGGTCCAAGTGCAAACCGCGGGCCACATTCAGACACATTATCTAACCCTGGCGCGGGGCTTCATGTCGGCGAATGAACCGCTCGTCCATTTCGGGCTGGGCAATCACGCGTCTGTCGCGATGTTGCACGTCCGGTGGCCCAGTGGCCGAGAGCAATCGTTTGAAGGTTTGGAGGCGGACCGATTTTACACCATCACAGAGCCCGACGAAGTCCTTCAAAAGAAGACGAGTCCACCGCGCCAACCCCCGCTTTTCGCAGCGACTCAGCCCCCGGCTGGGGCCGTGCATCGGGAACGCGAGTTCGACGACTTCGCCCGCCAGCCGTTGCTCCCCTATCGCCTGTCCCGACTCGGCCCCGGTGTCGCGTGCGCCGACGTGGATGGCGACGGTGATGACGACTTTTACCTGGGCGGAGCCGCCGGCCAAAGC
>JACPRI010000327.1 GCA_016190065.1 Verrucomicrobiota bacterium
GATCGTCGTGCGGTCCGCCAGCCAGACGATGTCCAGATTCCCCGGTGAAGCCACGTTCAAGGTGAGATTGTTGTTGTACTTCACCGGCGGTTTGGTGCGCGGGTCCAACCATTTTTTGATTTCGGCATGGCCGTCGGCAAAAGAGAGTCCCGCCGCGCCGTTGTGATAACTGGCCGGAAAATCGATGATGCGGGCCTGGGCAAGGTTTTCCACCATCATGTTTGCGAAACCGCCGTCATTGATGCTGTCCGGATGCCAGTCCACCAGGACGAAGAGCCGCGAGGGGCCGGGGTCATTGAAGTCGGAAGATTTGATAAAGGCCTTGTACTTCTTTTGCTGCTCGTTGAAACTGGGCGGAGCCAGCCAGGCGCCCGGACCTCCCATCGCTTGGGACATGCCCATACTGCGCACGCGGAAGTGAGTTTGCCCGGAAATCTTCACAGAACTCTGGTCTGCCGGGCATTTGAAGACTTCCGCCGAGGCTAAATATGGAGCGAACTTCGACGTCTTCGGGTCCAACAGGCCGGTGATGTTCGTGTTGTCACGGTTGGCGCCATTGAAGTCCAGCGAGCCGCGGACCCAGGCACTGGCGTCGATGCCGTCCCAGCGTGGTTTGGTGAGGAACCCCTCGTTGTCATCCGGATACATGAGGTGTGCGAGCTGCAATTGTTTGAGATTGCTCAAACATTTTATGCCCTGCGCCTTGGTTTTGGATTTGGCGAGGGTGGGCAGAAGCAGGCTGGCCAGAATAGCAATGATGGCGATCACCACCAAAAGCTCGATCAAAGTAAAAGCCAACCGAGCAGCGCCATTCCCGCGCTGGCGCTCGAATCGGAGTGGAGTTTCAATGACCAAAATTCCCATCGAATTGGAACTGGGGCTCATGCTGGCAAACCGTATTCCGCAAGCGCCCGGCGTCAATCACGAACAAAAGAAAGCAGATCTGATGAGCCGGTCCAGCTCCGCGTAAGGAAAGCGGGCGAAGCAACACGCCGTTCACATTTCTCATTCGTGCTGGAAAATCGGAATTGCACGGTCGAAGAGGAAGTGTCAGCGTCGAGGACATGCCCCTGAAGACTGTAAATTACCTCGTATCGGCCATCGCGGCACTGGGCTGCGGGTGGGTCTCCGCGCAGCAACCGCAGGCCAACCAACCTCAGGGAACACCCGCGCAAGGCCGGGCACGCGCGGCGGCGCCGTTGCCGCCGGGGCAGAATCCCAACGGCATGCGAATCTACATTCGCGCCGGGCTCAAGTCGCATGGCCCCGGCAAACACGACTACCCACAATTCCTCGCCGACTGGAGCAAGATTTTGACCGAACACGGCGCGGTGGTGGACGGCTCGTTCCACTCGCCGAGCGCGGCGGAACTTGAGGGGATTGACGTGGTCGTGATTTATAAGGGCGATGCAGGGTACATGACCGACCGCGAAAAGGCCGACCTGGAAGCGTTTGTCCGGCGAGGTGGCGGGCTGGTGAGTTTTCACGATTCGCTCTGCGGACCGGATCCGGAATATTTCGCGAAACTGGTCGGCGGCGCGAAGAAGCATGGCGAAACGAACTTCACGCTCGAAGCCGAAGTTCCCTATACGATTGTCGATCGCAGCCATCCCATTATGCAAGGCATGTCGGATTTCACGCTCGAGCAGGACGAAGCGTTTTATTCCATGACCTGGGCGGTGAATCCGAAGGTCAACGTGCTGGCGACCGCAGTGATGGCTCGCACCCCGGTCGCGGTCCGGACGGGGCACGCCGGCGAAGTCGTGCCGCAGATTTGGACCTATGAACACACGCTGCCCGGAGGCACTGTCTCGGCCCGCGCCTTCGTGTGGATGCAAGGACACGAGTATTCCAATTTTGCCGATCCCGTCATCAAGCCGATGCTCCTGCGCGGCATTGCCTGGGCCGCCAAGAAACCGGTCAATGAACTGGTGGATTACAAGCCCCCGGCCCGTGCCGGACGCGGCGGCGCGAGGTAGCGTTCAGCGCCAAGCGGGCTTTGGCTTGCATGAGCTCGAGCGCACGGCCCACGGTTAGGTAGCTAAAGCCGCTCCCGGCGTCCTTAAGGCACAGAAGCGATACGGCAGCGGCCTCGCGGGATTTGATGAGTTTTGGAACCGCAAAGGTGCTGAAGCCACGTTGAGAATTGACTCAGAGTTGCTCAAAGCTGCGGAGAGCGAGGACCCGAATGCCACGCGGAAGGAATCGGCGGAAGAACTTCGGAGAATAGTTTCCAAGCCGACGCAACTCACCGGTAACAGCATATAATGAATCTTTGTCCTTGGCTTCTTGAAGGCGCCGCTTCAAGTCACTGAAGAAGTTGGCCGTCTCCAGCTTCCGCGATGCCGTCAGTGCGGAACTCAAGCAGTCGAGAGCATCAATCAATGGTTGTTTTTCACTCAGCCTCCATGCCGTGGAGACTAGTTCGCCGACGCGAAGTGGCAAGAAAGTTTTTCTGCGTTGATTGTCCGATTGCAGAGCGAACAACTCTGGTGCAAAATAGGCTCGTCAATCCATTCGACCATTCGTTATGCGAATCACCGAGGATAACCCCCATCTGCGCGCCCGCCTGCTGGCCGTTGCGCCAAAGCCGCCGGCCTTCACCTTGATCGAATTGCTGGTCGTCATCGCCATTATCGCCATCCTGGCGGGGATGCTTCTGCCGGCGTTGAACCGGGCGAAACTCAAAGCTACGGGCGCAGTGTGCTTGAACAACCAAAAGCAAATCGTCCTCGCCTGGATGCTCTATGCCGAGGACAACAATGACACGATCCTGCCGACTCAATACGCCGGCCCGACTGGGCAAGTGGATTTGTATGCCGGCGGCTATTGGCGCGGGCCGCAGCCGGACATCACGGCAAATCTGCGGGTCGATCAAGCCCTTCAGCGGGTCTATGCCGGGCTGAGCAATTCCCCGCTCACAAAGTATTGCAGCGCCTACGATTCTTATCATTGCCCGGGCGATTTGCGGACGAAACGGAACAAGCCGGGCCGGGGCTGGGCTTACGACAGTTACTCGAAAGCCGACACGATGAACGGCACCGGCCGCGCCTACAATCCCATCAGGTTGTTCACCAAATTGTCCGCGATCACCGAGCCGACGGACTCCATGGTCTTTGTCGAAGAGGCGGATCCGCGCGATTACAATCGGGGCACGTGGAACATCCAGTTGAACCCGCCCGGCTGGGTCGATGCCTTCGCCATTTATCACGGCAACTGGAGCACGTTCTCCTTCGCGGACGGCCACGCGGAAGGCCATGCCTGGCGCGACGCGGCCACGGTCAAGGCCGCGACGGATTCCGCCAACGGCATCGAAAGTTTCTTCTGGAAAGGCGGCGGCGCGAAAAATCCCGATTTCGTCTGGGTCTTCAATCGATTCCGTTACCCCGGCTGGAAACCTCTCTCGCCTTAAGACTGAACAGGAGGAAACGGAGGGAACAGAGAGCGGGACGACTCGATTGTGTTCGCCGATTGACCTTCTTCTCCCGTTGATTCTGGCTAGCGTGCTCGATCGGGCAGCCCAGATCAATCCAAGCGCAGGATCATGAAGCGGTCTTCGTCCGTGAGCGGCGCGACTTTGATGAGCCGCCCGTCGGGAGTTTTGAATTGGCCGGCGACCGCCTCAGGCGGCGGCATTGACCAGCGAGGATTTTCACCGAGAGCAATTGCACAAAGCAGATTGAAGAATCTAGCGGAAGGAGCTCGCCTGCTCGTCCGGTTCTCAAAGAATCTCGTCAAGCTGCCGCGCGGACAAGCTGTCCGGCTCCTTCTTGAATACACCGTGATTGTCCAGCGGAGGCACAGGATGCACTTTGCAGATTGCTTCGGGTCGCCGGACTGCTTACCCTGGCAAGGTTCAATTGTAAGGGATCCTATGCAGAGCGACGCATGCCCCCATTGCTCCGGCCAGCCTTTGTCTCGACGTAAAATGCTGATTCGCTGCGCGAATGGGTTCGGCGCCGTGGCGTTGCTCGCGCAGATGGCGGAGCGTTCTTTCGGCGGACTTTCTCCCACCTCGCACTCCTTGGCCCGACGAATCGGACACCACGCAGGCCGAGCGAAAAGCGTGATTTTCCTCTACATGGACGGCGGACCTTCACAGGTGGACACATTCGATCCCAAGCCGCGCCTGGACCTGGAGGACGGCCAGCCGATCAAGATGAAGGCGCCGCCGACGCAATTCATCCCGCACGACAGCGTCCCCAAGGTCATGCGCTCGCCATTCAAATTTGAACGTCATGGACAAAGCGGGACGTTCGTGAGCGAATTGTTCCCGCACCTGGCGCAATGCGTGGACGACATCGCCGTCGTGCGCTCGATGGTGGCTGACTTCACGGAGCACGCGAACGCGAACCTTTTTCTCCACACGGGGCACAACCAGCAAGGCCGGCCCAGCATGGGCGCGTGGGCGACCTATGGGCTCGGCAGCGAATGCCAGAATCTGCCCGGCTTCATCGTGCTGAGCGGCGGACGGATTCCGACCGGCGGCCCGCACAATTTCCACAGCGGTTTTCTGCCCGCGGTGTATCAAGGCTCCGTGTTTCGGGACACCAAAGCGCCTTTGGCCAATCTCCAACGCCTCGAAGCCAGCGACGAACTTCAACGCGGCAAATTGGAACTCATGCGCAAGCTGGACGAGTCCATGCTCGGACGCTTCGGACAAAACGATCTGGTCGAATCCGCCATCGCCAATTACGAACTGGCTTTCCGGATGCAAGCGGCCGTGCCGGAGTTGCTCGATCTGCGCGGCGAGACGGAAGCGACACGCCGGCTTTACGGCCTCGACCAGGAAACGACGCGGCCGTATGGCACGCAATGCTTGATGGCCCGGCGATTGGTCGAACGCGGCGTGCGATTCGTCGAAGTCACGCCTCCCATCCTCGAAGGGGCGAATCGCTGGGACCAGCACGACAAATTGAAGGAAGGGCACGAGAAAAACGCGCGAGCGGCTGACCAACCCATCGCGGCGTTACTGAAGGATCTGAAAGCCCGCGGTTTGCTAGAGGAAACGCTTGTAATTTGGGGCGGCGAATTTGGCCGGACGCCGGTGGCTCAAGGCAATTCCGGCGGACGCGATCATAGCCCTTACGGATTCACCATGTGGTTTGCGGGCGGCGGGATCAAAGGCGGGACGGTCTATGGCGCAACGGACGAATACGGCTTTTACGCGGTCGAAAACAAGGTCCACATCCATGATTTGCACGCCACGATGCTGCACCTGCTGGGCATCGATCACACGCGGCTGACTTACCGCTTCGGTGGACGCGACATGCGGCTGACCGACATCTACGGCGAAGTTGTGCATGGGATTCTGGCGTAAAGCAAATGGGTCTTGTCCGCGATGAACCGCCGAATTCGTAGCGCAGATTTGTAATCTGCGCTGCAGCCTGCGAGGCAGCTCTCGGTTGTCACTTCGATCCCTTCGCGCTTAACATGCGCGGCGAACCGTTGAACTGTAACCGTCTTTCTACGGACAATGTCTTGTCGAATATGCAACCTCACGCCTTTGCAAAACGCCCTCTGCGCCTGATTTTCGCCGGTTGGCTCGCCCTCGCCTGTGTCGCTCAGGCCCAGGAACCGCCGCGGCCGGGCGGCGCAGGGCAGCGCGCCGCTGGAGGCCGCGGCGCCTTTGGCCCAGGCACGCTGCTCGGCGCGCAAATGTTTTCGCAGGCGGACAAAAACGCCGATCAGAAATTGACGCTGGATGAGTTCACAACCCTGGCCGACGCGTGGTTCGACACACTGGATTCCGAAAAGACGGGCAAGTTAAACCTGGAGCGGTTCACGGCGAGGCTCGGCGAAATCCTCGCCCAGCAACAGGGCTCTGGAGCTCTCGGCAATCCTCCGCGGGGAACGGGCGGCGCAAGTGCGCGCGGCGGTCGTGGCGGCTTTGGCACCGCAGGAATCGTCGCCCCCGGTCTCTTCACGACCGCGGACATGAACAAGGATGGCTCGCTTGAGCGCGCCGAATTGAAAGACACCTTCACGAAATGGTTTGCTGGATGGGATTCCGGGCCGGGCGGTGGGATCAATCAGGAGAAACTGGTTGCAGGTTTGAATGCCGCTTGGCCCAGGCCGGCGTTGAGCGGCCGCAACCGCTCGACCACGAATCCGAGCGGTGCCGGACCCGAGGCGGCGTTGAAGCAGACCGGCAAGCTGATCATTCCGGAAGGTCTCGAAGCCACGCTTTTCGCATCCGAGCCGATGGTGGTCAACGCCGCGGACATGGACATCGATGCTCGAGGCCGCATTTGGGTGACCGAAGGCGCCAACTATCGGGCGTCTCAGACCAATCGTCTTGGCGGAGACCGGATCGTGATTCTCGAAGACACGGACCGCAATGGCCAGGCCGACCGACAGACGGTCTTCTATCAGGACCCCTCGATCAATTGCGCGCTCGGCATTTGTGTGCTTGGAAACAAAGTGATCGTCTCGTCGTCGCCCTATGTCTTTGTGCTCACTGACACGAACGGCGACGACGTGGCGGACACGCGGCAGGTGCTCTTTGCAGACACTTCGCAAGGGAATCACGATCATTGCGTCCATGCCTTTGTATTCGGTCCGGATGGGAAACTTTACTTCAACTTCGGCAATCAGGTCCGGCAGTTGATCCGTCCTAAAGCCGGCCTGCTGACGGTGCCGCTGCACGGTCAAATTCCCGAAGCGGAGTACGAAACGGTGAAGGACCTCGCGGGAAACGAAATCAAAGCGGATGGACGCCCCTATCGCCAGGGCATGGTTTTCCGCTGCAATCTGGACGGCGGCGAGGTGGAAACGCTGGGCTGGAATTTCCGCAACAACTACGAAGTGGCCGTCGATTCCTTCGGCACACTCTGGCAATCGGACAATGACGACGACGGCAATCGCGGCGTGCGAATCAACTACGTTTTGGAATTCGGCAATTTCGGTTATGCCGATGAAGCGACTGGAGCGGCCTGGCGCGTCGCCTGGAGCAAGGCGCAAAGCAAAGGCGCTCCCGAATCCGAGAGAATCTTTCACGAGTGGCACCAGTACGATCCGGGCGTGGTGCCGAATCTCCTCCATACCGGCGCGGGTTCGCCGACGGGCATTTGCGTTTACGAAGGCAAGCTCCTTCCAGCGCTGTTCCAGAATCAGGTGATCCACTGCGACGCCGGGCCGCGCGCTGTCCGGGCTTATCCGGTAGAGAACGACGGCGCCGGCTACCAATCGCGCATCGAAAACCTCATCACGACGGAGGATGCGTGGTTTCGGCCCTCGGACGTGTGCGTCGCTCCGGATGGCTCGCTCTACGTCGCGGATTGGAATGACGCGGGCGTCGGCGGCCATCAAATGGCGGATCAAAAGCTGGAGACCATGACGGGGCGCGTGTATCGCATCGCGCCGAAAGGCCACAGGCCGGCAATTCCCAGGCTCAATCTCGCGACCGCCGCCGGTTGTGTCCAGGCGCTGCAGTCGCCGAATCAGGCCACGCGCTATCTGGCCTGGACGAAACTGAACGACCTGCAAAGCAAGGCCGAAAGAGAGTTACTGAAGCTTTGGAAAGCGAAGGATTCCCGGATGCGCGCCCGCGCCTTGCAGTTGCTGGCTCGCATCAAAGGCAAGGAGAGGAAATACGTCGAGCAGGGGCTAAAGGACAAGGATCACGACCTCCGCATCACAAGCCTGCGCATCGCTCGCGAACTGAAGCTGGACGTGATTCCCTTCGTCGCCAAACTCGCCAGGGACGCGTCGCCGCAGGTCCGCCGCGAATGCGCGCTCGCCCTTCGCCACCATCCGTCCCCTCAAGCGCCGAAGCTCTGGGCCACGCTCGCGCAGCAGCACGACGGAAAAGATCGCTGGTACCTCGAAGCGCTCGGGATTGGCGCGGACGGCCAGTGGGAGGAGTTCTTCGCTGCCTGGCTTACCGCCGTCGGCGACCATTGGAACACGCCGGCGGGGCGCGACGTCATCTGGCGTTCTCGCAGCCCGAAGACCCCCGCGCTGCTCGTGAAGATCATCACCGAGAAGGACACTGACGCCAAGGAGCGCGACCGTTTCCTGCGCTCGTTTGACTTCCTTCAGGGACCGGAGAAAGACGCGGCGCTGGCTGAGTTGCTGACCAGCGCGGCGGCCGGAGGAAAGTAGGATCGCCGAATTCGCTAAAGCGTAAGCGCGTACGGAATCCGCTGTGGACCGTCTCTCCTCGTCCTCGAATCGGTTTCCAGGTAGCTGCCCCACGC
>JACPRI010000316.1 GCA_016190065.1 Verrucomicrobiota bacterium
AAGGTCACGCAGCCATTCGTCCTGGAAATGAGGAAAGCGGAGCAGGTCGCTGAAACTTTTCACTTCCTTGGCCGGATTCCAGCCGGCCTTCTTGGCCCAATCGAGCCAGAAGGGACATCCCGTTTCGGCTGAAAAGTGCCATTGCACGATTTCGCGGACGTGCGCATCAAGCTTTTCCTGGGCGGATCGAATAGCGGAGGGATCGACTGTCATAAGCGGCAAGTCATGGATTGGGATTACTGGCTTTTCGCTGTAACGCTGTAACGCTTCAACGACTTTCGTGGAGGCGTGCCTTACAGGTCATGGGTAGTTTGAAGCGCAGAGCTCTCCGATTACTTCTTTGATTCAGTTTTCGCGGGGCTCAAATTGACTTTCGGCAGCTCGTCCTTCCCGGCGGCGCTCCGAGCGGCATCGTAGAAGGCGTAAAGGTGGGTGTTGCAGGACACGTAAATCGTGCCGTTGGCCACGATGGGCGTTGAATAGACCGGCGCCGGCAGATTCGTTTCACTGAGCAGTTTTTTCTCCTTGGTCGCGGCCAGCACGGCGAAATCTCCATCTTCATCCCCGACGTACACTTTTCCGTCCGCCACCAGCGTCGAGCCCCACATGTGCGCCTTCATATCGTGCGTCCAGTAGAGCTTTCCTGTTTCCGCGTCGAGGCAATAGACAAAGCCGGAAAAGTCGCCGATGAACAACAAGCCGGTCGCCGGATCGATCGAAACCGTGGAGATGCTGCGATGAATCCCTTTGAAACTCCAAATCGGGCCGGCCTTGGTGATGTCGCCGGTCTGGGTCGCGTCAATGCACACCAGATGGCCCACGCCTTCGCCATGCTCTGGATCCTGTCCGACCGCTACATAGACGCGGTTCTTGTAGAACACCGGGGTGGAGTTGATTTCACTCGGGCCATTGGCGTCCGGATACTTGATCGGCTTGCCGTCTTTGACTTTATATTCAGGCGGGTTGCAATCGTATTTCCAGACGGTCTTCAAAAAACTGTTTTCGCCTTGTTTGACGGGCTGGGCGTCAAACGCGTAGCAGACCCCGTCGCCGCCGCCAAAGAAGATGAGAGATCGTCCATTGACCAGGCCGGCGGATGCGGAACTCCATTGGCCGTGAAAAATGCGCGGCCCGATGCTCGCATCGTCTTCGCCTTTGAGTTCTCCGGTTTTTTTGTCCAAAGCGACAAAGCTCGGGGACTGCGGCGAGGGAATGTTGGAGTGGCTCCAGTCCTGTCCGTTCGACGTGCAGACATAAACAAGGTCGCCGACGACGAGCGGGGAACTGTTCGAGGCGTTATGGGGGAACACGCCCAGTTCGTCCATCATGTCGTATTTCCAGATAATGTCCGCGTCCTTCGGACCGATTTTGGCTTTCTTGGGGTTGCCCGGCCCGGGGATGTACTGCGCTTCGTCCTGGAACGGTCCGTCGTTGCCGTTGGCCATGCCATTGACATCCAGACACAACACTTCGCAGCGGCTCGTGACCACATAGACGCGGTCGCCCTCCACGGTCGGTGAGGAGAGCAAGCCCAGGTTTTCCCAGTCGTTGACTTTTCCTGAGGCGAGCTTGGGAACCACGAGTTGCCAGAGGAACTCACTGGTCTTCTCGTCGAAAACCATCAGGATGCTGCGGTCTCCTTGATGTTGAGGATCGCGCGGCGAATCGTTGTTGGTGCCGATGAAAACTTTGCCGGCGGCGACAGTCGTGTTGCCGTAGCTCTGCGTGCCGAGCTTCGTCACCCAGCGTACGTTTTTGGTGGTCTTCAAATCGATTTCCTCAGTGCCCGATTTGAATTTGCCGGCTTCCACGCGATCCGGCAGGCCTTTAGCCGAAGAATACATATTGCGTCCAAGAGTATTGCCGCCCCATTGGGGCCAGTCTTCGGCGATTGTAGATAGGCCGCACGCGAGGAGGGCCGTGGAAAGAATGGAGAACGTCTTCATCAAGGTGGAGGTTTGTAGTTTGTGGATAGGCTGAAGCGAGGGCGTCTTCTGCGTCAATTCGGCGTCACGCTCACGTTGTCAATGTAAACCCGCATGTCCTGCGGCGAAAATCCAAACAGGCCCGGCGAACCGCTCCGATGCGCATGAGCATGTGGCGCCTCCAGCGTCCATGGCTCCGGCTCCGGATCGCCGCGTTTCCACGCTTTGGCTCTGACCACGCCCGATCCATCCGCCGCCACATCCACGCGCGTCTTTAAGATGTACCAGACATTGGGTTGCCAGCGGAAGTTCGACGGCGCGTCCTTGGCGGGCACGCAGAGGCGCTCTTCGTTGGAAGTCACTTGCAGCTTCTGCGCATTGCCCTGGAGCAAAATCAAATAGCGCTGGTTGATCAGTCCGACCTCCGACATCTTCAGGACGCGTTCGCCGCGCATCCGGCCTTCGCTCATCACGTCGGCCTGGATGGTGTAATTCTTCGCTTCGGCGGCGCCGATAAAGACCGTGGCGCGCTGGAAAAACTTGTTGTCGATCGTTTTCGTTAGTGCCTTGGTGCCCTGGCTGTCGCGCACTTCAAATTTGAACCGGGCGCCAATCCAGGGCAACGGCGGATAGGAGAACGGCGTTGGTTCCTCCACCGTGTTGGTTGTTGTTTCGCTGAGCACGAACGTTTCAAAATCCTGTTTGATCGGCAGGTACGGCAGGACCCGGCCGCGAATGTAGCCTTTGAGATTTCCCAGCACGGCTTCGAAGGCGCCCGCCGAAGGAACTGCGTCGGTCGCCGCGACCAGCTTTCCTTCCGCGTTGAATGACCCTTTCAACGTCGAACGCACCCGAGCCGTCGGCGGAATGTACGACGCCCACTTGACGTTTCGGACATCCTTGATCTCTTCGACGGGAAATCCGCTTGCGTCGAGCGAACGGATACGGAAGGAGGCCGTTTGTCCAGGCCGCAACAAGACTTCGGACGGAATCACCTGGAGTTGCGCGGCCGGGCCTGGCGTCGGCCACTTTTCGGCGGCGAGGTCAGGCGGCAGGCCGGGGTTGTTTCCCTTCTTCCCGAAACAGTAAATCTTCTTCGTCGTCTGGAGGTACACCTTGCCGTTGTAAGCCGTCGGCGTGCCGAAACAACGCCCGTCGAGAGACAAATGGCTCAGGATCTCTCCCTGAGTTTCCGAAGGCCGGATCACGTAGAGTGCGCCTTTGGTCCCCGCCTCACTGCCGCCCTCGTTGCCCGTTTCGGTCTTGGCTGACGGATCATCCAGCATCGGCACGTAAAGCTTTCCATCCGCGTAGAGCGGACAGGAGTTGCGCTGTTCGATGCCGATTTTCAGCGTCCACAAAATCTTTCCGCGGTTCACATCGAGCGCGATCAGATCGCCCTTTTCCGCCACAACGTAAATCCGGTCGCCCGTCAGGATTGGCGAACTGGTCGAAGTGGAAATGTCCTGGCTCCAAATTTCGACTTGCGAGCGTTCAACGACCACGGGCGCATTCGTCGGCGAGCTCGGCGCGACCTTGGGGATTCGGAACGCGACCATTTGCCCAGGCTCATACGGCGTGCCGTAAATCGCGACGACTTTTTCGTTGTTGTGCACGAGCACGGTGGCATTGATGCCGGCTTTGCCGAGCGGCACGCGCCAGATCGGATCCCCGGTTCGGGCATTGACGCAAACCACGCTCCCATCCCCGGCCGTCGCGATCAAAACTCGCTTGCCCTCCAGAAAAGCAAGGTAAGGCAAGGAATAGGAATTGTCTTTGGGCCGGTCACCCGGACTTGAGGACCAAACCAGTTCCCCCGTCTTCTTGTCGAAGGCGTAAAACCGATCTCCTCCTGGACCGTGCGCGCCCCAGTTGGCTGTGATACCGCGGGTGATCACGAGATCGCGATCGATCACCGGAGAGGCCGTGCGGCCATTCGGAAAGGTCAACCGCCCGTATTCTTCCATCATGGAGTGCTGCCAGAGGAGTTTGCCATCCGGAGTGAACGCAGCCAGGATGCCTTGCGTGCCCTGGCTGTAAACATTGCCCGTCTCGGGATCCACCGTCGGACTCGACGTCGCGTAACGCTTGTAAATGATGTCACTGAGAAAATCGCTGAAGAGTTGCTGCCACAACTTTTGGCCCGTCTCGGCATCGAAACAAGCGACACCTTCCTGAAGTTGGGGACCGTCTCCGAGGTAGCCCATGACATAAAGTTTGCCGTTGGCGATCACCGGCGTGGATGCGCCAGGGAAGTCGGCCGTCCAGAGGGCTTGTTCCACCGCCAGTTTGTCGGGCAGTCCTTTTTCGCGCGAGGTGCCGTTCTGTTCTGGGCCGCGCCAATTCAGCCAGCCGCGCACGGGCGCCGCGTTCACCGGAGTGAACGGAGCAGCAGGGTTTGAGAGAATCCAACTGCAGACGACGGCGGCAAGCAGAGATTTCGATTTCATGGCAAACTCTTCGGCGCAACGAATATCAGACGTAACGAGAACCGGACAACAGAAACCGCAATGGACTTCCCTGGGGGGCAAACCAGATTGCACACCATTGGAAGTCCTGGACGAAATAATACCTACACGTATAATTTGTCAAACGTCAAAAATGCCGCCGGCGACCAAAACTGCTGCACTCGCTCCAATCGATTCTCCCGAACGCCGCCGATTGCCCCCGCTCATGCGCCGGGCCTGGTACGGCTTGAACCAGGCGTTCCGACGCCGGATCGCGCATTTGGGCGTCACCCCGGATCAGTTTACCGTGATGCGAACTTTGCTCGAAGGCGATCCCAAAGGCATGACGCAGCGTCAACTGACGGTCGCCATGAGCAGCGACCCCAACACCGTCGCCTCCCTGTTGGAACGCATGGGGAAAGCCGGCCTGATCGAACGAAAAGAACACGAACAGGACCGGCGCGCGCACCGGATCCGGCTTTTGCCGTTGGGCCGGAAGAAATATTCGGAAGCCCGCGAACTGGCTGTTGCTCTGCAAACGGACATTCTTTCGGTTTTGCCAGCCCAGGAACGCGAGCGTTTCCTGGAAAACCTGAACCAGGTGGCCGATGCCTGCCGTCAGGCCGCGGAGACCGACGGGCATTCTGCCGAAGCTGATTAAACACGAAAGCCCTCGCCAAGATCGCAGAGGATATCAACACGGTTGTCGATCTTCGGGTTCAGATCTCCAAACCCGCGCCCAGCCATCGCCCTGCGCGGCTCTTCTCTCCGGCGTGATCTCGAAGTGAAGAATTGCTTCGGCATCGACGCCGTAAGGCCCGCGCAACACCGGTGCTCCTGCGGGGCCGATCACGAGCGAACAGCCGATGCACTTCCGCCCTTTCCACGGGCCCGACTCGATCCAGCCGACGTTGCTCGCGCCCGCAATCCAAACATGAAAGTCCTTAGCCACAGGACCGTAGTTATCCAGCCAGATCTTGCCGTACGGATTTTTGACGTCGTCGTGGTCCGCCGGGACCGCCCACGCGCACGGAGAAAGAATCACGTCCGCGCCCATGTAACCCAGCGTGCGGCTGACGACTTGCCCGTGCGCAAAACCATCCGCGCAGATCATCAGGCCGATCGTGCCCAGCGACGTGCGGGACACCTGCAGCCGGTCGCCCAAAGCATAGACAGGATGCCCGATCTCGAGCTCATTGATCTTGCGATGGTGCAGGAGAACGTTGCCCGTTGGATCGATGAAAACTGCCGCGTTGAAAACCTCACTCCCTGCTCGCTCGATCAGGCCTGCGCAAACGTACACTCCGGCTTCCCGCGCCATTTTGCGAAGTCGCGCGCAGGACTCGCCTTCGGGAATCTTGTCCGCTTCGGTTTTCGCGGACGGATCGGTCCAACCGAGCGTCAACGCTTCCGGCAGTAGCACAACTTCGGCGCCATCCGCGGCCGCGCGGCGGACCAGCTCTTCAGCGTGGCTGAGGTTCTCCTGTTTGCGTCCGGCCCGGACGATCATTTGAATGAGTGCGAGTTTGAACATGGGCGGCAGATGAATACTTGCGAGCGACCACCGAATTCTGAATCACAACCTCCAGTCGCACGAGTGTTTTCTTAGAGCGCGCCTGCCAAATCGTCGCCACCGACGTTAAGGAAGCTCACTTATCCCGATTTCCGAAAGAAATTGGAGCTTCGCTCGTCATTAATCCGCGCTAGCCGCGTGATCCGCGGTCAATTCTTTTCTTCCCTACGCCGGATGATCCACAAGCCGACGTAAGTCAGCAGCCCGTTCACCATCAGCAATTCGAAACCGAACTTGTAGCCGCCGAACCAAACCTGCGAGTTCGAGTCCAGCACATATGAAAGGATCGGCGAAAGCACGCAGATCAACGGCACGAGCCGGTCGCGGACTGTTCGCTTGTGCAGCAAGCCGAACGCAAAAAGGCCCAACAATGGTCCGTACGTGTAACCCGCCAGCGTGAGAATGGCCGTGATCACAGCCTGGCTGTTGAGGGCCGCGAATCCGAGGATGACGATCAGCAGAACCGCGGCGAATCCAAAGTGAACCCGGCGCCGCAAGGAAACTCTTCGCTCCTCTGTCCATGCGGTTTTTTGATCCATCTCCAGCAGATCGATGCAGAAGGAAGTCGTCAGCGTCGTCAAAACCGAGTCCGCGCTGGAAAACGTGGCTGCGGTCAGTCCGGCCAGGAAAACCACGGCGGCGAACGATCCCAAATGTTGCAGCGCGAGGAGCGGAAACAATTGATCCGTTTTCTCCGGCACTTCGATGCCTTTGGCCCTCGCGTAAAGGTGCAGCAACGCTCCCAGCGACAGGAACAGCACGTTGACCAGGAGCATCACGACGCTGAACGCATAGATGTTTTTCTGCGCGTCGCGGAGCGACCGGCAACTGAGGTTCTTTTGCATCATGTTTTGATCCAAACCTGTCATCACGATGGCGATGAAGGCGCCGCTGAAAAATTGCTTCCAGAAATATTTCGGCTCCTGCCAATCCCAGGAGAAAACGCGGGAGAAATCGCTTTGCCAGACTGAGGAAATGATTTCGCCCACGCCAAAGTTCAGTTCGCCGGCAATCGCGGTGATAGACAGCACCACCCCCAGGAGCAAGAACGTGGATTGAAACGTGTCCGTCCAGACCAAAGTCTTGATCCCGCCCTTCAGTGTATAGACGAGCATGAGCAGAATAATCGTCGAGACCGTGGCCCAGAACGGCACTTTCCATACGCCGAACAACAGCCAGCGATCGAACAGGAACGGGTGAATCACGCTCGCCGCCAGATAGAGCCGCGCCGCCGCCCCCGCCGTCCGCGACAACAAAAAAAAGAAGGAGCCGCTCTTTTGCGCGAACGGACCAAAGCGCGTCCGCAAATAGCTGTAGATGGACGTCAGATTCAGACGGTAATAGAGCGGCAACAGCACCTGCGCGATGACCACGTAGCCCAGGACGTACCCCAGCACAATTTGAAGGTAAGAGAATTGGTTCGTGCCCACCTGGCCGGGCACTGAAATGAATGTGACGCCGGAAAGCGAATCGCCGATCAAACCGAAAGCAACCGCGATCCACGGCGACGCCTTATTGCCCAGAAAATAGGACGCGCTGTTGGCGTTGCGGCTGGTGATCCACGCGATCAGCAGGAGGAACCCGAAGTAACCGGCGATGCAGCTCAGGACGAAAGCGGGGGACATGGTGTTGATCCTGGAGAGAGCGGTTCAACCGTAGAGAACGCTCCGCGGCGAGCCGGAACCAAAGTCGTTAGAACGTTACAAGGTTAAATCGTTAAATCGGTTAACCGGGCCAAAAACTTGATCGCAGCCTGCGAACAATTTCAACGATTGCAGCACAGGCCTTTTCCCGAGACTTCGCTCGGGAAAAGTGACTTCGCCGCTGGTCACAGAAGGCAACAGAGAACAAGGACCTTCGTTGGCTTCGTTACCTTTTGTAGAAAATCTATCCGGCTTGCGACAACCATGTCGGTCCTTGATTGTTCGATTGCGTCGCACAGATCTAAAGAGGGCACTCGGCCTCAAGTTCTTTGCGAGCTTTGCGAGCTTTGCGGTTAATTTCGTGCGGGAGGCGAAACGCAGTCAGGTTCAAGGCGCCTTCAACCCCAATTGGTCCGCCAGCATCGTGTAAAGCTGGTCGATTTTCTGAAGCGGCCCGACGCTGATCGCCGAGCCGATCACCAGTTGCGGCATGCGCCCATCACGCAGCTCGCTCGAGTTCGATTCGTAGATCGCGACGGCGGTCTGAAGTTGTTTCTTCACCCAATCGTCGGCGAGCGCTTGTTCCAGCTTCTCTCGGCCCACCAATTCCTCCGCGCGCTGTTTGACTTCATTCAACGGTAGCGGAGAAGGCGGGTGAAAAAGCCACGAATCAAATTCGGAGAAAGCCTCCGGCCTGGCGCGCCACACGGCCAGGCCGAACTTCGCGTACTGGCACGCGTTCGCGTGGGCGCTCGGCGTTCGTTTCACGAGATGATTGCAATCCGAATCCAGCGGCATGGGCAAGGAAACGATCGCGAGCTGGTTGCTGAACCGGCGCTGCGCTTCCAGCAAAAGCCCGTGCATGTCCCGGCAGTAGTGGCACGTGTAATCGAACAGGCTCACCATGAGATGCGGCGCGGTCGGCGCACCGATGATCGGCAGCTCGTCCACGAGCAACCGGTGTTTGCCCTGGTGCAAGACAACCTCGCGGCGAGGTGCCGTTGGAACGATCGACGCTCCGGCGTTCGCTTCCGCTTTGGCCAGGGGAGGAGTTGGCGGGCTGGCTTGCGTGATCGCAGGTTGACCGGGAGCAGTGGCTTGACCGTCAGGAACAGGATTAATGCTGACCGTCTGAGATTCGGTGGCGGCGCTTGCCCCGGCGGAATCTCCGCGAGCCCCGGGGGCGGCGAGCGTCGGCGTGGTCTGACTAATTCCATCGCCAGTCTTTACCGCGTACTGCTTCTTCTGAACGACATATGGCCCGGCCAGCAACACGCCCAACGCCGCGGCGCCGGCAAGACCGAATTTGAAAACCTCCGGCCGCGCGAGTGCCCAAGATGAATCGGGTCTCCGGGACGCCTCAGTCAATACGGCGGCCGCCTGAAGCGGAACGTTCCTCAACAAAAGAAAAGCCGCGATGACCGCGCTCGCGTGTGCCGTCATGCAAAATGGACAAAAACTTTTGATCACCAGCGCCTGTAGGCCCACAAACCAGATTGCCGCGCCGACGATCACGACCGAGAGCGCGACAATGCCGCGCCAACAAGCCCGCTGCCGGGCCACCGAGATGCCCGATCCAATCTGAAATGTGGCCCACAACAACGATACATAAACCAGCGCGGCCGGGACGCTCACGGGCAGTCCGAACCAGTGCGACCACCGGCTTTGCAGGACTTTGTTGCAGCCGGACTCCGGACCGCACCCCGGAAGCGAACCGCCTTTGAACGAGACCCAGGCCAAATAAACCGCGATGGCCAGTGACACGGCCAGGAGCACTCGGGCCGACGTCAGGCCTTGGAGCTTCGAGCTTGGCCGCGGTTGTTCGGCTGCTTGCGGTTTTTCACGGGATTGCACCGGGACTGCGTGTGGCCGCTTCTTGTTTCGCCGTTTGCTCATACTTGGAAATGACGGCTGGTTGTAGAGCATTTCCCAAGCGAGCGCGAGTCGCAAATCGATCCGCTCGCCGCCGAAGAACCACTGTCCGTCCAGCCACTCGCAGCAACGGCTCAGCGAACTCAAAAGGCGGCAAGGCGGCGGAACTGGTGCGGAGCGCTGAGGCTGGAAACTTCCCCGGATGAATCTCCGAAAATGGTTTGGACAGTCGTTGACCGACTCGACTCTGCATATTGGCTGGCAAAATGGCGCTGAATCACCAATCTATGTCCGTGGAAGATGCTCCATACTTGGACGTGATGGCGGGGCCGGGTCTCTGCAAACTCAAAGAAACCGGTGAAGAGTTCCCAGGCTCGCCATTTGTTGCTCTGGCCCACGAGTTCCACGAGTTCATTCTCATCGAAGATGATCCTCAACTTGCAGATGTCTTGAAGCAACGGGTCGCCAAGCATCCCAAAGGCAGCCTTGTTAAGATCATCCCTGAGAACTGGGTCGAGGTCGCCGAACAAGGCTGCTTGCGGTTCAGGGATGACACGCTCGTTGTCGCCTTCATTGATCCGACAGGGATCTCGCAAGTGCCGATGAAGGCCATACTTCAACTCACGAAGACCCGGCGAATTGATCTGCTCGTCACGATCCAACACAGCCTCGGCATCACATTGAACGTCCCGCAATACATCAAGTCCGAGAGCGAGCAAACCGCTCTGGAAGCGTTCCTGGACTCTGGAGACTGGCGCAAATGGAAATGGAGAGAGGCCTCGGAGTTCGCACGCAAGGCAATTGACGCATTCAGCGAGCGCATTCAGAAAGAAGGATTCATCGGCACGCGGCACATCTCCGTTCCGCCTGACCAACCGCTTTATCGCTTCACGTTGTTCAGCCGACATTCGCTCGCTGAGAAGTTCTGGAACGAGATTCTGAGAATAGACGAAACGGGGCAGCGTGAACTACATTTCTGAGTCGTGACACCCGATTTGCTAATCGAACCGCGGCCGCCAACGAAGTTGTATTCTTCACCGCGCACCCTGGACGCGTGGTTGAAGCCGAAGAAGCCATCCGTGGACTTCTGGCACGCGCCTGCCGTCATCGCGGAAAATCACTTCGTTTACAAAAGTCTTTCGAATTGGGCGTTCAACGTCGCGGTCGGTTGCTCGCATGCGTGCCGATTCTGTTACGTGCCCAGCACGGCGACCATCAAACAAGGGCCGAAGCTCGCCGAATACGGCGTCAAAGACCCCGACGCCGAGTGGGGCGATTACGTGTTGCTCCGCCCGTGGGACGAACGGAAGTTTCTCGCCTCATTGCGCGCGGCCGAGAACACGCCTCGCAAACAACTCAAACCTGACGGCAATCGCGCTGTGATCTATTGCAGCACGACCGACCCATATCAGATCATCCGCCATCCCGACGCGGCGCGGCAACGCGAACTGGCCGCGCACACGCGCTTCCTTGTGCGCCGCTCGCTCAAACTCATCCGCGACCAATCCACGCTCAACGTCCGCATCCTCACCCGGAGTCCGCTCGCGCGGACGGATTTCGATTTGTTCAAAAGTTTCGGCAAGCGCCTCGTGTTCGGCATGAGCCTGCCCACGTTGCGCAACGATCTGGCCAAGGTGTATGAGCCGAAAGCCCCCGCGCCGTCCCAACGGCTGGCCACGCTGCGCGCCGCGAAGGAAGCTGGCCTGCACGTCTTTGTGGCCCTCGCGCCGACCTATCCCGAATGTGATGAAGCCGATCTGCGCACGACTCTCAAATCCGTGGCCGAACTCGGTCCCATCACGATTTTCCACGAGCCGATCAACATCCGGGCCGAGAACGTGGCGCGCATTGAAGCGCAAGCGTCGAACATGGGTGTGCGTTTGAGGACTGACGTTTTCGCCACTCGTGAAACCTGGCAGGACTACGCGGTGAAGTCACTTCACACTGTTTGGGGACTCGCCAGAGAACTCAGCATCGAGAAACACCTCCATCTTTGGCCGGACAAATCCCTCGGCGGCCAATCGGTGGCGGACCGGATGCCAAATCCGCGCAAATACCTGGAGCGCCTGGAACACTGGTGGCATCGCATCAGCGAGTGGCCAAAGTGAAGGCTCAGAAGCCAACCGGCAGTTGCATTTTCCGGACTTTCGTATAGGGTTCGGCTCCGATGCGGCTGGGGTCGTAGCTCAGTTGGTAGAGCGTCTCGTTCGCAATGAGAAGGTCAGGGGTTCGACTCCCCTCGGCTCCACCAGCCTTCGCAGGAGGGCTTGGCGCGAAGGCTGGCCAAATTCAAGTCGGGCGGCGAGCAACGGCTTGGCAAGCCAATCGGAAAGGATTTTCCCACGCATTTAACGTGTAACGATTTTAACGATTTAACGCCTTCACTTGCTCTCACTTGCTCTCACTTGCTCTCCGCCCCGACAAACTTCGGCTCCATCCGCTCGTCTTCTTTGGCTCGCCGAGTATTGGAATAGGTCTTGACCGCATTGTGCGGCTCCCTCATGTTAATGAGTGTCTAGGTACCATACATGTTAGCGCAACTTAAAGGCCTGTTTTCCAACGACATCGGGATCGATTTGGGAACGGCGAACTCGCTCGTTTATGTCCGTGATCGGGGCATTGTGCTGCATGAACCTTCCGTCGTAGCCATCCAAGCAGGCACGACCAACGTCCTGGCCGTCGGCGAAGAAGCCAAGCGAATGCTCGGCCGCACGCCAGGAAACATCGTCGCCATCCGGCCCATGAAAGACGGCGTGATTGCCGATTTCGAAATCACCGAGGCCATGTTGCGGCACTTCATCCAGAAGGTTCATAATCGCAAATTGATTGCTCCTCGAGTGGTCGTCGCTGTCCCATCCGGCATCACGGAAGTTGAGAAACGGGCGGTGAAAGACTCCGCGACCCATGCCGGCGCGCGGGAAGTTTATCTCATCGAGCAACCGATGGCGTCCGCGATCGGCGTCGGGTTGCCGGTGCATGAACCGGCCGGCAATATGATCGTCGATATCGGAGGCGGCACGTGCGAGATTGCCATTATTTCATTGGCCGGAATCGTGTTCAGCCGCAGCCTCCGCGTGGGCGGAGATGAATTCGACGAGACGATCATTGCGCACATGAAGCGGGCCTATAATCTGATGATTGGCGAACGCACAGCGGAAGAAATCAAAATCCGCTGCGGCTCGGCCTATCCTCTGGAGCAGGAGCTTTCGATGGAGGTCAAAGGACGCGATTTGAGCGCAGGGTTGCCCAAGACCCTGACCGTTCGCTCCGAAGAAATCCGCGAAGCGCTAAAGGAACCTCTGGCCAGTATTTTGGAATCCATTCGCATCACGCTCGAGCGATGTCCGCCCGAACTGTCCGCCGATCTGGTGGACCGCGGGATTGTCATCGCCGGCGGCGGCGCGTTATTGCGAGGCATCGACCGATTGGTGGCCGAAGAAACCGGCCTGCCGGTCCACATTGCTGAGAACCCCCTCACGGCGGTGGCGGAAGGCACGGGTCGAGTCCTGCAAGAACTCCAATTTCTCAAGCGAGTCGCTTACTCCAGGTAGGTTTATGAGCCAGCGTCGTTCGCCCGAACCTGTCTATCGGGTGAAAGATGTTTAGAAGGCCGCAGTATTTAGCCTTAATGGCCGTAGTTTTGTTGGTGCTGGCAGTTCTGAGTTTGCCGATTCAAACGGCGACGCAACTGAAACTGGCTCTGGGAGGTTTTTTTCTGCCCTTGATCGGTTTGACCAGCTCGAGCCGCACAGTGGCCCGGCAGGCCGAAAGCGCGGTCGTTCCGCGCCGCATGCTGCTCGATCACATCGACGATCTGAAACGCGAGAATGAACGATTGCGACTGCAACTTATGCAGAGCAATCTCGTCTGGCAGGAAAATCTCAACCTGCGCCAGGCGCTTGGATGGAAGCAACAAACCCCGTGGGATCTCCGGCTGGCCCGCGTGACGCTGCGCGACCCGGCCAATTGGTGGCGCACGATCCAGATCGACCTCGGGCAGCGCGACGGCGTCGTGACGAACCTGGCCGTGATGACGAGCGAAGGGTTGGTGGGCAAGATCGATCGGGTGGGTTTGTGGAGTTCACAGGTGGTTCTGATCGGCGATCCTAATTGCAGAGTGTCAGCGGTGGTTGAGGACGAGAAAAGCCAGGACGGCGGCATCATCCAGGCGGATTCCTCCAGTATTCTCGATCCGTCCATTGTGGAGTTGACGTTCCTGGGCGGCCAAAGCGCGGCCAAACCCGGCGCGCTCGTGGTGACGAGCGGACAAGGGGGCGTTTTCCCAAAAGGAATCCCTATCGGGAAAGTCATCGAAACGCGGAATGTCGGCTTCGGAATGTCCACCGAAGCGCGGGTCAAGCTGTCGGCGAATTTCAAGCATCTGGAATACGTGTGGGTGAAGTTTCCATGAACTATCTGAACACCGGCATTCTGGTTTTGGCTGCGTATCTCGCGGCTTACCTGGCTTCGTGTCAGACGCCTCTGAACCAGTGGCTCGGCGTTCAGATCGATTTGCGGCCGGCACTGATGGTCTATTGCGGCCTGCGCACGGAGTGGACCACGCTTTCGCTGGTGGCCGTTCTGGGGGGCCTCTGGTTCGACGGGCTCTCTGCGAACCGCCTGGGGATTTCGATCTTGCCGCTGTTTGTCATCGCGTTCCTGGTGCATCTGAATCGCGGCCTGATTTTGCGCGAGCAACACTACGCACAATTCGTGCTGGGCACGGCCGCGAGCGCCGCGTCGCCGGCGTTGACGATCTTGCTCATGGTCGGCGTCGGCCAGATGCCGTTGATCGGGTGGGGCTCCATCTGGCAATGGCTGATCATGGCCTTGGTGGGTGGGTCGCTCACGCCGGCGCTGTTCTGGTTGTTGGAACGGTTCTCGAAGGCGTTTGCTTATCCGCCAGTTTCTGAAACCAGCTTTCGTCCGGATCGCGAAATCAAGCGGGGCCGAGTCTGAGTATGTTGATCATCGACCAACTGAAGAAGAGCGACTTCAAACTGCAAGCCGTGGCGATGGCCGTGCTGGCGGGCATGGCTGTCCTTTTGGCCGGGTTGTGGTATCTGCAAGTCGTCCGCTCGGATCGCTATCGCGCCAATTTGCAGGCTCAGTCCGTTCGGACGGTCCGTGTCCCGGCGATTCGCGGAAAAATCCTGGATCGAAACGGCTACGCGTTGGCGGAAAACCGGCCGAGTTACAACGTCAATCTTTACCTCGAAGAACTGCGGGACAGTTTTCGGCACGAGTACACGAACGGGGTCCGGAAGGAATTCAAGCTCGCGAACCCGAACGTGCGGCTGACCCGCAAGATCATCGATGAATTGGAGCGGCAAGCAAGATACCGCGTCGTGAGCAATGTGCTCATGCACGTGAGTTCGGCGATCCAGGAACCGCGCTTGCTGGTGGAACAGGATTTCCACATTCACTACGATCAACTGCGCTCCCTGCCTTTGCCGCTCTTGAAGGATCTCTCCAAGCCGCAAGTGGCGCTGTTCGTCGAGCAGGCGGGCCACGTGCCGAGCCTGGCGCTCGAACCGCAAGCCGTGCGCCACTATCCTTACCAGCACGTTGCCGCCCACATTGTCGGACATCTCCAACGGGATTTTTACCCGGTGAAGGATGAAGACATCTCCTTTCGGTTCCGTTTGCCGGATTATGTGGGGAGGAAGGGAATCGAAGCTGCCTTCGACACGGAGTTGCGCGGGAAAGCCGGCGTGAAGGCCGTGCTGGTCAACAATCTGGCGTACCGCGAATCCGAGCATACACCCATGCCGCCTGAACCTGGCCACAATGTGGTGCTGACGATTGACCTCTGGATCCAACTTGCGGCGGAAAAGGCGTTGGCGAACGCGCCGTTCGCCAAGACAAAGACCCGGGAAGAGGTTTGTGGTGCGGTGGCGGTCATGGACGTCAACACGGGCGATATTTACGCGCTCGCTTCTTCTCCGTCGTTCGATCCGAACCAATTCGTCACCGGCTTCACAAATGAGGAGTACAAGAAGATGAGCGACGAGGACCTCAGACCGATGTTCAATCGGGCGGGCTATGGCACTTATCCGCCCGGCTCCAGCTTCAAGATCATCGTGGCCCTGGCCGGACTCGAAGCAGGCGTCATTGACACGAACGCGATCTATCGAAATCCGGGTCACTATTTCATCGGAAGGCATCGGATCGACGACACTGCTCCGGCTGGCGATTATAGCTTTCGGCGGGCATTTTGGCGATCGAGCAATTCTTACTTCGTCGAACACGGATTGCGCATCGGCCCGGAGAAAATCATCGAGATGGCTCGCCAGTTTCACCTGGGAGAACCGACGGGTTTGTGGCCGAAACAAGAAGCCGCCGGAGCGCTGCCGACGCCCGGGGAACTGAGAAAGCTGGACGGATCGCGGTGGATGCCCGGCGACACAGGCAATCTCAGCATCGGCCACGGCGAACTCCTCGTCACCCCTCTTCAAATGGCCGTCCTCATCGCCGCCGTGGCCAATGGCGGAACCCTTCTCGCGCCGCGATTGATCGAGCGAATTGAACCTCAGGAAAAACCAGAAGACAGCCAGATCATTCAGGTGTCCCCTCGACAAGTCAGAGGCACAGTCAAATTGCGACCGGAAACGCTGGAACGAGTCCGACAGGCCATGCTCGACGACACGCAAAACGCTGAAGGGACCGGACGGTCAGCGAGAGTGGATGGCTTGCAGATCGCTGGCAAAACGGGCACAGCCAAACTTACCAGCGGGAAGAAGGAGTCGATCACGTGGTTTGTCTCTTATGCGCCTTTCGACAATCCGCGTTATGCTGTCGTCGTCGTGGTCGAAGGGGGCGCAAGTGGATCCCTGACTTGCGCCCCCGTGGCTCGAGACATCTATAAAGAGATTCTCAAACGCGATCCGGGGATCTTGCAGAAAGCGCCGTCCGAGGCGCACGCGCCTGAGACGGGCTCGAAACAAGTCGTGGCCGGGACGGCGCGCCGGCAAATCGGAAATCCAATTGACTGAATGTTTGAAGCGCACTTAAACCAACGCGAACGGCAGATCGAATGGCCGCTCTGGCTGGCCATCGCCTTGTTGATGGCCATCGGCGTGGCGTTCATTTACAGCGCCACCTCCGTGTACGACACGATGGGCATCTGGCAGCGCTTTCGCCGGGGCTCGCTGACCTCGTTTCTGAGCTGGCTCGTTCATCAATCCTACTCCAAGCAAGTGTTGGCCTACCTGCTCGGGATCGGAGCCGCGGCGGTGTTCTCCTTGATTGATTACGGCCGATTGGCCCGCTGGTCGCTGGTGCTGTACTGGCTGAGCATCGTTCTGCTGGTGGCCGTGCTCAGCCCGCACATCGGAACAGAATACTATGGCGCCCGGCGCTGGTTCGACCTGGGCTTTTACGATTTCCAACCGTCCGAGTTTGCCAAGCTGGCCTTTCTGCTGGCGATGGCGAATTTTTTGAGCCGGCCCGAAGACGAACTGCGCGCGCCGTCGATTTTTTTCAAAGGCCTCGGCATGATGCTGCTCCCGTTCTTGTTGATCGTGAAGGAGCCGGACCTCGGTTCCGCCATCGTGATTCTGCCCAGCGGCCTGGTCATGATGTTTGTGGCCGGAGTTCCGCCGGCCTTTCTGAAGCGTCTTATGGGCACCGGAATAGTTTTGGTTGGATTGATCCTGGTCGATGTTCTTTTCGCGCCGCCCGGCTGGCGGATTCCGATGGAGGAATATCAACGGGAACGACTGTTGGTTTATTTCGGCAAAGATTTCGCTCCCCGCAATGCCACCGCGGCGGAGCGTCAGCGTGCGCGAGAACGGCAACTCAGCAAAACATACAACGTCGAGCAAGCGCTGATCTCTGTGGGTTCGGGTGGCTTAACTGGCAAAGGCTGGAGGCAAGGGACCCAGAATACGCTGGGTTACCTGCCCCGTGGCGTGGCGCACAACGATTTCATTTTCTCTGTCATTGCGGAAGAAAAGGGATTTCTGGGGAGTGCGACCCTCATCGTGCTCTACACGGTGATCCTGTTTACGGGAATCAAAATCGCCGGCCAGGCGCGCGACCGCCTGGGCAAGCTGTTGGCGATTGGGATTGTGACCATGCTCTTCAGCCACGTCTTCATCAACATCGGCATGAACATTCGCATAATGCCCGTGACCGGCATCCCGCTGCCGCTGCTTAGTTACGGCGGCACCTCGGTGCTGTGCTCGTTGGTCGCCGCAGGCATTTTGCAAAGCATCTACATCTATCGAAGGTCTTATTAATTATGAGCGAACGAAATTTTTCACACCGCCGCAGAGGCGGCATGCGGTTCCGCCCCAGCGGCGGCCCGCCGCACAACATGCGCCGGCCGGACCGGGCAGCCAATGAGGCTCGCGCCCAGGCCATCGGCGAAAAAGCCTCGAACGAGGGCGTCTTCGACAGCGCCCGGCATCAACGCGAAATCGAACGCGCGGAGAATATCGCCGCCGGCCTGCCGCCGGACTCCAAACCGGAACCCGCCCCGACGCCGAACCTCCCGGAGCGCAAGAAGAGCGATTACCGCGAACCGCACCTGGAAACGCCGGCCGAAGTGAAGGAGGAATCAGGATTCCGGCCGGTGCCCGTGACCGAACCGCCGCCCAAAGGGATCGTGCAAACGCTCCGCGCGGCTGCTTCCAATGTCATCAAGCGCGTCCAGCGTCTGATCAAGCCCGTTAAAAGAATCCACAAGGAAGTCATCATCAACGCCGAGTCGCACGAAACGCGCGACGCCGTCCTGGAGGAATGCAAACTCGAAGAGTTCACAATTGAGCGCGCCAGCGATGAACGAATGGTCGGCAGCATTTACAAGGGCAAAGTCAG
>JACPRI010000317.1 GCA_016190065.1 Verrucomicrobiota bacterium
GTCCCAGTCTTTCCAGACCGGTTCGTAGCCCAGACGCCGGACACGCTCGGCCACCTCCTGCGGTGGTCGCGAGTCCGAGATATCAAACTGCCCGGTCGCGCGTGTGGCCTGGCCATTGGCCACAGCCCATTCGCTCGCGTTCGCGGCCAGCGCCACGATACGGCCTCGCTCGGTGCGATGAATCTTCTCCTTGCCCGCGCCGGTGTAGCCGCCGGGTTCGGTGTGGCTTCCGGCGCTGATAAGCGTAATCCCCAAAGGAATCAGGCCGTCCCGCAGCCGAGCTGATTCGCGGGTTGAAAGAACCAACCCCGCGTCTGGGAACATCAACCGGTACGCGCAGACGAGTTGGACAAGCTCGCGGTCGCTGATCTGCGTCAGCGGTTCGAACTCGCCGGCATTGGGGCGCAAGCGCGGCACGGAGATGGTGAGCTGCGCTCTCCAGCAACGGCGCAGCAAATACTGCGCGTGAGCCGCGACGCTCAACGCTTCCCACCGCCAGTCGCTCAACCCGAAGAGCGCGCCGATGCCCAGGCGCCGAAAGCCCGCGTGGTAAGCGCGCTCCGGCGTTTCCAAACGCCAGTTGAAATCCCGTTTCGGTCCCGCCGTGTGCATCTCGGTGTACACGGCGCGGTCGTAAGTTTCCTGATACACGACCAAACCCTCCGCGCCGGCAGTGGCGATGGGCGCGTATTCTTCCGTTTCCATCGGGCCGACTTCCAATGACACGCCCGGAAACTCGCGGTGCAACACGCGCACGCAATCCACCAAATAGCTTCGGGACACGAATTTAGGGTGTTCGCCGGCGACCAACAGAATATTTCGGAACCCCTGTTCTTTGAGAGACCGCGCCTCGCGCAACACTTCTTCGACCGACAGCGTGACGCGGAGGATCGGATTATCCCGAGAAAAGCCGCAGTACTTGCAGTTGTTGACGCACTCGTTGGAAAGGTAAAGAGGCGCGAAGAAACGAATCACACGCCCGAAGCGCTGCTGCGTCAGCCTTTGCGATCGCTGACAGAGCGGTTCCAAAAGTTCCCCGGCCGCCGGCGAAATCAGGTGGGCAAAGTCCGCGAGCGACGGACTAGCCGTTTCCATGCTCGCGCGCGCGGCGGCGATTCCAGCGGTTCGGGATCGTTCCACCAATGCCGCCAGCGGCAACCGGTCGAATTCAGCGACAAAACTCACAAGGAAAGCCTAGCAGAAGTTCGTGAGGCGACAAGAGGCCTGGGGGCCAATTTCAAATCTCAAATTGCAAATTTGCAATTGAATCAACTCGGCCGGAAATCGACCATCGCGGGCGGTTCCAGAGTCTGGTCTTCCAAAAGGCGCAGCGCCGCTTCGATCACGGCGTGTTGCCGATCGGGAGCATTCGGTGAATCCAGGGGGTACCCGTGGCGAAAAGGCACGCACAAGGCGCGCGGAGGCCTCACCTTTTCCGCGACGAAACGGAGAAGTTGGATCACGACCGTCGCGATCCCCTGCCGCTCCAACTCCGCCGCGACCAGGCACACGGCCTGGTTGCACATCGGTCAGACCGGCACGAGCAGCCCGACATCGACCGCGTCTTCCTTCAGCAAACGGGTGATCGCCGGCACGGAGTCTCGCACAAACCGTCCGGGCGCGGTGATGGAACCCATGAACGAAAGGTGGCGTTGATTCACCGATCCGAGGCGATGGGACGTGGCCAATTCCCGCACGCGATCCAGCGGAAAGGCCAGATTCGGATCTTCGCGCAATCCGGAGTGATCGAAGGATTCGCTGCGATGAGTGTCGCGGAGGGTTTGGACTTCGGCGCCGCTTGGGATTTCCCGGAAACTCGGATCGCCTCCTTTGGTCGAGTCGTCGAACGGTGGTTGCTCGGACAACACAAAGCCGGCGCTGGAAATCAGCGCGAGCCGGCATTGGTTCAGCGGCCTTCCCAGTGGGGTCCACGGCACCGGATCGATCCGGCGCCAGGGATACGCTCTTAAGAAGAGCTGGACGGGCAAGGAGAACTCGCTCAGATCACCCATAAGGGATTCGGCACTGCGCGAGTGTAGAGACTCTCGCCTCCCGATGTCGCGAAAAGAATTCGGCGGAGGCGGACGATCTGACTTAGGCTATTTGCTGCCCACGCCGGCCAGGGTGGGCGAATGCCGACCACTGCGCGAACGGGCGCCAGTCGCGGCTCTCGGGCTGGGTTCCGCGCCGCGGTGCATCCACCCGAGTTTTGCCTGTTCTTCCTGGTCGTAGGCTTCAGCCTCCTTCGCCAGGAGTTGGGCGATATAGAAGACAATGAAACAGATCGCGCTGATCGGCTTGATCATTCCGGCGGCAAATTCCCCGCCTGGACCGGTCAGGGAGATCGCGAAGCCAACCACTGAGATCGTGAGCAATGTTTTTGGCAATGTTGTCATAAGATGGTTCTTTTAGGTTTTCTTGAGTAAACTTAATCCACAAACGGGTGAGTTCAAATTGCCGGGAGCTAGCCGGATTTGACTCAACCGTTTTTGGCAGAAGCTCACCCTTTCTTGCCCTCCAAAAACTATACCTCGCCCGCCAAATCGTGGTATCGTGCCTGGCGAACACCGGCTGGAGTCATGATTATTTTCGAGGACTGAAATGCCGCTGACCGTTTGAACAAATCTGCGCTATGATGGACTCATTGTTACGCACCGCACGCGCCTTCGTCTTCAGCTCGCTTCTCCCGGCAATGTCAGTTGCCCAACCGGCCACATCGGAATGGCAGACGATCCTCGTTCCTGGCGCGTGGGAGACGAACGGCCCGCCCGCCGCGAAAAACTACGACGGCTTCGCGTGGTATCGGACCTGGCTCAAGCCCTCCGACAGTTTTTTTACCAAACACGAACGTAATCTTTTTGAAGAGTCCGTGACCGTTAACATCCATGACCTAGCTGACGCGCACGAAGTTTATATCAACGGAAGAACCATCGGCGCCGGCGGGAAATTCCCGCCGGCTTTTCAAAACGGCCGCAACCTCATCCATCGCCACAAAGTCCCCGTCGGCACGCTGCGCAAAGGCGAGTGGAACGAGATTGCCTTTCGCGTCTATAACGCCTCGGGCCCCGGCGGTTTCCTGGGGGAAGCGCCTTTCATCATGGATTATTTCATGGAATGCGTGTTCGAGGGTCCTTGGCAATTTCGCCTCGGAGACAGCACCAACTGGGTCGGCGGCACGCTCACGAGCAAACCAGCCGCCTCTGGTTTCGACAGATTCCATGAATCAAACCGCACGCTCGGCGAGGCGGCTCAGGTCGTTACAGGCGACCGTTTGCCGCCGGCCGAGTCGCTGGCGAAGATGAAATCTTCCGACGATCTGATGGTCGAACAACTCCTGCACGAGCCGCGTGTCGCGCAGCCGGTTCATCTCAGCTTCGACGAGCGAGGCCGTCTCTGGGTCACGCAATACCGGCAGTATCCTTACCCGGCCGGATTGAAAATGCTCAGCCGCGACAAGTATTACCGCGCTCACTACGACAAAGTCCCACCGGCTCCGCCGAACCATGATCGGGGCCGAGACATGGTTTCCATCCATGAAGACACGGACGGCGACGGCAAGTTTGACAAACACAAAACATTTCTCGAAGGCTTGAACCTCGCCAATGCGGCCTTGCGCGGCCGCGGCGGCGTCTGGGTGATGCACACGCCCTATCTGCTTTTCTATCCGGACAAGAATTTCGACGACGTGCCCGACGGCCCGCCCGTAGTTCATTTGCAGGGGTTCAATTTCGAAGACACTCATTCGGTCGCCAACGGCCTGGTGTGGGGCATGGACGGCTGGCTTTACGGCGCGCAAGGCAGCACCACTTCCAGCCGCGTCACACGTCCGGGACTCGACCCGCCGGATGCCCCGGGGGTGCCTTTCGAAGGCTGCATGGTCTGGCGGTACGATCCTGAGACGCGCGCCTACGAGATTTTTGCGGAGGGATCGGGCAACACCTTCGGCCTAGAAGTGGACGCGCAAGGCCGCATTTTTTCAGGCCACAACGGCGGGACCACGCGCGGCTGGCACTACGTGCAAGGCGGCTTCTATCTCAAGCAGGGATTCGATCCGGGCAAATTCGGGCCGCCGCGAAACCCATACACGTTCGGCCAATTGCCCATGATGAAATCAGATTCCACGATTCCACGATTTTCCCATTTTGCCGCCGTGGCCGAAGGCACCGCCTTTCCTTTCAAGTACACGGGGATGTTCTTCTCGCTCGATCCGCTGCACAACGACGTCATCGCCAGCGAACGCCGCGTGCTCGGCGCCACTTTTGAGACTTCCGATATTGGCTCGGTGCTGTCGTGCAGCGACGTCGCCTTTCGCCCGGTCTATATCGCCAATGCGCCGGACGGTTCGCTTATGATCGCGGACTTTTACGAATACTACATCGCGCACGGCCAGCATTACCAAAACCAGATCGATCGCACGACGGGTCGAGTTTACCGATTACGCGGCAAGAATCGCCCGCTCGAAACGGACACGAACCTGGAAGCGAAAACCACCGAGCAACTCCTCGGGTTGTTGTCGCACCCGAACAAATGGCACCGCCACACCGTCGTCCGGTTGTTAAGCGAACGGAGAGACCCGTCCGCCACGGCGAAACTGAAGCGGCTTATCGCGGAGGAGAAAGGGCTTGCGGCTCTGTGTGCGCTCTGGACGCTTCACCAATCGGTTGGGCTTGATCAAGAGACGGCGCTGCGGGCGCTCAAGCATTCCTACGCGCCGGTGCGCCTGTGGGCCGTGCGTCTGGCCGGCGACATCTGGGGCACGAACCCGGGACTCGGTTTGCCGGGACAGGCGATTGCTTCAGACGATGGGGAGCACACGCGCCCTCGCGTGTCGGTCGCCGCGCCCTCGCGGAGACCTTCTTCAGGCGACCTTCCCGTCCAACTATTCGCTATGATGATGGAACAGGCCACGCACGAAACCGACGCCGAAGTGCGCTCGCAACTGGCCGCGACCGCGCGGCGTCTGCCCGCGCGTCAGGCCCTCCCGTTACTGGCCAAGCTGCTCGTGCACGACGAGGATCTTAATGACACCTTCCAGCCATTGATGTGCTGGTGGGGGCTGGAAGCGCACGCTTCGAATAGCCGCGACGACGTCCTCGCGCTTTTCAAAACTCCAGACCTGTGGGATCGGCCTTTGACCTTCGAACACATCCTGCCGCGCTTGATGCGACGCTATGCGTTGGAGGGCCGGCGTCAGGATCTGCTGACCTGCGCGCAATTGCTCCGCCTGGCTCCCTCTCCGCGCCACAACGCGCAACTTATGAAAGGCTTCGAGGAGGCGTACCGTGGCCGAGCCATGGCGGGTCTCCCGGACGAATTGGCGGCCGCCATCGACGCCGCCGGGCAATCGCCGTTAATCGTGCGCGTTCGCCGTGGCGACGCCGCGGCTGTGACCGAAGCGGCCAGAATTGTCAGCGATCCGAAAGCGAAGCTCGAAGAGCGTCTGCTGTTCACGCGAGCGCTGGGGGAAGTCCAGCCGAAAGGAGCCGCCCCCGTTCTGCTTTCGGTTGCGGCGAACGAGAAACAGAATCTTCTGCGCAAAGCCGCGCTGGCGGCTCTCGGCGCTTACGAAGACGAAGGGATTGGCCCGAACGTCGCCGCATGGCTGCCTAAATCTTCCGGTGAACTGCGCAACGCGGCATTCGCGTTGCTGGCAAGCCGCGCGCGGTGGAGCTTGAACCTGCTTGAGTTAGTCCAGTCCGGGAGCATTGCCCCGTCGTCCGTGCCAGGTGACATCGTGGACCGGATGCGCGCCCACCGCGATCAATTCCTGAACGATCGCCTGTCACGGCTCTTTCCCAAGGACGGAGCGCCCGCTTCGCCGGAGTTTCAGAAACGGATCGCCACCGTTGAAAGCATTCTCAAGCGCGCCACGGGCAATCCTTACTCCGGTGAAACGGTTTTCCTCGATCGATGTGCGGGTTGCCACAAGTTGTTCTTCAAGGGCGGCAACGTCGGGCCGGACTTGACACATTACCAGCGCGACAACCTCGGCACGATGCTCACCAGCATCGTCAATCCCAACGCCGAGATTCGCGAAGGCTACCAGTATTTTCTAGTCGAAACGAAGGATGGCCGCAGCCTGAGCGGCTTTCTCGCGGACCGAGACAACCAGGTGACAATTCTGCGCGGCCTGGAAGGCGAGGACATCCCCGTGCGCGCGTCTGAGATCAAAGACCTTCAGGCGATGGGGCGGAGCTTGATGCCGGAAGGATTGCTGGACGACTTGAACGAGACTCAACTTCGCGACCTGTTCGCTTACCTGCGCATCTCGCAGCCGATCACGCGGTAAAGTCGGGCAGCGATTCCAGCCTGCCTCGAAACCTTAAAAAGCGCTCCGCGTCTAAGCGTCAGTGAGCAACCACTGATCTTCACTAACCCGCACTGATTATCACCGTTTTCCCAACGCTTCACCCAGTTGAGCCACAAATGCCTTGTGCTCCTCCGATGCCACTCCCTGAGTGACCACTTCCAAAACCCGCTTAAAATCCTTCCGCAGAAGCGCCGCGACGTCCAGCCACAGACCCGGAAAAACGCGGCTCTTAATGATGCCTTGCTCGTCCGGTTCGAGGGGCACGTACTGTTCGTCGCGCAGTTCCCACCAGTGAAGCCGCTCTTCCTCGGTCACCCAGACCAAATACTCGCGCACCTTATTGCGGCGATACGCATTTTTCTTTTGATGCAGGTCGTACGAGGCGCTGCTGGAAGCCACTTCCGCAGCCAGTTCGGGCGCGCCTTCGATGTAATTGTCCATGCTGTCCGTGGTTTGCCCACCTGCATGCGGAAGAATGCGCAAGATGGCGTCAGGTTGCGGTTCGTTGTCCAGGTCGAGGCGAACGGTTGTGTTGTCGGCAACTTCGACACCGGGGGTATAAGCGGCATAATGGCCAAGCCAGGTAACCACGAGGCCACTCGGCACTCCATGTTTGATCCGTGCGGGTGATGGCATATAAACCACTCCTTCGATCAGTTCCGCCTTCTTCACGTGCGGCATCGCCTGGTAACGCCGCTCAAACTCCGCGCGTGTCAACCGGTCACCACTTTCCAAAGGCGGCACGGCGACGACCCCGGGCTGAATACCGTTTTCGATGGCCGTGCTCATGCAGTCACCATTAATCCTTCACCCATGTCTTGGCAAGACTCGACACGGCAGACACAGCAATTCTCATTTTGGCATCGGGCCCTGTCCGTTCGACCCGTAAGTAGTCCCGGCTTTAGCCGGTTTCTGCGCGCTGGCCGGCTAAAGCCGGGACTACTTACGGCCAAAATGAGAATTGCTGCGGCAGACCCGATCCACGGTCACTTCCTGATCGCGGTTCTTTCCATCAGCCATCGCAAGCCGGCTCTGTCGTTGGCTTTTGGCTCTACGGAATTCACGTACCGATGCGTGTACCAGAGTTTGGTCAGCACAGACCCGAACCTCCAATGCCGAATCGTAGCGCTCCCGTCGGAGAAGGAAACGGCGCCGCCCCCGCTGTGATGAGAGGCGGGCACGTCATGCCAATGGGCGCGGTCCACCGGATGCACAAAGAAATTCCCGTCGTTGATGAAGTCTGGATGTTCATCCGCAAAGACAAAGATTCTACTGGGCTCGGAGATTTCCGAACGCTTGAGGAAACGGCGGTAATCGGGTTCATCCTCGATATTCCAGTTCACCAAGATCGTGGGATTACCCAGAAACGCATTCATGCCCACACTGCGCAGACGAGCCGTCCAGCCGGCTCGCTTCTGCGCTGGGCTGAGGTAATTGTCCGCCGGACACCTGTAAATGCCTGCGCATCGACTCGCGTATGGCGCCAGTTTCGCTTCGGTAATGAAGACGGTGTTCGTGTTTTCCTCACCGACGCCGACCACGTTCCACGACATCACGTTATTGACCCAGTTGATTCGCCTGGCGCGAGTTTCGAGTTCGTCATGGTTGGGCACACAGCGGTCCTCATAGTCGTCGGCGTACAGAATCCAGGCCAAAGTCAATTGTTTGTGGTTGCTGAGGCATTTCATGCCTAGCGCCTTGCTCTTGGCCTTTCCCAGCACGGGAAAGAGAAGGGAAGCCAGAATGGCGATGATCGAAATGACTACGAGCAACTCGATCAGGGTAAATGCCAATGGATGTTTTGGGCTCACTGATCTGGATCTGGAGGAAATAAGGCGATGGCGTTTCATAAGAATTTACACGTTGAAAGGAGGCCGTATTTTGAGTTTTTCTTCTCGACGGAATGAGCGTGTATGCCAGGGACGAGCTTCGGAAGCAGTACTCCGCTGGGTGGTAAGGACGGATTCCACTCCGTCCCTGACTTGGCGCCGAATTGTTTTCTAAAGTAAAGACGGACGACGAGGGAATCAGAGGGTCTCGGTGGTGCCAGTGTCCGTTCTCCGTCAATCGCCCGGGCGGAGAAGAATCCATCCTTACCGATCTCACCGTCGGTCCGGCCGCCATCATTCATCGTTGCCTTTCCCGGACGAGTCCTGGCTCTCTGATCCCCCTGTGCGCCAGAGCCGCACCGTCGTGTCCGAGCTGCCTGAGGCCAGGATTTTTCCATCGAGAGAGAACGCAAGGCAATACACTCCTTCCGCATGGCCGGGGAGGGTGAAAAGTTCCTTGCAGGTGGCGAGGTTCCAAAGCTTGATCGCGCCGCTGAGATCGCTCACGGCCAGCGTCTTTCCATCCGGCGCAATCGCCAAACCCGTGACTCGTCCGATCTGCCCTTTAAGCGAGTGGCGCGGCTGTTCGCTGGCGATGTCCCAAATCCGGACGATGGAATCAGAGCCACCCGCAACCACGGAGCGCCCGTCCGGAGTAAGAGCCAGGGCCCAGGTATAACCGTCCTGGCCCAGCAGGGTTTTGAACTGAGTCCAACTTCCAACTCGCCAAAGTTGAATCTTCCCCAAATCGCCCGTGACCAGAAGCTCGTTGTCCGGCGAACATGCTACGGGGGCAAGACCGATGCTCGCCCCGAAGTTTGTCACCAGACGCCACGAGCCGACTTCCCATATTCCAACGAAATTCATTTCACCCGCGCAGAGGAACTTGCCGTCCCTGGAAAACTTCGCGCTCCCCACGCCTGGGATTACTTCCAACATTTTCCAACTGTCCAGGACGGATGGTGGCTGGAATCTCGGCAAGTCAGTCAATGGCCGCCAAGGCGCGGTCCTCCATACCCTGATGCCCTCCTGCACGCCAGCCGCCAGGTATTTTCCATCCGAAGAAAAGGCGAGACACCGTGGGGCATTGGTAAAGCCCGTCAGAGTCCGAACCTCTCCATTGACCAAGTCCCAAATCTTGACCGTCTGGTCGAGACTGGCGGTGGCCAGTGACCTTCCATTCGGAGAAAAATCGAGCGCGGTCACGCGGTTCGCATGACCTCGCAACACATTCCGCTCGATCGGTGTCACCGGCCACAGCCGCACCGTGCGGTCATGGCTGGCGGAGGCGACCTCCGTTCCGTCCGGTGAAAAAACGACTTGCTCGACGCGGTCGCTGTGTCCTCGGAGCAGACGGACCTCTCTGCGCTGGGTCGGATCCCAGAGTTTGACCGTGCCATCCGCCGCGCCAGTCACCAGATGACGGCCATCGCGGGAAAAGCTGGCCGAGACAACCTTGTCCTGGTGCGTTCCCAATTTGATGATCTGACGTGCGTCAGTGAGCCAAAGGCCGACAACCCCGCTCGACAGGCCGAAGACGAGCGTCCTGGAATCGGCGGCGTAATCCAAACACCGGACGTCGCCATCGAAGGGTATTTCCGCATCCGCAACAACCTTTCGTGGCTTCAAGTCCCAAAGACGCAGCGCTAGCCCAAAGTCAGCCATGGCGAGGGTCTTGCCATCGGGCGAGAAAGCCAGGGAAGATAACTTCCGCCCCTCCAGGCTAACGAGGTTCGTCTCTTTCTGAGCAGCAACGTCCCAAAACACGATCCGGCCCGGCCTGTTGACAATGCTTTCCACAAAACCTCCAAAATGAAAAATAGCGGCTAACCATTTTCCGTCGGGAGAAAAGATGACTTTTCTCGCCGCGCCGCCGCCGCCATAGAACGAGCCGCGCTGTTCGTGAGTGGCCGTATCCCAAAGGGTCACCGCCGAGCCCGCGCTACCGGTCGCCAGAAGTTTCCCGTCCGGCGAGAAAGCCGCGCAGCGAACACCGTCATTGACCGGAATCGTCGCCATCTCAGTCCGAGTTGCGAGATCAATCAGTTTTAGTTGCCCTAGGTTCGGTTGCCCCAAGTAATCTTTGTCGCCGACATCGACGTAAGAACTGCCCGTGGCCAAGAGCTTGCCGTCGGGAGAATAGGCCACGGTGAACACGGGGCGTTCCTGGGGAGGAAACGTGAAGAGTTGCTCGCCCGCGCATAACTGCCGCAGATAATGGTATTCAAACCCGCGCAAATCGGCCCGACCCACGTTGCGGACGTGCGTATCAAGGAATTGCTCCGCTCGTGAAATATTCCCGCTGTTCAAGGCCTTTTCCGCGTGGATCATGTCCGACACGTAAAGCTGGCTCCGGGTCTCCTGCTCCGCGCGTTGGGCCCGAATGGCCTGGTGCCTCGTATAAGCAAAGCCCCCAACCAGCAAGCTCGTCACCGTTGCCCCCACCACGCTGAGGCGCTTCAGAAACTCGAACCGGCGCTCCACCGCTTGGGCGCGCTGGACCGATTTGCCGCTCTGCAACAGCAGCAAGTCGTCCCGCATCTGTTCGGCGGTCTGGTATCGTAACTTCAGGTCGCTTTGGCAGGCCTTCAGGAAAACCGAGTTCAGTTCCAGCAGATTGTTATCACCTTCTGTCTCGTCGATCAGGGACGGCAATTCCGGGAACTCGTGCCGGTCTTTGCCCGTGGCGATTTCGTAAAGCACTTTGCCCAGGCTGTAGAGGTCGGCCTGCGGCAGGCCCGGCCCTTCCGGCGGGATGAATCCTTCCGTCCCTACAAACGACTTGGCTTCACTCTGCTCGGCCACCAAACCGATGTCCGCCAGCTTCGGAAGGCCGTTCACGAAAATGATGTTCGAGGGCTTGATGTCGCGATGAATCAATCCGCGCGCATGCATGTAACCCAGCGCCTGAGTCAGCGAGATGCCGAATTGCACGCAACTCTCAAATGGCAATCGCTCGTGCGCTTTCAGTTCGCTGCGCAGGGTCTTGGGCGTGTAGCTGGCCGGATCGATCTCCGGACCGGCCACCACGTCATCGGCCAGTTCCATCACGTAGAAGAAGCAGTCGTCCGTGCGCCCGACTTGAAGGATATCGACCAAACCATCGTGCGAGCGGGAGATGGGCTCGAATTTCTTGATGCCATTGAATTCGCGATCGAACGGGCGCGCATGCTCGAAGGTCGCGCGATACACGATTTTGATGGCGCGGTACGTGCCCATGACGTTGCGCGCCAGCCAGACTTCGCCGTAGCTGCCGCGGCCAATGCGCGTGAGCAATTCGTGGTCGGGGATGCGAGGCGCGGGATGCGGAGCGTGGGGAGCGTGGGGAGCGTCAGGAGCCGGATGAGAGTCCTTGAGCGTCTTGGAATCGTCGGCGCCGGTTTTAGACGCGCCGGAGACCAGCTTCGGGTCAAAGACCGGGGGGTGTTGTGGCGGTTTCATTGAGGCTACGGTTGGTGCGGAAAGATTCGCTTCGCTCTCAGGTTCTAGTCCGCCGTCAGCGATGATGGGCAACTTGGAATTGGCGCTCGCGCCCTTCCCCCTCACCCTGACCCTCTCCCCGAGGAGAGGGAATGCGTCGCACGGTGCCGGACAATCCCACAGAGCCCGACTCAGCGCACCACGGCGATGGATTCTCCCTCTCCCCAAGGGAGAGGGCCGGGGTGAGGGGAAAGGTGGTGCCGGATTGGCGAGCGGGCTCAACTCTGCCCCACGTGGTCAAGAGTTCTGACTTTTTGAAACGCATAAAATCGTGTCGGGGTTCAGAATTGATACAGGTGAAGTTTTTCCTCAACCGCACGCTGGTCCACCCGGGTGAAAGACAGGTACGAGCCGAGCAACGATTGGGCCGTTTCGCTGGCCAAACTCAACGCCTCGAGCGAGGCCGCAAGTTTGGCTAATCGAAAAAGAATATTGACCGCCGGGCCGGTCAGCGGTTTATCGCCGCCCCGTGCGTCCTGGCTCATGGTGATTTCGCCGAAGTGCAGGATGATCCGGAAGGGAGCTTGCGAAAGGAGCCGCAACTTCTTGAGCTTCGCCAAGGCCTCCGCCAGAGCTTGCGGGCTGAGATCGTCGTCGCGCCAGTATGCCAGCAGGCCATCATTCAAATATCGATGGATCGTCTCGAAGTGTTCCTCGATGATTTCCCGGCAGGAATCCAACCAGCTTCCTGCGGCCAAGGCCGTGCGATCCGGGGTGAAGTTCTGTTCGATTGGAATGCCGGAGTCCAAATGGAGCAGTAAAAGCCAGCCGTGCTCCACGGCCACGGGACGAGCCGCGTTCGGCCGCGCCGGGCCGGTCGGCTGCCGGAAGATCAATCGATGCCGTCCGACGGCGATGTGGTCGTGATCGAAAAGCCGCGTCGGTTTCGCGATTCGGCGGCCGTTCAACCAGGTGCCGTTCGTGCTCCCCAGATCCGCGAGCCAGAACTCGCTTTCGCCCCGCGCCTGGATCGTTGCGTGATGGCGGGAAACTTTTTCACCAAGCAGCACGACCTGGCTTGAAGGCGAGCGCCCGAGAGCACAGGAGGATTGAATCGGAATGCGCCGGCCAGCGGCCGTTTCCAACCAGGCCTGACCGGCAGGAAAATCTCCGGCCGAGGCGTCTGTCGCAGTGAGTTGAACCTGCAGCCTGGGTTCAGAGAGCAAGGAGGCGTCGCCCGCCAAAGTTCGGTCATCATGAAACTGCGTGCTCATCGTTTGGAAGGTCATTTCAAGTTGCCTTCAAATTGAGACCCAAGCCCCTCACCCCGTCCCTCTCCCCATCCGATGGGGAGAGGGTGTCCGCAGGACGGGTGAGGGGTAATTCAAACAACGCTTTCAGACGGATGAGCCTCATCTTGATTTTGATTTGGAATTACAAAAGACGTTTCTCGATCTTCCGAATTTCCCGTTTCACCAGCGCGGAAACTTTGTACTTCGCGTAATAGACCTGGGCCAGGCTCACGCGCAGTCGGCGGCTGACTTTCAAAGCCGGCCATTGCTTGGTGACCAACAGATCGAACATCTGGAAAAGCTCGGGTTTGACGCAGGCCTTGACGCGTTGGAGCGCGGCGTGGAGCAGATTCTTTTCCCATTCGACGTCCCACTCCGCTTCGAGTTGGTCTGCCACCGGGTCTGGGATTCGTTCGATGGTCCCGGTGCGGCTGTCGTCGTCTGCCGGCGCCCGCTGCGCCGTTCGATCGCGCGCGCGTTTGCGAAACTGGTCGGTGATCCGCCACTGGGTCATTTTCAAAAGCCAGGCCTTGAAGGAGCCGGCGGCGGGGCCGGTTTTGAACTCCGGCATTTTTTTCGCCACGGAAATCACGACTTCCTGCACGACCTCTTCTGCTTCCGTGTGCGTCAGGCCCGCTTTGAGCGCGGTGTTGTAAATGAGTTGCCAGTAGGCGTCGAAGAACTGGCGCCAGCTCTCCTGGTCGTCCCAGTCTTTGAGGCGGGTGAGCAAGGTCCACCGGGTCGGGAGAAAATCCGTTGAATCGCTGGGCATAAGTCGCGCTTGGGCTTGGAACGGTGGCGCTGTGGCAATTCGGCGCCGAAGCTACCGTGTCCTGAGCCGGAATCCAATTTCTTTGTACACGATCTGGGATTCTGGTTTTTTGAATTTTTTTGAGGCTGAGGCTTTCGTGAAATCATAGGCCTCCCGGTAAGGACGCGTTCCACCGCGTCCCTGATTTGACCTTCCGACGGTCCGAGTGAGAAGAAACGTGGCGTTGATTGGAATCAGACCTCAGAAATAGATCTGCTCACGCACGCCCCAAACGGATCAAATTCCGGCTTGAACTCAGGCTCACCTCGGCGTTTATTGTGGGCGTATGCTGCAAATCCAGAGCGGCGCCTTGACGGCTAATTGCCAGGGCCTGTCCCGCCGTTCCGCCATCAAGGTCGGCTTCCTGGGGTTGCTCGGGCTCACCTCGGCGGACTTGCTTCGGCTCCAGGCCTCGGGCACCGCCGCGCGCAACAAGAAATCCGTGATCCTCATTTGGTTGGACGGCGGCCCGAGTCATTTGGAGACGTACGATCCCAAACCTGAAGCGCCGATGGAGTTTCGCGGACCCTGGCGCGCTATCGAGACGAACGTTTCGGGCATCCGCATTTCTGAAATGCTGCCGGAGCACGCGAAGCACACAGACAAAATGGTGTTTGTCCGTTCGCTGCACCACAATAACGGCGACCACTTTGCCGCCGCGCATTGGATGCTCACCGGCCGGTACGGTTCTCACGCGAGCGATTTGCCGCAAAAATTTCCCTCGGTCGGTTCGTATGTGTCGCGCGTGCTCGGATCGAACGCGCCGGGCGTTCCGGCCTATGTCGGACTGCCGGCGGCCGAGAGCATTTACATTTTTCCGGGTTACCAGGGCGCGGCGTATCTCGGCCAGGCTTACAATCCTTTTGACGCAAACACGCAGCAAAAATATCTCGGCGCGACGCACAGCGGCAAAATTCAGCCGCCCAAGTTTTTGGAAAACCCGGCCGCCGCGCCCGAACGCGTCCGCGGACGCGTGGACTTGCTGACGCACCTCGACCACTTGCGCCGAGACCTGGATCGCAACGGCACGATGGAAGCGATGGACCGCTATAATCAGCAGGCCATCGATCTGATCCTGGGCAACAAGGCGCGTGAAGCCTTCGACATCGAGAAAGAGAAACCGGAGACGCGCGACCGCTACGGCCGCGGCGCCTGGGGCCATTACACGCTGATGGCGCGGCGGTTGGTCGAGGCGGGAGTGAGCTTCGTCACGGTCGATATGCCGCACTGGGACGATCATTCGCAAATCGAGAAGGGGCACGGCGCGAAAGTCCCGGTGATGGATAAAGCGGTGGGCGCGCTCATGGAGGATCTTGCCGACCGCAGCATGCTCAAGGACGTACTCGTCTTGGTCATGGGAGAATTTGGCCGCACACCGCGATTGAACCAAGGCCAGCCGGGCATTTCCGTGCCAGGCCGCGATCACTGGGGCGAAGCGTTCTCCGTCATGCTCGCAGGCGGCGGCTTGCGCACCGGCCA
>JACPRI010000330.1 GCA_016190065.1 Verrucomicrobiota bacterium
AAACTCTTCCACGCGATGCCTGTGCGCCTTTCGATCTCGGAATGTCCGCGCCCTGCGTGCATCTGCTTTTGTTTGTCCACCGCGTCACCGGATTGGAGGCAGGCCTGTACTTCTTGCTGCGGGCGGAAAGGGATTTGCCCGCCTTGCAGCAACAGTGCCATCGCCATTTCCTCTGGCGTCCGGTGGATGAAGCGCTGCCTTTGCCTTTGTACTTACTCCAAGCCGGAGATTTTCAAAGCACCGCAACGTCCGTCAGTTGCCAGCAATCCATTGCTGGCGACGGCGCATTCTCTTTGGGGATGATCGCGCGGTTCCGAGAGGAAATTGAGGCGGCCCCTTTTCGCTATCGCCATTTATTTTGGGAAACCGGGATGATTGGGCAAGTCCTCTACCTCGAAGCCGAAGCCGCGGGCGTGAGAGCCACGGGCATCGGCTGTTTCTTCGACGATCCGGTGCATGAAGTGCTGGGCCTCCCGGACGACACCTTCCAAAGCCTTTACCACTTCACCGTGGGCGGCCCTCGCGAAGACACGCGGCTCGTGACCCGCGCGGCTTACCATCATTTGCAAGCACCGGCCGATTAGCCCCCAAGCATGTGCCATCTCAACGCCGTTCTTGCTCGATTCACAAAGTCGCAGTCGGCGCGACTTCTCGCTCTCCGCACGGGATGGGGAGGTTCAGGAGCAAGGTGCAATCCTCGACATTCTGCATTCGTCGCCACTGCCTTCCGGAGACCGAAGCCGCCGGGAATTCTTGTCGCGACTGCTGGGCGGCGGTGGTTAATTCCTCGCTCGACGGCACGCTTGTCGTCCGTGAATACTCGCGTGTATGTTAACGCCATGATCGCGTTCAAGGCAGAAAACGGACACGCGCCAGGATGGTCAACATGAAGAATCGAATTCAAGTCAGCCCGCAAATTCATTTTGGAAAACCCTGTGTCGCGGGCACGCGCATCGCCGTCCAAAACGTTCTGGAACTGGTTCGCGAGGGCATTCCGTTCGATGCCATCATCCGAGATTACTATCCCGATCTCAAAGTGGAGGACATTAAGGCGTGCATCCAATACGCCATTGACGTGGTTCAGACCGAAGAAATCCACGTGAGCGCCGCCTTGTGAGAATCCTGCTCGACCAGGATGCTTACGCGCTGACCGCTCGTTTCCTCCGAGAACTCGGCCACGATATCGTCACCGCCGCTCCGAGATAATCATGCCGACATGTTCATTCACCCGGCCCGCCCGCCGTCACTTTGGGCATGGGCGTTCTCCCCGGCGATGTCTGATCGCCCTCCGGACGCTGGCCGGCCAGATACCGGAGCAAAGGGGAGTCCGCCGACAGTAACAGCGTGCTGCGTTTGCCCAGGAACAATTCGTAGCTCTGGAGACTGCGCACGAAGCGGTAAAATTCGGGGTCTTTGCCGTAGGCCTCTGCGTAGATGCGGGAGGCGGTGGCGTCACCTTCGCCGCGAAGTTTCTGGGCGGTTTGTTCGGCTTCGGCTAGGACGATGGTGCGCTCTTTGTCGGTCTGGGCCCGCAGTTTGTTAGCTTCCTCTTCGCCCTCGCTGCGGTAGCGTTTGGCCTCGCGCTCGCGCTCTGCTTGCATGCGGGCAAACACGCTGGCCTGAACTTCCTTGGGCAAATCCGCGCGCTTGATGCGCACGTCCACTACTTCAATGCCGAATTCACGCGCTTTCTCACGGGCGCTCTTGGCCACGTTGTCCATGATGGCCTCGCGTTTGTCGCCGATGACGGTGGCGAAGGTGTGGCTGGCCACTTCGCCGCGCAGTTCGGAAAACACCAGATCGTCCAGCCGGGCGCGGGCCCCGGATTCATCGCGGACGGTCTTGAAAAATTTGAGTGGGTCCGCAATGCGCCAGCGAGTGACGGGGTCGGCCACCAGCCGCTTTTTGTCCTGGCTCAAGTATTCCGCCTGAGGAGCGTCGCTGACCAGGATGCGCCGGTCGAAACGGCTGGCGCTGTGAAGAAACGGGACCTTGAACGCCAGGCCGGGCTGTTGAATGGTGCGAATGTATTCGCCGAACTGGGTGACGATCACCTGTTCGCGTTCGTCCACGATGATGAAGACTTGCTTCAACAAAACGGCGGCGACAACGAGCGTGGCCAAGCTTCCGAGCAGAAACATTTTTGAGCGCATGACTATTTTCCTTTCACAGGTTCAATGGCCGGACGGAGCATGGGGGGCAGCGTCGGGGACGAGCCCAGCGGCATCAACGGCAAGAGCCGCTGGCCGAGGTCGCCGTCCAAGATCACTTTGTCGGTGTCCGGCAAAATCTTTTCCATGGTTTCCAGGTGGAGCCGGTCGCGCGTCACCTCCCGCGCTTTCTCGTATTCGGCCAGCACGCTGAGGAAGCGGGAGGCCTCGCCCTGCGCGAGCAGGACACGTTGCTCCTTGTAACCCTCGGCGGCGCGGAGGATTTTTTGGGCTTCGCCGCGGGCCTTGGGAAGAATGTCCGCTTGATAGCCCTTGGCCTGATTGATGAGCTTCTCCTTGTCTTCGCGGGCGCGCACCACGTCGTGGAAAGCGTCGCGAACGGCATCGGGCGGATCCGCCGCCTGCAATTTGACTTCCGTGATGACCAAGCCGGACTCGTAGGAATCCATCAGCCGCTGGATGAAAACGCGGGCGTCGTCCTGGACCTTGGTGCGTTCTTCGATCATTACCTGGTCGATGGTCATGCTGCCGACCGTGCTGCGCAAGGCCACCTCCGTCGCTGCGCCCAACGCAACTTCGGGCTCGCGGAGGCGGAAGAGAAATTTGGACGGGTCGGCGACGCGATACTGCACGACGATTTGCGCCTCAACGATGTTTTCGTCGCCGGTGAGCATCAAGGCTTCCTCTTGGATGCGTTGGCCGGCGCGGAACCCCACTTCAATGCGGCGGATTTGCTCCACGCTCACCACGTCCGCCTGCTGAAACGGCCAGGGGAAACGGTAATTCAGCCCGGGTTGGGTGCGAACGGTTTCCTTCCCGAAGGTGCGCACGACTCCGACGTGACCGGGATGGACGGAATAAATGCCAGGGGCCAGCCAAAGCAAGGCGATCAGGCCCGCCGCAAGAGGCAGGAGCTTGGGCAGCATTTGCATGAGCCAATGGCTGGCCCGCTCGAGTTGCTGGCCTAATTGATGGTCCAGCGATGATTCATCGAATGGATGGGATTTCATGATCGGTCTTCGGGTTGATTGTCTCGGTTCTCTTGCTTCAGCAATAGCCGGCGCAGCCCAGCGCACCGGGCACGATTCGCTGGCTCTGGTTTTCCAGCGGGGCGGAGGAAGCCGTCGGGCTAGGTGTTGCCTGTCAGGGATTTTCGGCCAAACACTGCCCCTAATCGCTTGAGCGACTTCCGGTCTTCGGCTCGTTTTTCATCGGTGGCCTCGTTCAATTCTTCGCTCAGAAACTTCAGAACGGTTTTCCGCTCTTCGAGCGGCAGGGATTTGATCAGTTCGATAATTTCGTCGGCACTCATACTTGGATCTTGGTTTTCCCAGCTTGGTCTTCTGTTTTGATTTCTTACTGATGCCATTGATCTGCTTCCTCTTTTGAGGGCAGGCCACTCCTTTCAGAGGCGTCCGGATCCGCTGTCGGCAGCGGCTCGGGCAATCTTTGAGCCAGCAGTGGTGTCCACGCCGTTCCCAAATGGCCGGCCAAATGGAGCGGCGGCGGGATGATGATGTCCTGCTGGCAGCAGGGGCACTGGATTTGCGTCCCGCGCTGGCTGGCCACGCAAGCCAAGTGCTGTTCGCAAATTGGACAAACGAATTTGAAATCAGTCAATGCAATGATCGCGTCCGGAGTCATGGGGTTCCTGAGGAGTGATTCATGGCTGTGCCGGCTTAGGCCTGCAGAGCAGCCGGGGCTGGGCCGCGGGCATTTGGAACTGGTCTCCCGATGAGTTTGGTCAAGGATCGCTTCACCGCTTCGAGCAAGGCTAATCCTTCCTTCGGGTTGCTCCGCATATTTTCTTCCGCGGTGCGAAGCGTTTCGACGATCTGCCGGACCACTTTGCCATTCCGGTCCTTGGTGTGCAGCGCGGCCTGCATGAGGATCGAGCAACAGGTAAGGGTCAGAGTCTGCCCCTTTAGTTCGAACACTTTCAACACCGGGGTCACGACAAAATGCCGCGCGTGCCAGTCAAATTCCACCACGCCGGCGCCCTCATTGTTGCGCAGATTGCTCAGTTGCTTGAGGTCGGGAAGCATCTGACGGATATATCGAGTCAGGTCCTCGAGTTCTTGCGTGGTCGCCATAGTTAAGATTTCTCTTTAGCTGGCGCTGTGCCAGTCCGGGTGCGGCCCCCGCCTGCTCCGCGGCAATGAGTTGAGATCGCAGCATCCGAGATTCCACCGTGTCACGTGGCCAGTGGGCACTCACCTATGGGCACTGGCAAGCCACGCGACTCGAAAGGCGCTGAAGGTGCTCGGTTAGATCACACCTCCCGGACCACGACGCGCATGCCCTCCACGGCCACCACTTTGAGCGACGCGCCCCGATCAATTAGTGAGCCCTCGCTCACCACATCGACGCGTTTGCCATTGATGAACGCGGCGCCCGAAGGTCGCAACTGCGTAATGGCAACGCCCGTGCGGTGGAGCAAATCCAGATTGCCGGCACCCGGCTCGCCGCCGGCTCCCCGCGAGATAAACAACCTGGCGATGCGGCTTTCGGGGAAGAATTTCAGCCAGCAGAAAACGCCAATGCCCAATCCCACCAGGACTCCGACGAGAATCAGGTTGCCCGGTTTAGAACCAAATCTCAGGTAACTGAGAACCACGGCGGCTGCCAGACAAAGGAATCCCGCGAAGCCAACGATCATTCCCGGCACCACGGTCTCCAGGAACATCAATATCGCTCCCAGAACCAACAAGGTGATGATGAGCGCCATGATGGATGCGGTGTCGATCCGCGTGTTCTTTACCGGGAGGCATTCATGAGGCCGAGATTGCCGGCGCGGAACGCTGCGGCCATCGCCATGGGCACCTGGGCTTCCGCTTCGACCACGCGGGCGCGCATCTCCGCCACACGCGCGGTCATCTCCTGTTCCACAGCCACGGCCGCCGCGCGGCGGACTTCGGCCTGGGCTTGTGCAATGAGCTTGTTCGCCTCGGCCTGTTCGGCCTGGAGTTTGGCGCCGACATTTTCGCCGACGTCCACGTCCGCAATGTCGATGGACAGAATTTCAAACGCCGTGTTGCTGTCGAGCGCCTTGCCCAAAACGGTTTTGGAAATGCGATCCGGATTTTCCAAAACTTCCTTGTACGTGTTGGACGAGCCAATGGTGGAAACAATCCCTTCGCCCACACGCGCCACAATGGTTTCCTCCGTGGCGCCGCCGACGAAGCGGTCCAAATTCGTGCGCACCGTCACGCGCGCCTTGGCCTTGATCACGATGCCGTCCTTGGCCACGCCGTCGATGGTAAGCCTTCCGGTCTTCGCCTCGGGGCAATCGATGACCTTGGGATTGACGGAAGTCTTGACCGCTTCGAGCACGGTTTTGCCGGTGCCTTTGGTCGCCAGATCGATGGCGCACGCGCGGTCAAAGACGAGGCTGATGCCGGCTTTTCGGGCGGCAATCAATGCCAGCACCACCATTTGCACGCTGCCCCCGGCCATATAATGCGTGGAGAGATCGTCGATGGTGATGGGCAGCCCGGACTTCACGGCGGTAATGCGGCTGTCCACAATCAGGCCAACCGGCACGGCCCGCAGCCGCAAGGCGATCAACTCCGTGATGGTGACTTTGGCGCCGGAGAATAGAGCGCGGATATAGATCATCCCAAAGTTGAGGACGATGACGGTCAACACGAGCAGCAACACTCCGCCGATGCCCAGGAGCACGATGTCCCATCGGCCCGGCAGCAAACTGGTTTGAGCGAGAATTGAATTCATGGAGTTCCTGATCAGGTTTGATTGTTGCAATCCCCAGCGATGGCATCGGATGGAGACTGCGTGTGGGATTCTCTTTAGCTGGCTCTGTGCCAGTCAAGGATCAACATTTGATTGGCTGAACGGCAACGAGTTGGGGTGCGGGCAACCAAGGATCCTCTAGGCCCAGTGGCCAGTAGGCACTCTCCTATGGGCAGTGGCAAGCCACCCAATCGAAAGGCGCTGATCCGGATGGTGTGAAGAACCTGTGTCCTATCAGCCTTTTAGGCCCAGATCAGTAAAATGACCGCCAGGATGGCAGCGATCGCAAGCACAAGGACGACGAAAGTCGAGTTGTAGTGGCTCGTCAGCGGTTTGGAGCGAGCGTCGAGGTCAACGGCCGGTTCCTTTCGCATCTTGCACACCCCGGACAGGAAGGTGGAGAGCGCACGTTCGCGAACTTTGTCGCTTCCAGTCTGGTTTTTCATTTGCCGAGATACTTCGACGGATTCCGGATCCGGTCGAGCCGCTCGGCTTCGACCTTGTCCAACTCGGTTTGCTGTCGTCTGTGTTTTATCGCGGTCGCGATGGATCTGGGCCAGAGCCAGAGTTGGTGACCGAGGCCAACGATGTTACGGAAAATCAATTTCAATTTTTGCACAAGCCGGAATATCAGCTTCCACCGGGGACTCCCTCAAGTCATCGGCCGTCGAATCAAGCGCTTCGGAACTCTGACCTTCTTCTTCTACCCTCTCCTCGTGCGGTACGAACGGGGAGAGCGTCGAGGCCGGTGTTGGAGCAAGGGGAGACCCAATAAAGACGACGCGACTTTCCCCGGCCTCGTCTCCCTCAGAAGGAAAGAGAGGAAAGAAAGCGGAAGAGAATGCTTTCACGCGCTTCCTGAATTCGTTTGTTGCAAGTTAAGGGGCGGGCCAGCCGCCCGCCCCGCCAACGCTGAGCCCTTCCAGAGATAGCTCACTGAAATTTGAATTAGCCGCCCGCAAGCACGGCCAGCATCCGAGATCCCACGCGAGTCGTGCGACGAGATCTTCAGGCACACTGGCCTACTTTCAAAACCGAGTTCATCCCGCCGAACGGGTTGGGCACGGTCTCCTTCGCCAGTGGATCGGCCCTCCATTCGCCGTCCACCACCAGGCAGTACTCGTAAGTGTTCGAGGGCAAGCCCAGATCTTTCTGCCAGCAACCGTTCCCCAAAGGAATCATGTGTGCGGCTTCGGGCCGCCAGCCGTTGAACGTCCCCGCGATGCAAACCTGTCCGGCGGTCGAATCCGCGAACTCGAAGCGGACTCTATGAATCCGGATCCGGATGGCCTTCGGCTTCGGGTCGGCGGTTGGAGGCGTGGATTCGGTGCTGGCTGACTTCAATTTGAGACCACCACCTTTGGCATTCCTGGCGTGGTTGTTTCTAAAAACTTTGAGTTTCATTCTCTTTTCTGTCAGGCGAGGAAGGCGGCCCTGGCCCTCGAGGCTAGGGATTCGAAGGGCGTTTTCCATAAGCATTCGGGATTCGGCTCCTGATTGATCTCGCGTCTCAGGATTTGTTGGCTGCACCAATGAACTGGCGGTGGCCAGTCTCGGAAACGCACCCGACGGTCAAGAAGACTGCTCCCAGAATGCCGTGCACCACATGGTCCATCGTTCCCAAAACCAGCGCTTCCGGAATGATCGTGATGGGCCCGTTCAGTCCTCCTGCCACCAAGCCCGCCAGTCCGAGCAAGCCATAAAACGCGCCAAAGACGATGCAGAAGGTTCGCCCCGCCGCCTGGCGGGTTAGGAGACCAAAGTAGATCGCGACTGCGCCGGAGACGAGAAATAGGAGGTTGTGGGCCGGACTGAGGCGCAGGCCCATAAAGCCGGGGGCGATAAACCCGAAGAGCCCCGCCATGATAAGCAGCGCGCCTCCAAACGTCGTCGTCCTGGTAATCATTCTTCTCTCCTTTAGCTGGCGCTGTGCCAGTCCGGGTCCAACCTCCGCGTGCTCAGCGGCAACGTGTTGAGACTCGAATCCCAAGAAGGCTTCGCCCCAAGTGGCCAGTGAGAACTCACCTGTGGGCAGCGACAGGCCAGCAAGCCAGCGGTCTTTTGCAGCGGCTTCGCGCCCTGGCAGGCCGGCTATTCCATCGCGGCGAGCACGTCGTCGAGCGACAGCGTGGCGAATGTGGTGGCGTAGTCGGACATGGCGTAGGGAATAATGAGCTGCCGCCCGTGCAGGAGACTGCCGCAGGAATAAACGACGTTGGGCACGTATCCTTCGCGCTCATTTTCGTTCGGCGTGATCAACGGCTCGCGCAGGCGACCGATGACTTTGGTTGGGTCTTCCCGGTCGAGCAGGAAAGCGCCGATGCAATATTTGCGCATCGGCCCCACGCCGTGGCTGAGCACGAGCCAGCCAGCCTCGGTTTCGATCGGAGAACCGCAGTTGCCCAACTGAATGAATTCCCAGGGGAACGTCGGCTTCAAAAGGATTTGGGTGGCGTGCCAAAAATGCAGATGATCCGAGAACATCACGCTAATGTTCTCTGCGTCCTGTCGGCCGAGCATGGCGTAGCGGCCTTGGATCATGCGCGGGAAGAGCGCCATGCCTTTGTTCTGCACGGCCGGGCCGTTCAGGGTGATGAATTTGAAATGGAGAAAGTCGGGCGTTTCGATGAATTGCGGCAGAATTAATTTGCCGTCGTAGGCAGTGTAAGTCGCGTAATACGTCCGCGTGCCGTCCTCGTTTTGAAACAGAACAAAGCGGGCGTCCTCGATGCCGTTGCTCTGCGAGGGGGTGACCGGGAACAACACGCGCTCGGACAAGCGGGAGTCCGGCGCGAATCGCACTTCGTAATTCGACTGGGCCAGCATCAGGGTTTTTCGGGCGATGGCTTTGGTTTGCTGATCCCGTGCGCCGAGCTGCTGGGCAGCGTTCGTGACACTGGCGCGCAGTTCTTCGAGCGTGAATGTTTCTCCCAGGTGTTCGAGCGTGTGCCGGGTGAAGTCGCCGATCAACCCAAGCTCCCGGAGCTTCCGCTCGAAAAGCCGCTTCTCATAAAACGCGTTGGGCACCTGGTCCGGCTCCAGGCAATAACGGGTGGGCGCGTTGATGGTAATGTTGCCCTCGGTGTCCAGAAATCCCGTGCGAAACGTGATCGATGAAATGTGCCCTTCGCCCGTCGCTCGCAGGCTCAGAATGAAACGCAACGAGCCCGCCGGCAGGCCGGATTGATCGGGGTGCGGCACGATCGAGGGATTGAACAACGCGGCGGCTTCGAGTGAATACTCGTGGCTGAAATACGCGCCGAGCAACTGTTCCCGTTCTTCGGACAGTTTCTCGCGGGTGTGCAAACAAGGGCGAGCCTGCTCGAACCGCCGGCTCAGGAAATCCTGGATTTTCGGATGGCGGTCGCCGAATTCCCGCTGGACCTGCTCCCAGGACGCGTGGACTTCGCTTTCAGGAAGGGCCATGACCTGGGCGCAGATTCGGGTGGCTCGAAGATCGTTCGGGAGCAAAAACGGACGCAACAACACCCGCGCGCGATCCGGATGCAAAACGACGTTGGTGCGTTGGACGGTGGTAGTTTTCATCGGTTGGGCAGCCTGGAATCCCGATGGTTTGCTGAAGCGATAGGGTATTGCATTAGCTGCACTCTCGCCTGCGC
>JACPRI010000030.1 GCA_016190065.1 Verrucomicrobiota bacterium
GAAAAGTGTGGTCGGCGAGGGCGCCGACCACGGCACGCGAGGGCGCGTGCGCTCCCCATCTCATCCGTCAGTTTCAGAAGGCTCTGCTTCAGTGGTTCAGCAAAAACCGGCGCTCCTTCGCCTGGCGCCGGCGGCGAACGACGTATCGCGTGCTCGTGGCTGAGCTGATGTTGCGGCGCACGCAGGCGGTTCAGGTGGAGCCGGTGTTCCGGCGTTTTCTGAAAAAGTTTCCCGGCGCTCAATCCCTGGCGCGGGCGCGTCCGATGTCGATTCGGCGCGAGCTGAAACCGCTCGGATTGGAATGGCGCGCGGACAACGTCGTGAAGCTGGCGCGCGAAATTCAGCGGAGGTTCCGTGTGCGTGTGCCGACGGGCAAGGCGGAATTGCTTTCGCTGCCAGGTGTGGGGCCCTACGTGGCGGGCGCTGTGCGCTGTTTCGCGCTGAGCCTCCCGGAACCGTTGATCGACACCAATGTGGTCCGGGTGATCGGACGCTTTTTCGGGCTCAGGCTGGAAGGAGAGGCGCGCCGGCGCAAGGAGATGATCAACGCGGCTGCGGCGTGCGTGCCGCGTCGCCGTCCTGCGGATTACCATTATGCGTTGCTGGATTTCGCGGCGGCGGTTTGTACGGCGCGGCAGCCTCGGTGCGGGTGTTGTCCGCTCAGAGTGCGCTGTGACTATTACGCTGGAAAATGAAGTTCAACCCACAAAACCCAGCGCGACTGCTGCAACCAAAAGAGGAACACCACCGATGGACGCAGATGGACACAGACAAGAGAGCCGCAAAAGAACCATAGATCGCAAAGGGTTCCGTCATCCTCTTTGCGCCCTTTGCACTGCAATCGTCCAAATCACTCGCAGGCTGCGGTGAAATTTCTCGTCCTCGTAATCGAATGGTGGAATCGAGGACGAGGACGATTCGGTGGCAGCTTCGCCGCGCGCTTTGTGGTTAATCAAGGTTTGAAGAATTTGCGACAAATCCGTGGTTGCCTGGGTTCTTGGGCGGCTGGTTCGGCGAACCCGATTCGCTCGTGTCGATTTTTACGACTCGAACTGGACAAGGTCAGATCGCTGCACCAGATTGCGACCGCATCCGTATCGGTACCTGTTATGTTTGCGCCAATGCACCGGGTTCGGCCACCTAGTCTTTCGGTAGTTCTTCTGGCGTTGATGGGGGGCGTTCCCATTGCCTTTGCCCAGGGGAAGGCCAAACCCGATTCCGGCGGCGAAGTCTTCCAGAGCACCAACGTCTGGCGAATTCAGATTGAAATCTCGCCCGCAGGCATCGCCGCTTTGAGAAACACGCACTGGGGAAACGGCCAGAAGCGGCCCACAGTCAGGGCGACCATCCGGGAAGGCGAGAACGTCTATCACAACGTCGCCGTTCATTTGAAAGGGGCGGCCGGGAGTTTCCGCCCGATCGATCGGAATCCGGCCTTCACGTTGAACTTCGACAAATTCATGTCAAACCAGTCCTTCCACGGCTTGCAGAAGTTCTCCCTCAACAACTCCGTCCAGGATCGATCCTTCCTGTCAGAACAGATCAGCCGGGAGCTGTTCGAAGCGGCGGGCGTGCCGGTCCCCCGCGCCGCCCACGCGAAGGTGGCATTGAACGGGCGCGATCTGGGTCTCTACGTGCTGACCGAAGGGTTTAACAAGCAATTCCTGAAGCGATATTTCAAAAACACCAAGGGCAATCTTTACGACGGCGGATTCATCCGCGACATCACGGACGGTCTGGGAATCAATTCGGGCGATTATCCCAATGACCATTCCGGATTGAAAGCGTTGGCCGCGGCCGCGTTTGAACCGGACCCCACCAAGCGGATGGCGCGGCTTGAGCAGGCGCTCGATGTGGACCGTTTCCTGTCCTTTCTGGCGATGGAGGTGTTGCTGGTCCACTGGGATGGTTACGCCATGAACCGGAACAACTGGCGCGTTTTTCACGACCTGGACTCCAAAAGGATGGTGTTTATGCCACACGGGCTAGATCAGACCTTCGGCGCGCCGGGAGGACGGGCCAGCGGTTCGATCATGCCGGGGATGCAAGGCCTGGTGGCCCGGGCGGTGATGAACACTTCAGAAGGCCGCAGGCGTTACCTGGAGCGGTTGTCGCAGCTTGCGACGAACGTGTTCAAGGTCGATTCCATTCTCCAACGCGTGGATGAATTATCCGCCCGGATTCGCCCGGCCATCGCGGAAACGGGAATCGACGCCGGGCATCGTCACGACATCAACGTGGATCGGCTAAAGGGGCGAATCTCGCAGAGAATTGAGAATCTTAGCCACCAACTCGGCGCGGTGGTCAGTGTGCCGAGGATCGAAGCTGGCCAGGCCGTTCGCCTGAGTGGTTGGCGGCCCCGGACGACGTTGGGAGCACCAGGATTCCCGCAGCCAAGCGTCCCGGACGGAGGTTCACTGCTGAACATCACCGCCCCGGGAGTGAGTTCGATTGGTTCCTGGCGGACCCGAATGCTGCTCGAACAAGGCAGATACCAATTCAGGGGTCGAATCCGGACCAAAGACGTGAGGCCGATTCCAGGGGAAGACGGCACGGGCGCGGAGTTGCGAATCTCTCAGGGCGCTCAGCCTCCGGGCCTCATGGGCACCAGCGATTGGAGGGAGTTTGTCTATCAATTCTCCGTCCGGGACGCCGCGACAGAAGTGGAATTCGTCTGCGAGTTGAAGGCGTCAGGCGGGGAGGCGTGGTTCGACACAGGGTCGCTCCGGCTTCTTCGCTTGCCTTAGAGCCGTCATGAAACGGCGGCCCAAATGCGTGGTCTAAATCACTGTTTGTGACGTTCAACTGATCATGAAATCGCGCCGTGTTGCGTCCGGACGGCTTATTCACGGGCTGCACATTTCACAAATTTGAAACAAACGCGTTCACAAAGTGTTCTAAACTCCACATAAAAGATACCGCCAGGAATCGATATGCCTTCTGCCCATGCACCCGCGTCTGCCTCGAACTCAACCCAACCGGACGTCGAGGCCATCACCAAGCTGACCGAGAAGCGCACGCGCCTCCTCGAACAGATTTCCAAGGCCATAGTAGGCCAGCGCGAGGTCATTGATAACGTTCTCCTCACCATCTTTTGCGGCGGGCACGGTTTGATCGTGGGTGTGCCGGGCCTGGCGAAAACGCTGCTGGTCCGTTCCTTGGCCAGAAGTCTGAACCTTGCGTTCAGCCGAATCCAGTTTACGCCCGACCTCATGCCGTCGGATATCACAGGCACGGACATCATTCAGGAGGACCCGGCCAGCGGTCAGCGGCGCCTGGAGTTTCTGCCGGGGCCAATCTTCGCCAATTTAGTCCTGGCCGACGAAATCAACCGCACTCCCCCGAAGACGCAGGCGGCGATGTTGCAAACGATGCAGGAGCGCGAAGTCACGATCGGCTCGAAGACGTATGCGCTCTCCCTGCCGTTCCACGTGTTCGCCACACAGAACCCGATCGAGATGGAAGGGACCTACGTGCTGCCCGAAGCCCAGGCCGACCGGTTCATGTTCAGCATCCACGCGGGCTACCCGACGAATGCCGAGGAGGAATTGGTGGTTAGGAATACGACCGGAACGGAAGTCCCGGAACTCACGCCGGTGTTGGACGCGAATGAAATCGTCGAAATCCAGAAGCTGGTGCGGGCGATGCCCGTGTCCGATGAAGTGATCCGTTTCGCGGTCAAGCTCGTCTCGCGCACCCGTCCGGAAGACCCTCTGGCGCCCGCCTATGTGAAGGATTACGTGCGCTGGGGCGCCAGCCCGCGGGCTTCGCAATACTTGATTCTCGGCGCCAAAGCGCTTGCGGCCGTGAGCGGCAAACTTTGCGCCGATTATGAAGGTGTCCGCTCCGTCGCCCCCCAGGTGCTGCGGCACCGTATTCTGACCAATTTCAACGCGCGCGCCCAGAAGGTCACAGTCACGGACGTGATCGAAAAACTCCTCGGTGAAGTGAAGCCAAGCGATAAATGAACTAATGACGAATGACCAATGACGAAAGAATATCGAAGGACGAATTTCCAAGGTTGGGGGCATTAGTCATTCGTCATTCCGAAACCCATGCCTTCCACGCTCAACATCAGCGCCCAGACGCTCGCGATCATTGACGATCTCTCGCTGCTGGCGCGCACGGTCGTGGAGGGTTTTCTGGACGGCCTGCACCGCAGTCCGTTTCTGGGCTATAGCACGGAGTTCTCGACTTATCGCGCTTACACCCA
>JACPRI010000329.1 GCA_016190065.1 Verrucomicrobiota bacterium
CGTATCTCGGATACGCGATTCTGCATTACACCGAGTACTACGATTTCAATCACGTGCTGATCCTGGGCCGTGTAACGTCTGGGCTGGGAGGCGATGTCATTGTGGCTGGCGCCAAGGAAGTGTTAAAAGCTGAGGCCCCGAAGTTGTCCGGAAAGATCACGTTGCACCTCCCGGACGAGAAAGAGAAACGGCACGGCCAGGCCATTGCGGCGGCGAGTTTGCCTGGCCTGATATAAAGCCGCAGGGGGATGAATTCAGTCGAGATATCTGTGCGCAATTCTTCTGATCCAGGTCAATCCCGACTTGAGCCTGGACCGGTGAGAATGCCGGGAAATCAAAACCACAACTTCCCATGAATCCCTATCAAACGTTCGTGGCCGAGTATCTCCGCCTGTTGACGGAAGGGAAATCGCTCCCTCCCGGTTCTCGAGTCGAAACTCCCAGCCCTGAGTTGCCCTCGGACGCTCCAAAGGTCCTGATCTTTTCTCCGCATCCAGACGACGAATGCATCATCGCCGGACTGCCGCTCCGGTTGCTGAGGCAAGCGCGGATGCGAATCATCAACGTCGCCGTCACTCAAGGGAGTAAGAAGGAGCGGCAAGGCGAGCGTTTCAACGAGCTGCAAGGCGCGTGCGAATACATGGGTTACGGATTGATCCAGACCCGCCCGAACGGACTTGAAAAAGTGAACGCAAAAACACGGTCGCAGGAACCGGGCGTCTGGGCTGAATCGGTTCGCATCATCGCGCAAGTCCTGGCAGCGAATCGGCCGAAGATCATTTTCTTTCCTCACGAACAGGACTGGAACAGCACGCACATCGGCACCCATTTTCTGGTCCTGGATGCGTTGCAAAGTCTAGGCGGCGATTTCAGTTGCTACACGGTCGAGACCGAATTCTGGGGTGCAATGGCGACGCCGAACCTTATGGTGGAATCCAGCCCGGAGGACGTCGCGGACCTGGTGACCGGGACGTCGTTTCACGTCGGTGAAGTCACGCGAAATCCGTTTCACCTGTTCCTGCCCGCCTGGATGCAGGACAACGTGCGGCGCGGGAGCGAGCTGGTCGGCGGCCAGGGGGAAGCGGCTCCTGATTTCACCTTCGCCACGCTTTACCGGCTGCGACGCTGGAATCGAGGCCGGCTGGAGAATGTCTTGGATGGCGGGAAGATTGTGCCGAACTCCGCGAATCCCGCTAGTTTGTTCGCTTGAGTGGAATTAGTGGTCATCAGTGAAGATTAGTGGTTGACTCATCACCATCGCAACGATGACCTGCCGCTTGGCCACCTTAGAAGATCTTGATTTATTGGCGGCGCTCAACGAACAGCTCATCCAGGACGAGGGGCACCCGAATGACCTGACGCAGCCACAACTGGTGGAGCGGATTCGGAATTGGCTTCAAGGCGATCATCGGGCCGTCCTTTTTGAAGAGGGAGGCGAGGTTCTGGCTTACGCGCTGTATTGTGTCGGCGAGCGTTCCCCGGAGGATCGATTCATCTTTCTCCGGCATTTTTTCGTGCAACGCGCGCGACGGCGGCAGGGAATTGGCCGTGAGGCAGTCCGGTTATTGCTGACCGCAGTGTTTCCTCCCAAGGCGCGCGTTCTCCTGGATGTTCTGGCTCACAACCAGGGCGCGAAAGATTTTTGGCGGAAACTCGGCTTCACGGAACACTGCGTGACGTTTGAGAGGCGCGCCAGGGAGGACTAACACTCGCGCGGGCAATTAACCCATTTAACCGTTTTAACGATTTAACGTTGTAACGCTTTGACGACTTCGGTGGCGGCTTTCCCGCGCTGCGGGTTTTGTGGTTGCTACGGCCGCGCGGAAATCTCCAGCATGCGCTCGATCGGCAGGCGGGCGCGCTCGAGCGTGGCCTCGCTCAACTCCACGCGCGGCGCAAGATTGGCCATGCAGTCGTAAAGCTTCTCCAGGGTGTTCAGCTTCATGAAGCGGCACTCATTGCACCGGCAATTGTCCGTGGGTGCGGGAATGAATTCTTTGTCCGGGCACTCCTTCTTCAATCGATGCAGCATCCCGGCTTCGGTGGCGATGATGATCGCTTGGGCCGGACTTTGCCGGCAATAGCCGACCATCTTTTCGGTCGAACAGACTTCGTCGGCCAGCATCCGCACGGCGCGGGTGCATTCCGGATGCGCAACGAGCGGGGCGCCCGGGTGCTGGCTGCGAATGCGCACGATGCTCGCGTGCGTCCACTCGACGTGCACGTAACAATTGCCGCGCCAGAGCGTCATCGGGCGGCCTGTCTTCTCCATCACCCACGCCCCAAGGTTCTCGTCCGGCACAAAGAGAAGATCGCGATCCTTGGGGGCGGCATTGACGATCTTCACCGCGTTGCCGCTGGTGCAAATGACATCGCTGAGCGCTTTGACCTCGGCGCTGCAATTGATGTAAGCGATGGTCCAGAAATTCGGACTGGTGTCCTGCAACGCCTTGAGTTTGGGCGCCGGACAACTTTCTTCCAGCGAACAACCCGCGTCTTTGTCCGGCAAAACGACGATCTTGCCCGGATTGAGAATCTTGGCGGTCTCGGCCATGAAATGGACCCAGCAGAACACAATGATATAGGCGCTCGTCCGGGCGGCTTGCTGGGAAAGTCCGAGCGAGTCGCCGACGAAATCCGCCACGTCCTGAATCTCCGGGACTTGATAATTGTGGGCGAGGATGACGGCGTTTAGCTTTTTCTTCAGCGCAAGGATTTCCTTGGAAAGCGCATCCAGCTTGGCCGGAGGCACTGGCCGGCGCGTTTCAAACCGATCCACACCGCGCGGTTGAATCTCTGTCAAGTCGATCATGACCCGAGTTTAGCCTGAGAACCACAAGGCTGCAATCCCCGGATCAGCCTTGTATTTCGCGCTCCTGGAGCGGCCCGCTGCCTCCACATTCGTGACAAGATGCGGAATGCGTGGTCCAATTGATCCGAAGACCCGGTGCGGGCGCGCCCGCCTTCCTGGCTTCAAACGCAAGTCGTAGCATGAAGCATGAAATTCACTCCCGCTCTTCCTCACGAAGAGGCCTGCGGACTTTCTGGTTTGGGCTGGCCATCAGCGTCATCGGAATCGCCTGTTTTGGCATTTGGCAAAACCGCCGTGCAGATCGACAATTGGAGGCGATTCGAAAGGCCGGATCCCCTGTCAGCCTGGCCGAGTTGAATGACTGGTATCCGGCGGTCACGGTGGGCGAAAACGCCGCCTTCAAGATCATGGAAGCGGCCGCTCAACTCGCCGCCCCGGTCACGTCCTTTAGCGGCGAGACGCCGCTGACGCCGGACGTCAGGGACCAGCTCAACCGATTTTGGACGAACAACCAGACGGCGCTCAATCTGGCGCACGAAGCCGCCGGCTTGAAGCAGTGCCGCTACCTGGTCGATCTCAACCTGGGCGCCAACACGCTCTTGCCGCACTTGTCCCAAATCAAACAACTCGTGCAGCAATTGCGAAACGTTGCAATCCTGCACGCGGACGAAGGCCGGCTGGAACTTGCGCTGCAATCTTATCGCGATGCGCTGGCGATTTCTCAATCGATCGCGCAGGAACCCTTGCTGATCTCGCAGTTGGTGCGCATCGCGTGCGTGGCCATCGCCCAATCCGCCTTGGAAAAGATTTTGGCCCGCCACGAATTGACCGAATCTCAACTCGAGGCGCTCTCAACCGCGTTGCGCGATGCCGAATCGCTGGGCCGGCCCTCCTTTACGCGTGGCCTGGCCGGGGAGCGATGCCTGGGCGTGCACGCCTTTCGAATGCCGCCATCCCAATTCGTTCGCATGATGGATCCCAGCGCGGGCCGCGGCCCGACATTCGGCTTCAGCGTTTTGCTGGCTTTGACAAAAATCACCGGCTTGCGGAGCCGCGACTTCTCTTTCTACCGCCAGATCATGCAGGATTGGATTGACTCCTCGGAGCTCCCTTTCCCCGAGGCCTTGGAAAAATCGAAAGAGGCCGGCCTCCGTCTGACCACGGGCCTGCAAGGGCCCTCTCGATTGCTGCGTCCTTTCTCGGGGATGCTGCTTCCCGCGATGGAAAAAGCACTGGCCAAGGAGGCAGCCAGTACTGCGTTGCTGCGCGGCGCGCAAACCGCCCTGGCCATCGAGCGGCACCGTTTGCAGAACCATGGCCAACTCCCCGAATCGCTCGAAGCGCTCGTGCCGCAACTGATCGCGAGCGTCCCGCGAGACCCGTTCGACGGCCGGCCCCTTCGTTACAAGAAGCTGGAGAAAGGTTACGCCGTGTATAGCGTCGGCAACAACGGCAAGGATGACGGCGGCGTGTCCAAAAGCGGGCTGGATGTCGCGTTCCGAGTCGAGCGATAAGCAGATTCCCCGCCTTCCGGATTGGAAAAAGCCAAAAACGGTGGAGTGCCTTCGCCGCTTCGAAGGTTAGCTTTCCTTGCAGTGCAAACCGTTTAGTCTGGAAGCGGCTGTTCGGATTAAGCGCAGAGAACGCAGCGCGGCAAAACCGCAAACCAAAAGGTCCGCGGCCGGTCCCCGTCCGCAGCGCATCGGCTCGGCCAAAGCGTCGAGGATTCTCCGGAACGCCTCGACTTGCGCTCGTGCTGCGACCGGGGACCGGTCGCGGTCCGCTCCGTGCAGAATCTTCGCAGCCAGCGAGCAATTTGAACGATTGACAGCACAGAGAGAAGGCTTAACCGATTTAACGATTTAACCTTGTAACGTTTTTACGAGTTCGGCTACGGCTTGCCGCGCCGTGTTCTCTGCCGTTCAACTGCCGTTTCGAGATGTCTTTTCAAAATGTTATGTCTCTAGCTCAAACCAGTGTCAGTTACAGTTTCACCATGCGCCTCCAGGTCGAAAACCGGTTCGGCATGTTCGCCCGGGTTTTGGCCGCCATCGCCAAACTCAAAGGCGATCCCGGCGCCGTGGACGTGGTGCGCGCCGATAAGCGGCACAAAGTCCGCGACCTCACGGTCAACGCCCGCGACGACGCCCACGCCCAGGCGATCGTGGACTCCGTTCGGCGTATCAAAGGCATCACCGTCCTGCACGTTTCGGATCGCGTCTTCCTCCTCCATCTCGGCGGAAAAATTCGCATCCAGAATAAAGTGCCGCTCACGACGCGCGACACGCTCTCGATGGCCTACACACCCGGCGTCGCGCGCGTCTGCATGGCCATTCACGACGATCCCCAAAAGGCCAACACGCTGACCATCAAACAGAACTCGGTCGCCGTCGTGACCGATGGCACCGCCGTGCTCGGTCTGGGTGACATCGGGCCCAAAGCGGCCATGCCGGTCATGGAAGGCAAAGCAATGTTGTTCAAACAATTTGCCGACATCGACGCTTACCCCGTCTGTCTCGCCACCAAAAGCGTCGAGGACATCGTCAATGCCGTGAAGTGGATTTCGCCGGGGTTTGGCGCCGTCAATCTGGAGGACATCAGCGCCCCGCGCTGCTTCGAGATCGAGCAGCGTCTGAAATCCGAACTCGACATTCCGGTGTTTCATGACGATCAGCACGGGACGGCGGTCGTCGTTCTCGCGGCCACGCTCAACGCACTCAAGCTGGTGAAGAAAAAACTTCCCGAACTGCGCATCGTGATCGCAGGCGCCGGAGCGGCGGGTGTGGCCATCACCAAGATGCTCATGGCTGGCGGAGCGCGCGATGTTGTTTGCTGCGACCGCAAAGGCGCCATCAGCCGGCGGCGCTTGCCGGACCTGGATGCCAGCAAAGCGTGGCTGGCGCACAACACCAATCCCCGCAACGTCAGCGGCGCGCTGGAGGACTCCTTGAAAGGCGCGCACTTATTCGTCGGCGTCAGCGGTCCAGGGCTGATCAAGGGTTCCGCCTTGAAGAAGATGGCCCGAGATCGAATCATCTTCGCGCTGGCGAATCCCGTGCCGGAGATCATGCCGGAAGAAGCGGCGCCGTATGCGCGGATCCTCGCCACCGGACGCAGTGATTATCCCAATCAGATCAACAACGCGTTGGGCTTTCCGGGCATCTTTCGCGGGGCGCTCAACGCGCGCGCCACCGAGATCAACGAAGCGATGAAACTGGCTGCCGCCCGGGCCATCGCCGGGTGCATCACGGAGGAGGAACTGAGCGAGGAGTACCTCGTTCCCAGCCTATTCAACCGCGACGTTGTTCCCCGCGTCGCCCAAGCCGTGGAAGCGGCCGCTTACAAGACCGGCGCGGCGAAACGCCGGCGACCGTGACCGAATCAGCGTTTCTCTCCTATCCGTCCAACGGCCAGCAGAATGCCGTGCAGGAGCGCGTGCGGATTGGGAGGACAGCCCGGAACATAAACATCGACCGGGATCACTTCGTCCACACCCCCGCACGTCGCGTAATTGCGTCCGAAGATGCCGCCGCTGCACCCGCACGCGCCCACCGCCACGACGAGGCGCGGCGCAGGCATCGCGTCGTAAGTCTTCCGCAAGGCCAATTCCATGTTTCGAGTGACCGGTCCGGTGACGAGCAGCATGTCCGCGTGGCGCGGCGAAGCGACAAAGTGTATGCCGAAGCGTTCGATGTCATAGACCGGACTGTTCAAGCCAACGATCTCGATCTCGCAGCCGTTGCACGAACCGGCATCGACTTCGCGGATGTGAAGCGAACGTCCCAGGACGGCATCCAGGCGCGCCTGCAATTCCTGGCCGGCGGCCTGCATGGCACTGTTCGTGGTGCCAGCGCCACCCAACGTCGGTTCATCGAGAAGTTTTTCGTGGGTTCCGTCGTTTTGGAGTTTGTAATGGGCGCTGGCGATCAGGCGACTTCGGCCGCGAGCGGCGAGTTCGCATTCGTTGGTCATTCGAATCGCCGGATCGACGTCCGCGCAAAGGCCGCAAAACACGCACTGGCCGAGATCCAGGCTGGCGGTCCGTCTCGTTCCCTCGTCCGCAAAAGCGATCGCGCCGGTTGGACAAACGGCCGCGGCCGGACGCGCGTCCTTCCACTGCGCCCAATCAATCTCCGGCCTGCCGCGCGCGCGGTTGGAGACCTCGGGGCTTGCGGCCGGGTAGGTCGTCGTGACAACGCCCGTGTTCAGACTTTGGCGAAGGACATCGAACATACGTTAAAAGTGGTTAAATCGTTAAATCGTTACAAAGGTTAAATAAAACACGGTAAAGAACGGCCCTCGGCTCTATGCCTCGCGGCGATCCGCTGAATCATCCAACTCGTTCCACTCATTTAACCGATTTAACGTTTTAACGTAATCACCGATCCGTTCCTGAATAGGAGAGGTTGAAGCTTTTGTTTACGACTGGGAAATCTGGGATGATGTTCCCCAGGATCGCTTCGCTCAGGGCCGGCCAATTTTGTAGCGACGGGTCCTTGATTTTGCAGCGCGCCAGGCGATTCCTCGGCGCGGTATGGACCCAGTGAAAAATTTCGCCGCGCCAGCCTTCGACATAGCCGAGCGCCACGCGATCCGGCGGCACTTGTTCAAGCCGGCTCTGGATCGGGCCGGAGGGAAGCTTGTCAAGCGTCTGGCGAATGATGGCGAACGATTGGAAGATTTCTTCGCGGCGCACCACCATCCTCCGTTGCACGTCGCCTTCCGTGAAGACCGGCACGGTGAAGCTGACTTGATCGTAGAACGCGTGCGGAAAATCGCGGCGCAAGTCGTGGTCGAACCCGGAGGCGCGTCCGGCGATGCCCACCACCCCGAGGTCGCGCGAGACTTCGGGTTTGAGCACGCCGGTCGTTTCGAGCCGGTCGCGCGTCCCCGAATGCGACCGGATCAATTCCACAAGCGAATTGAACTGCGGTTCGAGAGAATTGAGCACGTTGCTCAACGCCTGGATTTGTTCCGCGTCAAAATCGAACCGAACTCCGCCCAGACAGGCCATGCCGCGCAGGAGCCGATTGCCCGTGACCTGCTCGTTGGCGCGAAGCACCTGCTCTTTGAGGCGCATGGCGTGCATATGCGCAGTGACGAAGGCCACGTCGGTGCAAATCGCGCCGATGTCCGCGACGTGGTTGTAAATCCGCTCCAGCTCCAAACAAATCGTGCGCAAGGCGCGGGCGCGCGGCGGCGCGTCCACTTCCGCGGCGCGCTCGATCGCGTGGCAAAACGCGGTCGCGTGCGCAAAGCTGGAATCCCCCGAAATGCTTTCCGCCAGCCGAACGCAATGCGGGATGGGCAGGCTCTCGAACAGTTTCTCCGTGCCTTTGTGCACGTAGAACATACGGAGTTGCAGATAAAGAACCGGTTCGCCGGCGACGCTGAACAAGAAATGGCCCGGCTCAATGATGCCGGCATGCACGGGGCCGACCGGCACTTGAAACACGCCTTCGCCTTCGACTTTGCGGAACTTGTGCCGCTCGCCTTGGAACGGAGGCAATTGGGTCTTCAGATCGAAATCTTTGCGGAGCGGATGCACTTCCGGCCAGTCGTCGTGCAACGCGCAACGGCGCGGATTAGGATGGCCGACTAGTTTGAGGCCGAACAGGTCCTGCACTTCGCGCTCCTGCCAGTTCACAGCGGGAATGGCGTTCGTAAGCGAGGGCAGCTCCGGATGGTCCGCAGGCACAGGGACGCGCACGATGACAAAGCCATGCGCGGAATCGAGGGCATAGAGGTAATAAACGAAAAACGCCTTGTCTCTCGCTCTGGCATCTTCTGCGAAGACTCCGGCCAGCCGTGCTTGATACTTCCGATAAAGAATGGAACAGAGTCCGCCGGCCAGCACGACGGGCGTGTGCAGGTAAAGTTCGTTGAGCTGCGGCGCGTGCGCGTGCTCGATCTGCGCGCCGAAGCGCTGCGTCAGTTCGTCAAAAACGATCCGTAATCCCGGGAGCAGGTTCATGCCGATGTTGTGTCGATCTCAAATGTGCTGGCGCGTCTCTCCATCCGACGTAGCGCAGACTTGAAGTCTATCAGTATCGCCCGAAATCGTCGCGGGCTGCGCTGCGCCGTATCGCCGATTTGCAATCGGCGTCGCGGTAGCGGCTTCCGGGGCGTTCGAGTTGCGCCGGAGCCTGCGGAATGCAATTCCGCGATATGGCAGATTGCAAATCTGCGCTACGGGAGCGCGTGCGCTCTCCATCGCATTGGATGTTCTCATGGTTACTTTGATCTCACTTGATCACCGCATCACAGGCCCGCCGCACGTATTCTTCGTATGCCCAGTCGCCGCTGCTGCCGGTCTGCCGTGTGATCACCAGGTCCAGGCTCGGCACCCAGGCGATGAGTTGTCCGCCGGAACCGGGTTTGTGCCGCGCGTCCGCAGGAATGCCATCGCCGCGGCGGCCGCCTTCGCCCGTGAGCCGCGCCGGGAGTTCCCAGGCGTGCGAAAACGATTGGGCGTTGAGCTTGAAGCGCATTTCCGGGCCGGAGACGTTGTGCGTGGGCGCGCCCGTCTCATCGACGAACCATTTTGGGATGATCTGCTCGTCCTTCCAACGGCCGCCCTGGAGCAAACAGTAAGCGATGCGCGCCAGATCACGCGCGGGCATGCCCATGCCGTGCGACGGATGCCGTCCGTATTTCTCGCCCCCGTCGTAATATTGAAACCACCAGTGCTCGGCGCCGATGGGTTTGAACAACGCTCGAATGGCAAACTGATCGTACGGCATCCCGGTCACCGTCTCGCAGACGAGCGCGGCGTGATGCAGGGCGTGCGTGGAATAGCCGCTGCCCGTCCCCGGATCAAACGCCAGTTTCGCCGTCCGCGCGTCTCCGGTGTGGCCCAGGATGTATTCCCACGTGCCGTCATTTGGCGCGCCGATCGCTTCGGGACAAATGCCCGACGTATGATTGAACAACTGTTTGACGGTGATCTGTTCTTTGCGCGGATCACTGAGCGGGCGCGCCCAAGGAATGAATTGAAAAGCCGGATCGTCGAACTTCATTTTCCTGGGCGTCAATCCTTGCTGGCTTCGTTCGGAGGCAATGGCCAGCACGGTCGCGCAAATCGCTTTGGAAACCGACGCGACGCGGCGCGAATCGGTCTTGGCGCTGTTGCCGCGCTCCACTTCCAGCGCGATGTAGCCATGGCGGATGATCACCGCGGCGAAGTTGCGTTTGTCCGAGTCCAGCAACCATTGTTTCAGAGCGGCGAGCTTGTCGGGGTCCAAGCCAGCCAATCGGCGAATGTCCTCGGTCGCTTCGAGCTTTCGCCAGCCACCATCGGACTCCGGTGGGGGGAAGTAGGCTGAGCGGGGCGCGGCTGACTCGACCGTCTGGGTGGCGAGAACAGGATGCAGGACCAAAGGCACTTCGAGGAAGAAGCAAAGAATAGCTAGAAGCCGATGCGACGCGGAATAGGTTTTCATGGGTTCATTCTGGATGGGGCGCAAGTCAGGCTTTGGAAAGGAGCTGCCCCCCGAATCCCAACGGGATTCCGCAACAAAGCCCAGGGTTGCGAGGGACGAGCAACCCTGGGCGAATGCATCCTGGAAGAAAACCCCAAAGGGGTTTCGGCACCAGGGCAATGCAGGCTGCGTGTCGCAACCCCGTTGGGGTTGTTGGTTTGATGCTCCTTACCCAGGGTAGCTCGTTCCTCGCAACCCTGGGCTTCAAGACACAATCCCTTCGGGATTGGCAGATTCCCAAACGTGATTTGCCCGCCACACGTTTCATCGGAGGCCTCCGATCATTCGCGCTGCGCTCTGGATCAGTTGATAAAGCGGATCGGGCCGCATCCAGCCAGCTCAATCCACGATCATGGCTGAGACCATGAGCATGGCGCTCAGTTTCCAGGGATACTCCGGTTTCCGCACGCTGATTTCCTGTGGCGTGCCCAGGCTCAATTTTGAAATGTGAACCAGGAAACCGGCGCCGCTGGCCGGGAAATCTGTGGCCGAGACATTTTTCAGCCCGCACGTTCATGGCGTTCCTCCGATGATGGCTGCGGCCCGGCGCATGAGTTCCAACAAGGGCACGGGCAGCCAGACGCTGAACACCAGCAAGCCGCCCAACAGGAGAACCATCGCGGGCACGCCGTCGGTTCGGCGCGCGTCGCTGACATGGTCGTCGTGCTTGCGCGCACCCAGCAGGATGCGGGTGAGTTGTTGCAGAATGCCGCAGAACGATGCCAGCAACGCCACGAGAATCAACACGCTGACGGTCGTTTGCTGCGACGCCAGGCCGCCGCCGACGATCGTCAATTCGCTCAGGAACAGGCCGAACGGCGGCAGCCCGATGGCGGAGACAGCGGCCAGTCCCATCAACAGCACCGTGACCGGCAACACCTTGACCACGCCGGGGCCGATGACCCGGAATTCGTGCGAGTGGAAGGTCTGATGGATGTTGCCCGCGGCGAAGAACAACACCGGTTTGGTCAGCGCGTGATAGCCCATGTGCAGCAGCGCGCCAAAGATGGTCACCGGTGAGTTCATGGCAAAGCCAGTGCAGATAAGGCCGACGTGTTCGAGGCTCGAATAAGCGAGCATCCGTTTGAGGTTCTTCTGCACGAGAATGAACGGCGCGGCAAGGAACATGGAGAACAGGCCGAAGCCCAGGAGAAAATAGCGGCTGAAATCGGAGTGCAGGCAGGCCGTGGTGAGAATGTGGAACCGCAGCAAGGCGTAGAGGGCAATCTTGAGCGACACGCCCGAAAG